>NZ_JAOWIA010000057.1:0-85011 GCF_030332345.1 Citrobacter sp. Cpo221
CGGTAGTTCAGTTGGTTAGAATACCTGCCTGTCACGCAGGGGGTCGCGGGTTCGAGTCCCGTCCGTTCCGCCACTTATTAGAAAATTAAGCCTGCTACTAAGCAGGCTTAATGATAAGAAGATTTAGGGGCGTAGCTCAGTTGGTAGAGCACCGGTCTCCAAAACCGGGTGTCGCGAGTTCGAGTCTCTCCGCCCCTGCCAGAAACAATCCTTAGCATTATTGCTAAGGATTTTTTTTTACCTGTAATTTGAGTTTTTCCTTCTTTCTATTTTACTCCCGGCATCCTTGCCAGCGTTTTCCTTAATCTTCCAGAATATTCGTTCTCAGCAGATCGCAAATCAGTGCATGTTTATCGCTATTTTGCAGCCAAACTGCATATAACGGGCGTGAAAGCGTTGTACTGTCGGTAACCGTATGGAGATCGCTTTTACCTTTAGCCCAGCTGACCGGTAGCCAGCTAAAACCTTTGAGGACTGAAAGTTGCTGCCTGGCTAATTCTGCCGAACTGGTGGTAAGTACCGGCACTTCATCTCCCGCAATCAATCCAGCCTCGTGTTGCTGAAAGTCAGGTCCCCATTCCAGACGCAGATAATTCAGTTCATCTTTGGTTTGTGAAGGAGAACTGCAATAGAGCGCCAGCGTGAAATATCCCAACAGTTGGCTGCTAAATTCGTCCATTTTGGGCGTTTCGGTAGTAATCAATAGATCAAGCTGTCGTTCATGAAGCTGTTTTACTAACGACTGTCGCTGCGCGATCCTCGCTTCAAATTGCAGGCTGGATTGTGGCTCCTGGGATTGGTACAAACGCCCCAGCCAGCCATTAAGCATGCATTCCCAGAGGGATGCGCTGGCACCAATAGAAAACTCGTTATGCCGCGAGGTATTCGCAACCTCCTTACGTGCTGCTTGCCACGTATTCATCAGCGTTTCAGCGTAAGGTAATAATTTTTCACCTGCAGCGGTTAAACGGATATTGTTTCTGTGTCGGGTGAACAGGTTTACACCCAATTGATTTTCCAGTTGTCTGATCCGAAAACTAACCGCTGATTGGGTCAGATAGAGCGCTTCAGCAGCCCTGCCAAAGTGGCGTGTCCGGCTAACTTCCAGGAAAGTTTTTAACAATTCCGTATCCACAACTCGCTCCATAAAATTATTTGTCGTTATGATTTAAATCTTTTGTTTGACGCTCTGTCAAGCGTAACTAATACTCCGCGCCATAAATAGCTCGGCCAAAGAATTAGGAGCGTGCAGGATGGCGGAAAGCTTTACGACGACTAATCGATATTTCGATAATAAATATTATCCCCGCGGATTCTCCCGTCATGGTGATTTCACCATTAAAGAAGCACAACTGCTTGAGCGTCACGGTTATGCTTTCAACGAGCTGGATCTGGGCAAGCGTGAGCCGGTAACGGAAGAAGAAAAACTGTTTGTTGCGGTATGCCGTGGTGAGCGCGAACCGGTTACCGAAGCTGAACGTGTGTGGTCCAAATACATGACGCGCATTAAGCGTCCAAAACGCTTCCACACGCTGTCTGGCGGGAAACCTCAGGTGGAAGGTGCGGAAGACTACACCGAATCTGATGATTAATAAAAAAGGGCGAAAGCCCTTTTTTTATGCCAGTAGTTTCTGCAAATGAATGAGTAATCTGTCTATCGCCCGATACCCAACAGCCTCCTGTAAGTGCTGGCGAGAGATATGGTCAGATTGTTCTATATCCGCGATCGTTCGAGCGACCTTTATCAGGCGTAACCAGGCGCGGATGGATAATCCGAGATGCGCGAGCGTTTCTTCAAGCCACTGCGCATCGTCGCTACGCAATGGACAGTATTTATGGATATCCTGACTGTCCAGGTGCGCATTTAACTTATTCTGCCGCCGATACTGACGCTCTCGTGCTGCCATAATGCGTTGCTTCACCGTTGCGCTATCTTCCCCTTTTACCTGGCTCTGGCTGAGTATGCCGGGCGGCGGTAAGGGGATTTCGAGGGAGAGATCGAAGCGGTCAAGAAATGGACCTGATAATCGATTGAGGTAGCGTAGCGTCTGCTCTGGGGTACAGCGGTTATGGTTCCCCTGATAATGTCCTGTTGGGCTGGGATTCATGGCAGCAATAAGCTGAAAACGCGCGGGGTAAGTTATTTTTGCCCGAGTACGGGATAAATGAATCTGCCCGGACTCAATGGGCTCTCGCAGTGCATCCAGCGTGCGCCGCTCAAACTCGGGAAGCTCATCCAGAAACAGTATGCCGTTATGCGCCAGAGATATCTCGCCTGGCGCAGGAATAGAGCCGCCACCGACCATGGCAGTTAATGAAGCACTGTGATGCGGCGAACGAAAAGGGCGTTGTTTCCACTGTTTTTGTAGCGTGTCGGAATTGACCAGACTTAGAATCGCGGCGCTTTCCAGTGCTTCATCATTGCTCAGTGGCGGAAGCAATCCTCTCAGGCGACTGGCCAGCATGGTCTTACCCGTTCCCGGCGGCCCGATGAGTAAGAGGTTATGACCGCCAGCTGCGGTAAGTTCCAGTCCGCGTTTACCTTGTTCCTGGCCGATAACATCGCTCAGATCATCTGCTAATGCGCAGGGGGTAAAATCTGCCGATGATGGTCTGTCTAAATCATGCTTACCTTCGAGAAATGCGCATACAGCCTGTAGATGATCGGCAATAAGGCACCCTTCACCGTGTATCAGTCCCACTTCAGCTGCATTCTCTTTTGCGACAATAATTCTCCTGCCTGCGCGAATAGCTTCAGTTGCACTTGATATCGCACCGGGAACGCCGCGTAACGCGCCTGTAAGCGCTAATTCGCCTACCAGCTCATATGTATCGAGGTTATGGGTTGTAAGCTGCTCAGACGCAGCCAGAAGCGCAACTGCGATAGGTAAATCATATCGTCCCCCTTCTTTCGGGAGATCGGCCGGAGCGAGGTTTATGGTTATCTTCTTCGCCGGGAATTCATAACCGCTATTAATAATCGCACTGCGAACTCGATCGCGAGCCTCTTTTACCGTTGTTTCGGGTAATCCCACCATGGTTAAACCAGGCAAACCATTACTGATATGTACTTCGATGGTAATGGCTGGCGCATTCACGCCCAGCGCAGCGCGTGTGTGAACAATCGATAGTGACATAAGCCCTCCTGATGAAAGCATTATGTCGCAATACATCGCGGCAAGATTTCACATAATTACGGTTTTTAGAGGCTTATTCCCGTGTTTTTATGTAGCTCAATACTGCTTGCATAAAGCCTGGAATAGCGCTCGCAAACGCTTTTGAATAACGTTTTTAGTAGGGAACGGGTTGCCGAGAATCACCTGAAAAGTGAAATATTTTCACTTTTGATTTTTTGTATAAAAAACAATGATATTTATCTAAACCGTTAACGGCGTCAGAAAAACGAATAAAAAAATATCTTGTGTCATTTGCAAATTCTATGGTAACTCTTTAGGTATTCCTTCGAACAAGATGCAAGAAAATACAAAAATGACAGCCCTTCTACGAGTGATTAGCCTGGTCGTGATTAGCGTGGTGGTGATTATTATCCCACCGTGCGGGGCTGCACTTGGACGAGGAAAGGCTTAGAAAACAAGCCTTAACGAACTAAGACCCCCGCACCGAAAGGTCCGGGGGTTTTTTTTGACCTTAAAAACATACATGAGGAGCAGAAAGTGAACGGTAGCATAAAATTCTGTTTCTCAAGATTTACGGCGGGGATGTAACTATGAATGGGGCACAGTGGGTGGTACATGCGTTGCGTGCACAAGGGGTTCAAACCGTCTTTGGTTATCCTGGTGGCGCAATTATGCCGGTTTACGATGCGTTGTATGACGGCGGCGTAGAACACCTGTTGTGCCGACACGAGCAGGGTGCGGCAATGGCGGCAATTGGCTATGCCCGTGCGACCGGTAAAACCGGTGTGTGTATCGCCACTTCAGGTCCTGGCGCTACCAACCTGATCACCGGACTCGCCGATGCGCTGTTAGATTCTGTTCCTGTGGTGGCGATCACCGGTCAGGTGGCCTCACCTTTCATCGGAACGGATGCGTTCCAGGAAGTGGACGTTCTCGGTATGTCTTTGTCCTGCACCAAACACAGTTTCCTGGTGCAGTCACTGGAAGAGCTGCCGCGCATTATGGCAGAGGCTTTCGCTGTGGCGAACTCCGGTCGTCCGGGTCCGGTTCTGGTTGATATCCCGAAAGACATCCAGCTGGCCAGCGGTACGCTGGAGCCGTATTTTACGACCGTCGAAAACGTAGAGGTTTTCCCGCACGCGGATGTTGAGCAGGCACGTAAAATGCTGGCGCAGGCGCAAAAACCGATCCTGTACGTCGGTGGCGGCGTTGGTATGGCGCAGGCGGTCCCGGCCCTGCGTGAATTTATCGCGGTAACCCAAATGCCGGTCGCCTGCACGTTGAAGGGGCTGGGCGCAGTAGAAGCTGACTACCCATATTATTTGGGTATGTTGGGAATGCATGGCACTAAAGCGGCAAATTTTGCGGTGCAAGAATGTGATTTACTGATTGCAGTGGGCGCGCGTTTTGATGATCGGGTGACCGGCAAGCTGAATACCTTCGCACCGAATGCCAGCGTGATCCACATAGATATCGACCCGGCGGAAATGAACAAGCTGCGCCAGGCGCACGTCGCCCTGCAGGGTGATTTAAATTCTCTGCTGCCGGCATTGCAGCAATCTCTGAAGATTGACGCATGGCGTCAGCATAGCGCTGAACTGCGCACAGAGCATACCTGGCGCTATGATCATCCCGGTGAGGCTATCTACGCGCCACTGTTGTTGAAGCAGTTGTCCGATCGCAAACCCGCGGACAGCGTAGTGACAACGGATGTTGGTCAGCATCAGATGTGGTCGGCGCAGCATATGACCTACACCCGCCCGGAAAATTTCATCACCTCGAGCGGCCTGGGTACGATGGGCTTTGGCCTGCCAGCAGCGGTTGGCGCGCAGGTTGCTCGCCCGAACGATACGGTAATCTGTATCTCCGGTGACGGTTCCTTCATGATGAATGTACAGGAACTGGGCACCGTAAAACGCAAGCAGTTGCCGCTGAAAATAGTCTTACTCGACAACCAGCGGTTAGGCATGGTGCGACAATGGCAGCAGCTGTTTTTCCAGGAACGTTATAGCGAAACCACCCTTACCGATAACCCCGATTTCCTCATGTTGGCCAGCGCCTTCGGCATACCAGGTCAACACATCACCCGTAAAGACCAGGTTGAAGCGGCACTCGACACCATGCTGAACAGCGAGGGGCCATACCTGCTTCATGTCTCAATCGACGAACTTGAGAATGTCTGGCCTCTGGTACCGCCAGGTGCCAGTAACTCAGAAATGCTGGAGAAATTATCATGATGCAACATCAGGTCGCCGTTGAGGCTCGTTTCAATCCGGAAACGTTAGAACGTGTTTTACGCGTGGTACGCCATCGTGGTTTTCAGGTGTGCTCCATGAATATGGAAGCCGCCAGCGATGCGCAAAATATAAATATCGAATTGACCGTTGCCAGCCCCCGGTCGGTCGACTTACTGTTTAGTCAGTTAAGTAAACTGGTAGACGTTGCACATGTTGCTATCTGCCAGAGCACAACCACATCACAACAAATCCGCGCCTGAGCGCAAAAGGAAGAAAAATGACGACGAAAAAAGCTGATTACATTTGGTCTAATGGCGAGATGATTCGTTGGGAAGACGCGAAGGTTCACGTGATGTCCCACGCGCTGCACTACGGTACTTCAGTATTCGAAGGCATCCGTTGCTACGATTCTCACAAAGGGCCGGTGGTGTTCCGTCATCGCGAACATATGCAGCGTTTGCGTGATTCAGCCAAGATCTATCGTTTTCCGGTTTCTCAGAGCGTTGATGAGCTGATGGAAGCTTGCCGCGAGGTGATTCGTAAAAACAATCTGACCAGCGCCTATATTCGTCCGCTGGTGTTTGTTGGCGACGTGGGGATGGGCGTTAACCCGCCAGCGGGATACACCACTGACGTGATCATCGCCGCGTTCCCGTGGGGTGCTTACCTTGGTGCAGAAGCGCTGGAGCAGGGGATCGACGCGATGGTTTCTTCCTGGAACCGCGTTGCGCCGAACACCATCCCTACTGCTGCTAAAGCGGGCGGTAACTATCTGTCTTCGCTGCTGGTGGGTAGCGAAGCGCGTCGTCATGGCTATCAGGAAGGCATTGCGCTGGATGTGAATGGTTACATCTCCGAAGGTGCGGGCGAAAACCTGTTTGAAGTAAAAGACGGCATTCTGTTTACCCCGCCGTTTACCTCTTCTGCACTGCCGGGTATTACCCGTGACGCGATCATTAAGCTGGCGAAAGATCTCGATATCGAAGTGCGTGAGCAGGTGTTGTCCCGTGAATCACTGTACCTGGCCGACGAAGTGTTCATGTCCGGTACCGCGGCCGAAATCACCCCAGTACGCAGTGTCGATGGTATCCAGGTTGGCGAAGGCCGCTGCGGTCCGGTCACCAAACGCATCCAGCAGGCCTTCTTTGGCCTCTTCACCGGTGAAACGGAAGATAAATACGGCTGGTTGGATTCAGTAAACCAATAACAAAATTAATATTTCCCCAAAATAATTCACGTTGCAGGAAGACGGCAACGCAGCAAGTCCCAGGAGCTTACTGTAGTAAGTGACTGGGGTGAGCGAGGCGGTCAACGCACCTGCGGCGTGAAGTATGAAGGGGAAAGACAGACGGGAGTTAATCAAGCATGCCTAAGTATCGTTCTGCTACCACCACCCACGGCCGCAATATGGCGGGTGCCCGCGCATTGTGGCGCGCTACCGGGATGACCGATGATGACTTCGGCAAACCGATTATCGCTGTGGTGAACTCCTTTACCCAGTTTGTGCCGGGTCACGTCCACCTGCGCGATCTCGGTAAGCTGGTTGCCGAACAAATCGAAGCCTCAGGCGGCGTGGCGAAAGAGTTCAACACCATTGCTGTGGATGATGGTATCGCCATGGGGCACGGTGGCATGCTGTATTCACTGCCGTCGCGTGAGCTGATCGCTGACTCCGTTGAGTACATGGTTAACGCCCACTGCGCCGATGCGATGGTCTGCATCTCCAACTGCGACAAAATCACCCCCGGGATGTTAATGGCCTCTTTGCGCCTGAATATTCCGGTGATCTTTGTTTCCGGTGGTCCGATGGAAGCCGGGAAAACCAAGCTCTCTGACCAAATCATCAAATTGGATCTGGTTGATGCGATGATTCAGGGCGCGGACCCGAAAGTTTCCGACTCACAAAGCGAGCAGGTTGAACGTTCCGCTTGCCCAACCTGCGGCTCCTGTTCCGGGATGTTCACCGCTAACTCCATGAACTGCCTGACCGAAGCGCTGGGATTGTCACAGCCGGGTAACGGTTCACTGCTGGCAACTCACGCCGACCGTAAAGAACTGTTCCTCAACGCAGGTAAACGCATCGTCGAGCTGACCAAACGCTATTACGAGCAGGATGATGCCTCCGCCCTGCCGCGCAACATTGCCAGCAAAGCGGCGTTTGAGAACGCCATGACGCTGGATATCGCCATGGGCGGCTCCACCAATACCGTTCTGCACCTGTTGGCGGCCGCGCAGGAAGCGGAAATCGACTTCACCATGAGTGATATCGACAAGCTGTCCCGCAAAGTCCCGCAGCTGTGTAAAGTGGCGCCGAGCACGCAGAAATACCATATGGAAGACGTGCACCGCGCAGGCGGTGTGTTGGGTATTTTAGGCGAACTGGATCGTGCCGAACTGCTGAACCGCGACGTGAAAAACGTGCTGGGTCTGACTCTGCCGCAAACGCTCGATCGTTATGACGTGATGTTGACCAAAGACGACGCGGTGAAAAAAATGTTCCGTGCTGGCCCGGCCGGCATTCGTACTACCCAGGCATTCTCACAGGATTGTCGTTGGGATACGCTGGATGACGACCGCGCTGAAGGCTGCATCCGCTCGCTGGAACATGCTTACAGCAAAGACGGCGGTCTGGCAGTCCTGTACGGTAACTTCGCGGAAAACGGCTGTATCGTAAAAACCGCAGGCGTGGATGACAGTATCCTGAAATTCACCGGCCCGGCAAAAGTGTACGAAAGCCAGGACGATGCGGTTGAAGCAATCCTCGGCGGTAAAGTGGTGGCTGGTGATGTGGTTGTCATTCGCTACGAAGGGCCGAAAGGCGGGCCAGGCATGCAGGAAATGCTCTACCCAACCACTTTCCTGAAATCGATGGGCCTCGGCAAGGCTTGCGCGCTGATTACCGATGGTCGTTTCTCCGGCGGTACTTCGGGGCTTTCCATTGGTCACGTTTCTCCGGAAGCGGCCAGCGGCGGTAATATCGCGATTATCGAAGATGGTGACATGATTGCCATCGATATCCCGAATCGTGGCATTCAACTGCAATTGAGTGATGCGGAAATCGCTGCACGCCGTGAAGCGCAGGAAGCTCGCGGTGACAAAGCCTGGACGCCAAAAGATCGTCAGCGTCAGGTCTCCTTCGCACTGCGCGCCTACGCCAGCCTGGCAACCAGCGCCGACAAAGGTGCGGTGCGCGATAAGTCGAAGCTCGGGGGATAATGACCATGGCGGATTCACAACCTCTATCCGGCGCTCCTGAGGGTGCCGAGTATCTCAGAGCGGTACTGCGTGCGCCGGTATACGAAGCGGCACAGGTAACGCCGCTACAGAAAATGGAAAAACTCTCTTCGCGCCTCGACAACGTCATTCTGGTGAAGCGCGAAGACCGTCAACCCGTTCACAGCTTCAAGCTGCGCGGAGCCTATGCCATGATGGCGGGCCTGACCGAAGAGCAAAAAGCGCATGGCGTCATTACCGCATCGGCTGGTAATCATGCTCAGGGTGTCGCGTTCTCTTCTGCGCGATTAGGCGTGAAGGCGCTGATTGTCATGCCAACGGCTACCGCCGATATCAAAGTCGATGCCGTTCGCGGCTTCGGCGGAGAAGTGCTGCTGCACGGCGCGAATTTTGATGAAGCTAAAGCTAAAGCGATTGAATTGTCGCAGCAGCAAGGTTTTACCTGGGTTCCACCGTTCGATCATCCGATGGTGATTGCCGGGCAGGGCACGCTGGCGCTGGAGCTGCTCCAGCAGGACGCGCATCTCGATCGCGTATTCGTGCCAGTTGGTGGTGGCGGATTAGCGGCAGGTGTTGCGGTGCTGATTAAACAGCTGATGCCGCAAATCAAAGTAATTGCCGTGGAAGCGGAAGATTCGGCCTGCCTGAAAGCGGCGCTGGATGCCGGTCATCCGGTGGATCTGCCGCGTGTGGGTCTCTTTGCCGAAGGCGTGGCGGTGAAACGTATCGGCGATGAAACCTTCCGTCTGTGCCAGGAATATCTCGACGATATTATTACTGTTGATAGCGATGCTATTTGCGCGGCAATGAAAGACCTGTTCGAAGATGTGCGCGCGGTGGCGGAGCCTTCCGGGGCGCTGGCGCTGGCGGGGATGAAAAAATACATCGCCCAGCATAATATTCGCGGCGAGCGTCTGGCGCATGTTCTTTCCGGCGCTAACGTTAACTTCCACGGCCTGCGCTACGTTTCCGAACGTTGCGAGCTTGGGGAACAGCGCGAAGCCTTGCTGGCAGTAACTATTCCGGAAGAAAAGGGCAGCTTCCTGAAGTTCTGTCAGCTGCTGGGCGGGCGCTCGGTGACCGAATTTAACTACCGTTTTGCTGATGCGAAAGACGCCTGCATTTTTGTCGGCGTACGTCTGAGCCGTGGGCTGGAGGAACGTAAGGAAATCCTGCAACTGCTCAATGAGGGCGGCTACAGCGTGGTGGATCTGTCTGATGACGAGATGGCGAAGCTACACGTACGTTATATGGTCGGTGGACGCCCGTCGAAACCCTTACAGGAACGTCTCTACAGCTTTGAATTTCCTGAATCGCCGGGGGCGTTGCTCAAATTCCTGCATACCCTGGGGACACACTGGAATATTTCATTGTTCCACTATCGCAGTCACGGCACTGACTATGGTCGTGTACTGGCGGCGTTTGAGTTGGGTGAACACGAGCCTGATTTCGAAACGCGGCTAAACGAGCTGGGTTATGACTGTCACGATGAAACACATAACCCGGCGTTCAGGTTCTTCCTGGCGGGTTAACAACAGCCATTAAAAAAGGGTTCATGTAAAAACATGAACCCTTTTTGCTACTGAATCAGCAGATTACAGCGTGATAACGTCGAATTCGACTTCGGTATTCACGTCAGCGTCGTAATCCACACCGTCGAGGGCAAAACCGAACAGGTTCAGGAATTCCTGCTTGTATCCTGCATAGTCGGTTTCTTGCGCCAGGTTTTCGGTGGTGATCAGCGGCCACAGATCGCGGCATGCCTGCTGAATGTCGTCACGCAGTTCCCAGTCATCCATACGGATACGCTGGTTGTCATCAAGCGCCACTTTATCGCCGTACAGGCTGGTGGTCATCAGACGGTTGATCTGCTCGATACAACCTTCGTGAATCCCCTGCGCTTTCATCAGCTTGAAGACCATGGAGATGTACAGTGGCATTACCGGAATCGCAGAAGATGCCTGGGTGATGACGGACTTCAGTACGGCAACGTTAGCGGAACCGTTCAGCGGGGCCAGCTGGTTACGTAGTTCACCCGCCGCGCGATCGAGGTCTTCTTTCGCTTTGCCCAGCGCGCCGTGCCAGTAGATTGGCCAGGTCAGGTCGGTACCGATGTAGGAGTAGGCTACGGTTTTCACGCCTTCAGCCAGCACGCCTGCTTCACTCAGCGCGCCCATCCACAATTCCCAGTCTTCGCCGCCCATCACGGTGACGGTGTTCTGTACTTCTTCTTCGGTAGCCGGCTCAATGCTGGCGGTGATGATCTGATCTTTGTTGGTATCGATCGCTTTAGAGGTGTAAACCTCACCGATTGGCTTCAGCGCAGAGCGGACAACTTCACCGGTTTTCGGCATTTTACGCACTGGGGAAGCCAGTGAGTAAACCACCAGGTCAATCTGACCCAGGTCTTCTTTAATCAGTTTAATCACTTCATCACGGCATTCGTCAGAGAACGCATCGCCGTTGATGCTTTTGGAGTACAGACCTTCACGCTTGGCCGCTTCGTCGAAAGCTGCAGAGTTATACCAGCCTGCGGAACCTGGTTTGGTATCCGTGCCCGGTTTTTCGAAAAATACGCCGATAGTGGCGGCACCGCTGCCAAAGGCGGCGGAAATTCTGGAAGCCAGACCGTAACCGGTGGAAGCACCGATCACCAGCACGCGAGACGGGCCGTTCTCGATTTTCCCGTTCTGCTTAACATACTCGATCTGCTTTTCCACGTTGACTTTGCAGCCAGTCGGATGGGTCGTTGTACAGATGAATCCACGAATTTTTGGTTTGATTATCATAATGATGGCTAATTAAGTTTGTATTTTCGCTGTCAAGTGCGCAATGACACCGTCTGTTCTGGCCTGCTTAACGCGATGGTTAACAAGCCCCCCACTACAATGGATCACGACATTATACAGAAAAGGAGCGCCAATACTGAATCTACCACTGATTTTAGACCTGACGCTGGCGCTACTCTGCGGATTTACGTTCCAGAACAATCTTCCAAAACGCGTCGATCAGCGGTTCATGCAGCCGCTTTTTCGGCGCGCAGACGCCAAGCTCGAACGGTGTTTTTTCGTCACTGCGCTCTAAAATCATCACGCGATTACGCACCGGCTCCGGGCTGTTTTCTAGCACCACTTCCGGCAGCAGCGCCACGCCGCAGCCCAGCGCCACCATTGAGACCATCGCTTCGTGGCCACCCACCGTGGCGTAAATCGATGGGTTGCTGATTTTGTGACGGCGAAACCACAGCTCGATGCGGCGGCGTACCGGACCCTGGTCGGCCATGATAAACGGCACCGTTGACCAGTCGGGCTTATCGACCGATACCTGATTACGCACCGGGCAGGGCAGCGCCGGGGCGATTAGCACGACCGTCAGATTCTCCAGCATCGAGAATGCCACCGCGCCGGGCAGCGTTTCGGGCTTACCGGCAATCGCCAGATCGGCTTCGCCAGTGACCACTTTGTCCATCGCATCGGCGGCGTCGCCGGTGGTGAGCTTAATTTCCACCGATGGATGCTCGGCGCGGAAACGATCGAGAATGGGTGGCAGATGGCTGTATGCGGCAGTTACCGAACAGAAGATATGCAGTTCGCCCGACAGCGACGGTCCCTGCTGATCGAGGGTGTGGCGCAACTGTTGATACTGCAACAGCGTCTGTTGGGCAAACACGCGCAGCTCTTCACCTGCTTCGGTCAGCGTGACCGTGCGATTATCGCGCACAAACAGCGGCTGCCCGAGATCTTCTTCCAGCCTCTGAATCTGCCGCGAGAGCGTGGATGGGCTGACGTGCATTGCCCGCGCGCTGCGGCCAAAGTGACGACTTTCAGCCAAATGCAGGAACATTTTCAGATCGCGTAAATCCACAGACGAGCCTCCGATTTTCTACGTTGCATAAATTGCAATGTGACGTTGTGAATATATCAATTTCCGCAATAAATTTCCTGTTGTAATGTGGATTCAATCTCGCAAATACAAATCTGCGAACCGAATAATAAGCACCACAACACAACATCACGGAGTACACCATCATGGCTAACTACTTTAATACACTGAACCTGCGCCAGCAGCTGGCACAGCTGGGTAAATGTCGCTTTATGGGCCGCGACGAATTCGCCGATGGTGCGAGCTACCTTCAGGGTAAAAAAGTGGTCATCGTCGGCTGTGGTGCTCAGGGTCTGAACCAGGGCCTGAACATGCGTGACTCCGGTCTGGATATCTCCTACGCACTGCGTAAAGAAGCCATTGCTGAGAAGCGTGCTTCCTGGCGTAAAGCGACCGAAAACGGCTTCAAAGTGGGTACCTACGAAGAGCTGATCCCGCAGGCTGATCTGGTGGTTAACCTGACGCCGGACAAGCAGCACTCCGACGTTGTGCGTTCTGTACAGCCGCTGATGAAAGACGGCGCAGCGCTGGGTTACTCCCACGGCTTCAACATCGTGGAAGTGGGCGAGCAGATCCGTAAAGACATCACCGTCGTGATGGTGGCACCGAAATGTCCGGGTACAGAAGTGCGTGAAGAGTACAAACGTGGTTTCGGCGTACCTACGCTGATCGCCGTTCACCCGGAAAACGATCCGAAAGGCGAAGGCATGGCGATTGCTAAAGCCTGGGCTGCGGCTACTGGCGGTCACCGTGCGGGTGTGCTGGAGTCCTCCTTCGTTGCGGAAGTGAAATCTGATCTGATGGGTGAGCAGACTATCCTGTGCGGTATGCTGCAGGCCGGTTCTCTGCTGTGCTTCGATAAGCTGGTGGAAGAGGGTACTGACCCGGCATATGCTGAAAAACTGATTCAGTTCGGCTGGGAAACCATCACCGAAGCGCTGAAGCAGGGCGGCATCACCCTGATGATGGACCGTCTGTCTAACCCAGCTAAGCTGCGTGCTTACGCACTGTCCGAACAGCTGAAAGAGATCATGGCACCGCTGTTCCAGAAACACATGGATGACATCATCTCCGGTGAATTCTCTTCCGGCATGATGGCTGACTGGGCCAACGACGATAAGAAACTGCTGACCTGGCGTGAAGAGACCGGAAAAACCGCGTTCGAAACCGCTGCCCAGTTCGACGGTAAAATCGGCGAGCAGGAGTACTTTGATAAAGGCGTTCTGATGATTGCGATGGTGAAAGCGGGCGTTGAGCTGGCGTTCGAAACCATGGTGGATTCCGGCATCATTGAAGAATCTGCTTACTACGAATCACTGCACGAACTGCCGCTGATCGCCAACACCATTGCCCGTAAGCGTCTGTACGAAATGAACGTGGTTATCTCTGATACCGCAGAATACGGCAACTACCTGTTCTCTTACGCTTGCGTACCGCTGCTGAAAGAGTTCATGACCACCCTGCAGACCGGCGACCTGGGCAAAGCGATTGCTGAAGGCGCGGTAGACAACGCGCAGCTGCGTGACGTGAACGATGCGATTCGCGGCCATGCTATCGAGAAAGTGGGCCAGAAACTGCGTGGCTACATGACCGATATGAAGCGCATTGCGGTCGCAGGATAATTCCTCATAGAGGAATGGCATATCAACAGCGCTTCGTAGGCCGGATAAGCGAAGCGCTATCCGGCAAAAAAAGCCCGGTGTTTAAACACCGGGCTTTCTATTAGTTACGGTACAGTACTTTAATGATGTGGTAACCGAACTGAGTGTGCAGCGGACCGGTTGGCTCCAGCACAGGGCAGGAAAAGACCACTTTGTCGAATGCCGGAACCATCTGGCCCTGACGGAATTCGCCCAAATCACCGCCGCGTTTGCCTGATGGGCAGATGGAGTGTTTTTTCGCCAGTTTGCCGAAGTCGGCGCCGTTTTTAATCTGCTCCAGAAGATCCAGTGCCAGTTTCTCTTCTTTAACAAGGATATGCACTGCTGCTGCTGTTTTTGCCATGATCGTGCCTTGAGTGGGGTGGTTAAGGCTGGCTATACTACCACGCTGTTATTCTCCCCTCCCGACTTTCATGAGTGACCCTTTATGCGTTTGAACCCCGGACAACAACAAGCCGTCGAATTCGTCACCGGACCTTGCCTGGTGCTGGCGGGAGCGGGTTCCGGCAAGACGCGTGTTATCACCAACAAAATTGCCCATCTGATCCGTGAATGTGGCTATCAGGCACGACATATTGCGGCAGTGACCTTTACCAATAAGGCTGCGCGCGAGATGAAAGAGCGCGTGGCACAAACGCTGGGTCGTAAAGAGGCGCGTGGGTTGATGATCTCCACCTTCCACACCCTGGGACTGGATATCATTAAGCGTGAATATGCTGCGTTGGGGATGAAGTCTAACTTCTCGTTGTTTGACGATACTGACCAGGTGGCCTTGCTTAAGGAACTGACCGAAGGGCTAATCGAAGACGATAAGCTTATTCTCCAGCAGCTGATCTCGACGATCTCCAACTGGAAAAACGATCTGATGACGCCAGCGCAGGCGGCAGCCAGCGCAAAAGGCGAGCGCGATCGTATTTTTGCCCACTGCTATGGTCTGTATGACGCGCATATGAAGGCGTGCAACGTCCTCGATTTTGACGATCTGATCCTGCTTCCCACGCTGCTGCTACAGCGCAATGAAGAAGTACGTGAGCGCTGGCAAAACAGAATCCGCTACCTGCTGGTGGATGAATATCAGGATACTAACACCAGCCAGTACGAGCTGGTGAAGTTGCTGGTAGGGAAACGTGCGCGCTTTACCGTCGTAGGCGATGACGATCAGTCGATCTACTCCTGGCGCGGCGCCCGTCCGCAGAACCTGGTACTGTTGAGCAAAGATTTTCCGGCTTTGCAGGTGGTGAAGCTGGAGCAAAACTACCGTTCATCAGGTCGCATCCTTAAGGCAGCGAACATCCTCATTGCGAACAATCCACACGTCTTTGAAAAGCGGCTCTTTTCCGAGCTGGGTTACGGTGCTGAGCTGAAGGTACTAAGTGCCAATAATGAAGAGCACGAAGCGGAACGCGTGACCGGGGAATTAATTGCCCATCACTTTGTGAACAAGACTCAATATAAAGACTACGCCATCCTGTATCGCGGCAACCATCAGTCACGCGTGTTCGAAAAGTTTCTAATGCAGAACCGTATCCCGTACAAAATTTCCGGCGGAACATCGTTCTTCTCGCGTCCGGAAATTAAAGATCTGCTGGCCTACCTGCGTGTGCTGAGCAACCCGGATGACGACAGCGCATTTTTGCGCATCGTAAACACGCCAAAGCGTGAAATCGGTCCGGCTACGCTGCAAAAGTTGGGTGAATGGGCGATGACGCGTAATAAAAGCCTGTTTACCGCCAGCTTTGATATGGGGCTTAGCCAGACACTGACCGGGCGCGGGTATGACTCTCTGACCCGCTTTACGCACTGGCTGGGTGAAATTCAGCGCCTGGCGGAGCGCGAACCGGTTGCCGCTGTGCGCGATCTTATTCACGGTATTGATTACGAATCCTGGCTGTATGAAACCTCGCCGAGCCCGAAAGCGGCTGAAATGCGTATGAAAAACGTCAATACGCTGTTCAGCTGGATGACGGAGATGCTGGAAGGCAGTGAGCTGGAAGAGCCAATGACCCTGACCCAGGTCGTTACCCGCTTTACTCTGCGCGACATGATGGAACGTGGAGAGAGTGAAGAAGAGCTGGATCAGGTGCAATTGATGACGCTGCATGCCTCCAAAGGGCTGGAGTTCCCGTACGTGTTTATGGTGGGAATGGAAGAAGGATTTTTGCCGCACCAGAGCAGTATCGATGAAGACAATATCGACGAAGAACGTCGTCTGGCTTACGTAGGGATTACGCGTGCACAGAAAGAACTCATCTTCACGCTGTGTAAAGAGCGTCGTCAGTACGGTGAGCTGGTGCGTCCGGAACCGAGTCGTTTCCTGCTGGAGCTGCCACAGGATGACGTTATCTGGGAGCAAGAGCGTAAAGTGGTGAGCGCTGAGGAGCGGATGCAAAAAGGGCAGGCCAGCATCGCTAATATTCGGGCAATGATGGCGAAAGCCAAAGCGAAGTAGGTATTTTGTAGGCCGGATACGTGTAAGCGCGCTATCCGGCAACCAACATCTAATGAACGTCCAGTGGCCAGTGGACATAGCTTTGCCACTGACTTTCCTGATCGATTAACTCTTTACCCAGCGGATGATGTTCCAGCCAGCCTTCTGGTAGCGTGACCGTCAGGTGCTCGTTTCTTGCATCCATTTGAATTTCCGGCACAAGATCGTCACGGCGACGGCTGGCGAAGATGATCGCCAAACGGAGCAAACGGCAAAGATGCTCTGCGATGCGCGGTGGCACTGCGTTTTGCTGGTGGAGCGAAGAGAGATCGACGGGATTGGTCTGGTTGAGTAACAGCGTTGCTAGCAGTTTCTTTTGCGCAGGGGTAAAACCCGGGAGATCGAGATTGCGCACCAGATAAGCGGCATGCTGTGGTGCCTGTTTAAAATCAACGCTTAGGCCAATTTCATGCAGCTGACAGGCACTAATCAGTAGTTCGCGGCTAATCGGTTCAAGATGCCACTTTTTTTCTACCTGATCGAGAAATTTAGTCGCTAAATTGGCAACGCGATGTGCTTGCTCTGTATCGACCATAAAGCGACGCTGGATATTGCGTAATGTGCGGCTACGAATATCCTGATCCACCGCCAGATGCAGCATGCCGTAGACCAGACCTTCACGTAATGCGCCGCCGGCCAGGGTCATGCATTGAATGTTCAGTTCGGTGAAAATAGCAATCAGAATGGCCAGCCCGCTGGGGAAAACCAGCGCACGTTCCAGCGTTAACCCTTCGATTTCCAGCTCTTCCAGACGACCGCAGTGAATGGCGCGCTGCTTAAGCTGCTGCAGTTTGGCCAACGTAATACGCTCATCCATACCCTGCGCCATCATGATTTCCTGCAACGCCTGGACGGTACCAGAGGCACCAACGCAAACTTTCCAGCCATGAAAACGCAGTTTGTCGGCGACCGGGCGCAGAACTTCACGTGCGGCCTTCTCTGCCTCGTCAAAGTTTTCCTGTGCCAGATTACGATCGGTAAAATAGCGTTCGAGCCAGGTGACGCAGCCCATTGACAGGCTGAACAGAGAGGTGGTTTGTGCGCCGGAACCGGTGACTAATTCAGTGCTGGCGCCACCAATATCCACAACCAGACGCTGATCGGCACCGCCGGTTGTGTGGGCTACACCTTGATAAATCAGTCGCGCTTCTTCTTCACCGCTAATTACCTGGACAGGGCAGCCAAGGATCTCTTGCGCTTTGGCAATAAACACATCGGCATTTACGGCGATGCGTAATGTTGCCGTGGCGACCACGCGGATTTGTGGATGCGGAATATCCTGCAGACGTTCTGCAAACAAGCGCAAGCATTGCCAGCCGCGCTCCATCGCTTCAACAGAGAGCTCGTTGTCACCGTTGAGTCCAGCGGCCAGACGCACTTTGCGTTTGATACGCGTGAGCGTCTGGATGCTTCCTGCCACCTCGCGTACAACCAGCATATGAAAACTATTCGAGCCGAGATCGATTGCCGCATACAGCGAAGTAGAATTCATACACTTCATCCTTCAACCTGTATCTGTGTTGGCTGCGTTCTCTCACCCGAATCACTTACTAAAGTAAGCTCATCGGGATTCGTTTTCTTGCCGCCTTGATACAGGCTGAATGATTTTGTGTATGGCATAACTTTTCTTAACCTGAACGACGACGATTACGCGGAGCACCACCGGTACGGCGTGGGCCATTGCCTGTACGCGGGCGCGTTAAGCGCAACGGCTTCGGCAGATCGGTCATCAGCGCATCCGGGTTATATTTGCTTACCGGAATCGAGTGGCCGATATAGGTCTCGATTGCGGGTAAATTCAGCGCGTACTCTTCACAGGCCAGGCTGATAGAGTGACCGCTTGCGCCAGCACGTCCGGTACGACCGATTCGGTGAACGTAATCTTCACAGTCATCCGGTAGGTCATAGTTAAATACGTGCGTTACTGCTGGGATATGCAGGCCACGCGCAGCGACATCCGTCGCAACGAGAATGTCGAGATCGCCACGGGTGAACTCATCAAGAATACGCAGACGTTTTTTCTGTGCTACGTCACCGGTCAGCAGACCGACGCGATGACCGTCCGCAGCAAGGCTGCCCCAGATATCTTCACAACGATGCTTGGTGTTAGCAAAAACAATGGCGCGATCTGGCCACTCTTCTTCAATCAGCGTTTGCAGCAAACGCATTTTCTCTTCGTTGGAAGGGTAGAAGAGCTCTTCTTTAATGCGGTGGCCTGTTTTCTGTTCCGGTTCGACTTCAACGTACTCAGCGTTATTCATCTGTTCGAACGCCAGTTCGCGAACGCGGTATGAGAGGGTTGCAGAAAACAGCATGTTCAGACGTTGGGTGGTTGGCGGCATACGACGGAACAGCCAACGGATATCTTTAATAAAGCCCAGATCGTACATACGATCGGCTTCATCCAGCACCACGACCTGAATCGCGCCCAGATTAATGTGGTTCTGTTTTGCATAGTCGATGAGACGACCGGTCGTGCCGATAAGAATATCGACGCCGCTTTCCAGCACTTTCAGTTGTTTATCATAACCGTCGCCGCCATACGCCAGGCCTAATTTCAGACCCGTGGTCTGTGCCAGCGGCTCGGCATCGGCGTGGATCTGCACGGCTAACTCACGCGTTGGCGCCATAATTAACGCACGCGGTTGGTTCACCTTGCGATCGGCAATCGCGGGATGAGAGAGAAGATAATGAAACGTTGACGTCAGGAACGCCATCGTTTTTCCGGTACCGGTTTGCGCCTGCCCGGCAACATCACGACCAGCCAGCGTTAGCGGCAGCGCGAGGGCCTGAATGGGCGTGCAGTTATGAAAGCCTTTGTTTTCAAGGGCTTCTATCACCTTTGGGTGCAGGGCGAAGTCGGAAAACTTCTGTTCTGTTAAATGTGTTTTGCTCATAGTGTGGTAGAATATCAGCTTACTATTGCTTTACGAAAGCGTATCCGGTGAAATAAAGTCAACCTTTAGTTGGTTAATGCTACATCAACACGTCGTTGATTAATGCTACACCAATGCACCAGGCTTATTCCTGTGGAGTTATTATGAGCGATAAAATTATTCACCTGACTGACGACAGTTTTGACACGGATGTACTCAAAGCGGACGGAGCAATCCTCGTTGATTTCTGGGCAGAGTGGTGCGGTCCGTGCAAAATGATCGCTCCGATTCTGGATGAAATCGCTGACGAATATCAGGGCAAACTGACGGTTGCTAAACTGAACATTGACCAAAACCCAGGCACCGCGCCGAAGTATGGTATCCGTGGCATCCCGACCCTGCTGCTGTTTAAAAACGGTGAAGTTGCGGCGACGAAAGTCGGCGCGCTGTCCAAAGGTCAGTTGAAAGAATTCCTCGACGCTAATTTAGCGTAAGGAAGTCTCATGATCGGGCGACCCTACTTCGAAATGATTCGGATGACTGGACGCCCGACTTGAGTCGTGCTAAGTTAGTGTTGACTTCGTATTAAACATACCTTATTAAGTTTGAATCTAGTTATATCCAATACTTCCCGTTGTTTCTCGCGCGAGGAGTGGACAGATTCCTGGCTTGTCACTCAATCCGTCTTGTCGTTTCAGTTCTGCGTACTTTCCTGTGACCAGACAGCGAACAGACATGAGTTGATGGCCGTAAACAGGCATGGATGACCCTGCCATACCATTCACAACATTAAGTTCGAGATTTACCCCAAGTTTAAGAACTCACACCATTATGAATCTTACCGAATTAAAGAATACGCCGGTTTCTGAGCTGATCACTCTCGGCGAAAATATGGGCCTTGAAAACCTGGCTCGTATGCGCAAGCAGGACATTATTTTTGCCATCCTGAAGCAGCACGCAAAGAGTGGCGAAGATATCTTTGGTGACGGTGTGCTGGAGATATTGCAGGATGGATTTGGTTTCCTCCGCTCTGCAGACAGCTCCTACCTCGCCGGTCCTGATGACATCTACGTTTCTCCCAGCCAAATCCGCCGTTTCAACCTCCGCACTGGTGATACCATTTCTGGTAAGATTCGCCCGCCGAAAGAAGGTGAACGCTACTTTGCGCTGTTGAAAGTTAACGAAGTTAACTACGACAAACCAGAAAACGCCCGTAACAAAATCCTCTTTGAGAACTTAACGCCGCTGCACGCAAACTCTCGTCTGCGTATGGAACGTGGTAACGGTTCTACTGAAGACTTAACGGCGCGTGTACTGGATCTGGCATCGCCGATCGGTCGTGGCCAACGTGGTCTGATTGTTGCTCCGCCGAAAGCGGGTAAAACCATGCTGCTGCAGAACATCGCGCAGAGCATTGCATACAATCATCCTGACTGCGTGCTGATGGTGCTGCTGATTGACGAACGTCCGGAAGAAGTTACCGAGATGCAGCGTCTGGTGAAAGGTGAAGTGGTTGCCTCTACCTTTGACGAACCAGCCTCCCGTCACGTTCAGGTTGCGGAAATGGTTATCGAGAAGGCGAAACGTCTGGTTGAACACAAGAAAGACGTTATCATTCTGCTTGACTCCATCACCCGCCTGGCGCGTGCATATAACACCGTGGTTCCGGCTTCCGGTAAAGTACTGACCGGTGGTGTGGACGCCAACGCCCTGCATCGTCCTAAGCGTTTCTTTGGTGCTGCACGTAACGTGGAAGAGGGCGGTAGCCTGACCATCATCGCGACTGCGCTGATTGATACCGGCTCTAAAATGGATGAAGTTATCTACGAAGAGTTTAAAGGTACCGGCAACATGGAACTGCATCTCTCTCGTAAGATTGCTGAAAAACGCGTCTTCCCGGCTATCGACTACAACCGTTCCGGTACCCGTAAAGAAGAGCTGCTCACCACCCAGGAAGAGCTGCAGAAAATGTGGATCCTGCGCAAAATCATCCATCCGATGGGTGAAATCGACGCAATGGAATTCCTCATTAACAAACTGGCGATGACCAAGACCAATGACGACTTCTTCGATATGATGAAGCGTTCCTGATTCGGGCATCATCTGAAAACGCCACGTTTTTACGTGGCGTTTTGCTTTTGTGGATGTAATCTTAACGACACAATAATAATAATCCGGTATGACATACCGCCTGGCGACGAAGGGTTGTAGTTCGTATTTTGTGGTTAATAATCATACAGAACCACCTGATATGGAATCGGGTTTCTCTTCTGAATAATCGCCTGGATGGTTATACTTCATATATTGATATTCTTTGAGAGTATGTATAGTGAATTTACTGACAGCAAGTACTGATCTCATCAGTATTTTTTTATTCACAACGCTGTTTCTTTTCTTTGCCCGTAAGGTTGCGAAAAAGATAGGATTGGTGGATAAACCCAACTTCCGCAAACGTCATCAGGGACTGATTCCGTTGGTTGGGGGGATTTCGGTTTACGCAGGCATTTGCTTTACGTTCCTCATCGCCGATTATTATATCCCGCATGCAACTCTCTACCTGGCTTGTGCTGGTGTACTGGTATTTATCGGTGCACTGGACGACCGCTTTGATATCAGTGTAAAAATCCGTGCGACCATCCAGGCTATCATCGGCATCATTATGATGGCGGTAGGTAAGCTCTATCTGTTGAGCCTTGGGTTCATTTTTGGCCCTTGGGAGATGGTGCTCGGTCCTTTTGGCTATTTCCTTACCCTTTTCGCCGTTTGGGCTGCAATTAACGCCTTTAACATGGTGGATGGGATTGATGGTCTGTTAGGCGGGCTATCCAGCGTATCATTCGCCGCAATGGGGCTTATCTTGTGGTTTGACGGCCAGACAAGCCTGGCTATCTGGTGTTTTGCCATGATCGCCGCCATTCTGCCTTACATCATGCTGAACCTGGGTATTCTCGGACGGCGCTATAAGGTCTTTATGGGCGATGCGGGGAGTACGCTGATTGGCTTTACGGTCATCTGGATCCTGCTGGAGACCACTCAAGGTAAAACGCATCCTATTAGTCCGGTCACCGCACTGTGGATTATTGCTATTCCGTTAATGGATATGGTGGCGATCATGTATCGTCGTTTACGTAAAGGCATGAGCCCTTTCTCCCCGGACCGTCAACATATTCACCATTTAATCATGCGTGCCGGGTTTACCTCCCGACAGGCTTTTGTCCTGATTACGCTGGCTGCTGCGATCCTGGCTGCCATTGGTGTACTGGCTGAATATTCCCGGGTCGTTCCGGAATGGGTGATGCTGGTGCTCTTTTTACTGGCATTTGTCTTGTACGACTATTGTATTAAACGTGCCTGGAAGGTAGCGAGATTTATCAAACGCTGGAAGCGCAAGTTGCGTAGAAACCGTGACAGTAAACCAAACTTAACCAAATAAATTGAGGGTACGATGACACAACCATTACCGGGGGAACATGCCATGAGCGCTGAAAATGAACTGGACATCCGTGGGTTGTTTCGTACTTTGTGGACAGGGAAGGTGTGGATCGTCGGTATGGCTCTCGCCTTCGCGTTAGTCGCTCTCGCCTATACGTTTTTTGCTCGTCAGGAGTGGAGCGCGACGGCGATTTCAGACAGGCCAACGGTTAATATGTTGGGCGGCTATTACTCTCAGCAGCAGTTCTTACGTAACCTGGACATCAAGGCCAGTCTTGCATCTGCGGATCAGCCGTCAGTGATGGATGAGGCCTATAAAGAATTTATCATGCAGCTTGCCTCATGGGATACGCGCCGTGAATTCTGGCAGCAGACTGATTATTACAAGCAACGTATGGTGGGTAACAGTAAAGCCGATGCGGCGATGCTGGATGAACTGATTAATAACATTCAGTTTATGCCCGGCGATGCGGTTCGTAATACCAATGACAGCGTGAAGCTGATTGCCGAAACGGCACCTGATGCCAACAATCTGTTGCGTCAGTACGTCGCGTTTGCCAGTCAGCGTGCGGCGCGTCATCTGAACGACGAGTTAAAGGGAGCCTGGGCTGCGCGCACTGTGCAGATGAAGGCGCAGGTTAAACGCCAGGAAGAAGTGGCGAAATCGATTTTCTCTCGCCGAGTTCACAACATTGAGCAGGCTCTCAAAATTGCTGAACAGCATAATATTTCGCGTACTTCCACTGACGTTCCGGCTGAAGAGCTACCCGATTCTGAACTGTTTTTGCTTGGACGTCCTATGCTGCAGGCACGACTCGAAAACCTGCAATCTGTTGGTCCCGATTTCGATCTGGACTACTTCCAAAACCGAGCCATGCTTAACACACTGAACGTTGGGCCAACTCTGGATCCGCGTTTTCAGACCTATCGTTATTTGCGTACGCCGGAGGAACCGGTAAAACGTGACAGCCCTCGTCGTGCCTTCCTGATGATTATGTGGGGCATCGTTGGGGCTCTGATCGGTGCCGGTGTCGCGTTAACCCGTCGCCGCACGATTTAGCAATATCGTTGCAGTGAGGGGCTGGGCCCTCACTGCCAATCCGAAGAGAATCGATGTGAAAGTACTGACTGTATTTGGCACGCGACCGGAGGCCATAAAAATGGCACCTCTGGTTCATGCGCTGGCAAAAGATCCTGATTTTGAGGCAAAAGTTTGCGTCACGGCGCAGCATCGGGAGATGCTCGATCAGGTGTTGAACCTCTTTTCCATTGTACCTGACTACGATCTCAATATTATGCAGCCAGGTCAGGGACTAACAGAAATTACCTGCCGAATACTGGAAGGATTAAAGCCAATTCTGGCTGATTTTAAACCTGACGTTGTGTTAGTTCACGGCGATACCACAACCACCATTGCTACTAGCCTGGCCGCGTTCTATCAGCGCATCCCGGTAGGGCATGTGGAGGCAGGCTTACGTACAGGCGATCTCTACTCTCCCTGGCCGGAAGAGGCGAACCGTACGCTGACCGGGCATTTGGCGATGTATCATTTTGCACCAACAGAAAACTCGCGCCAAAACCTGTTACGAGAAAACATTTCTGATAGCCGTATCTTCGTTACAGGTAATACGGTTATTGATGCGTTGATCTGGGTACGCGATCGCGTACTGGCGAGCGATGCATTGCGAGCTGAACTGGCAGAGCATTACCCATTCCTGAGCTCGGATAAAAAGATGATACTGGTGACCGGTCATCGTCGGGAAAGCTTCGGTCGCGGTTTTGAACACATTTGCCATGCGCTGGCGGAAATTGCTGCGGCCAATCAGAACGTACAGATTGTCTATCCGGTGCACCTGAATCCTAACGTCAGCGAACCGGTTAATCGCATTCTGGGTCACGTTGAAAACGTCATCCTGATTGAACCGCAGGATTACATGCCGTTTGTCTGGCTGATGAATCACGCCTGGCTGATCCTTACCGACTCTGGCGGGATTCAGGAAGAAGCCCCATCTCTGGGGAAACCCGTACTGGTGATGCGCGAAACGACGGAACGTCCGGAAGCGATTACTGCAGGCACAGTACGTCTGGTAGGGACCGACCCGCAGCGTATTGTCGAAGAAGTCACGCGTTTGCTGCATGACGAAAATGAATATCAGACCATGAGCCGCGCCCATAATCCGTATGGTGACGGGCAGGCATGTGGCCGCATTTTACACGCGTTAAAAAATAATCGGATATCGCTATGAGTTTTACGACCATTTCTGTCATTGGGCTGGGTTATATCGGACTGCCGACGGCGGCTGCCTTTGCTTCCCGTCAAAAGCATGTGATTGGCGTAGATGTAAATCAACACGCGGTGGATACCATTAATCGCGGTGAAATTCATATCGTTGAGCCAGATTTGGGCGCAGTGGTGAAAACGGCGGTCGAAAATGGATTTCTGCGTGCGACCACAACCCCTGTAGATGCGGATGCCTATCTGATTGCTGTGCCTACTCCGTTTAAGGGGGAGCACGAACCCGATATGGTTTATGTGGAAGCCGCAGCCAAGTCTCTTGCACCGGTGCTGAAAAAAGGCGCGTTGGTGATCCTTGAATCGACGTCGCCTGTCGGGGCCACTGAACAGATGGCCACATGGCTGGCTGAAATGCGTCCTGACCTGACTTTCCCGCAGCAAGTCGGTGAACACGCGGACGTTAACATTGCTTATTGCCCAGAGCGCGTGCTGCCGGGCCAGGTGATGGTTGAACTGATTAAAAACGACCGCGTGATTGGGGGAATGACCTCCGTCTGTTCCGCGCGTGCTAGCGAACTGTACAACATTTTCCTTGAGGGCGAATGTGTCGTGACCAACGCCCGTACGGCGGAAATGTGCAAACTGACTGAAAATAGCTTCCGTGACGTCAATATCGCCTTCGCCAATGAGCTGTCGCTGATTTGCGCCGATCAGGGGATCAACGTCTGGGAACTGATTCGACTGGCAAATCGCCATCCGCGCGTGAATATTTTGCAACCGGGTCCGGGGGTTGGCGGGCACTGTATCGCGGTTGATCCGTGGTTTATCGTGGCGCAGAACCCGCAGCAGGCGAAATTGATTCGCACCGCGCGTGAGGTAAACGACGGAAAGCCTCATTGGGTGGTTGATCAGGTAAAAGCTGCCGTGGCCGACTGTCTGGCGGATACCAATAAACGGGCCAGCGAAGTGAAAATTGCCTGTTTTGGTCTGGCATTTAAACCGAATATTGATGACTTACGTGAAAGCCCGGCGATGGGAATTGCGCAAAGCATCGCGCATTGGCACAAAGGCGAAACATTGGTGGTGGAACCGAATATCCATCAACTGCCGAAAAAACTGGACGGTCTGTGCCAACTGGCAGCGCTGGACGATGCCCTGGCAAGCGCCGATGTGCTGGTCTTGCTGGTCGACCATAATGAATTTAAAACCATTAAAGGCGATGCGGTTCACCAGCAATATATCGTTGATACCAAAGGGGTCTGGCGGTGAAAATCCGCGCCAGTATTGAGCCGCTTAGCTGGGAAAATACGTTCTTTGGCGTGAATAGCGCCATTGTGCGTTTTGACCAACACGCGCCGGTTCTGACTGCGGATGTGTTGCAGCCCTGGTCGCGGGTACAGGCAAAAATTCCTGCCGCCAATATCCATGAATTAGATGCCCTGCAACAGTTGGGCTTCTCACTGGTTGAAGGTGAAGTGGATTTTGTGCTGCCGGTGACGTGTGCGCATGGCGACCCCGGTGCGCAGGTCGCACAAACTACGGATATCCCTGCATTACGCCAACTGGCAGGACAGGCGTTCGCGCAAAGTCGTTTTCGCGCCCCGTGGTATGCCGCAGATGCCAGCGCGCGTTTTTACGCGCAGTGGATTGAAAACGCGGTGCTGGGGACGTTCGATCATCAATGCCTCGTTTTTCGTACACCGGCTGGTGATATTCGTGGCTATGTCTCGCTGCGTGAACTGAATGCGACCGAGGCGCGAATTGGCCTGCTGGCTGGGCGTGGCGCGGGTGCAGAACTGATGCAGGCCGCGCTTTGCTGGGCGCAGGCTCGCGGTAAAACAACATTGCGCGTGGCGACCCAAATGGGCAATACCGCCGCGCTTAAACGCTATATACACAGTGGTGCGAATGTGGAAAGCACCGCGTATTGGTTATACAGGTGACACGATGATTCCATTTAACGCACCGCCGGTGGTGGGCACTGAACTCGATTACATGCAGTCTGCGATGAACAGCGGCAAGCTGTGCGGTGACGGCGGTTTTACCCGTCGCTGCCAGCAGTGGCTGGAACAGCATTTTGGTAGCGAGAAAGTATTGCTGACGCCTTCCTGCACCGCATCGCTTGAGATGGCGGCATTGCTGCTGGATATCCAGCCTGGCGATGAAGTCATAATGCCGAGCTATACGTTTGTCTCCACGGCCAATGCTTTCGTGCTGCGCGGTGCGAAAATTGTCTTTGTTGATATCCGCCCGGATACCATGAACATTGACGAAACGCTGATTGAAGCGGCGATCACCGACAAGACCCGCGCTATCGTTCCGGTGCATTACGCGGGCGTAGCCTGTGAAATGGATACCATCATGGCGCTGGCGACCAAACATAACCTGTTTGTCGTGGAAGATGCGGCCCAGGGCGTCATGTCGACTTACAAAGGTCGTGCGCTGGGGACGATTGGTCACATCGGTTGCTTTAGCTTCCATGAGACCAAAAACTATACCGCAGGCGGTGAAGGTGGTGCGACGCTGATTAATGATAAAAAATTAGTCGAACGTGCAGAGATCATCCGTGAAAAAGGAACTAACCGCAGCCAGTTTTTCCGCGGTCAGGTGGATAAGTATACCTGGCGTGATATTGGCTCCAGCTATCTGATGTCCGATCTGCAGGCTGCCTATCTGTGGGCGCAACTGGAAGCGGCTGACCGTATTAACCAGCAGCGTCTGGCGCTGTGGCAGAACTACTATGATGCTCTCGAACCGCTGGCGCGTGCCGGACGTATCGAGCTACCTTCTGTCCCGGACGGCTGCGTGCAAAACGCCCATATGTTTTATATCAAGCTGCGCGATATCGACGATCGCACGGCGTTGATTAACTTCTTGAAAGAAGCTGAAATTATGGCGGTGTTCCACTATATCCCGCTACATGATTGTCCGGCTGGCGATAAATTCGGCGTATTTGCCGGTGTTGATCGTTTCACCACTAAAGAGAGCGAGCGTCTGCTGCGCTTGCCGCTGTTTTACAACCTGTCGCCAGTAAACCAGCGAACGGTCATTTCGACCTTACTCAACTACTTCGCCTGATATGTCGCTTGCTAAAGCGTCCTTATGGACGGCAGCCAGTACGCTGGTAAAAATTGGTGCAGGATTGCTGGTCGTGAAGCTGCTGGCGGTGTCGTTTGGCCCGGCAGGCGTGGGGCAGGCGGGTAACTTCCGCCAGATGGTCACCGTGCTTGGTGTCCTGGCGGGGGCCGGCATTTTCAACGGCGTCACGAAATATGTTGCGCAGCACCATGACGATCCGACCCAGCTCCGTAAGGTAGTCGGTACATCTTCCGCGATGGTGCTCGGATTCTCTACGCTGATGGCGGTGATTTTTCTGCTGGCGGCCGCGCCAATCAGTCAGGGATTGTTTGGCCATACTCATTATCAGGGGCTGGTAAGACTGGTTGCGCTGGTGCAGATGGGTATTGCCTGGGCGAACCTGCTGCTGGCGTTGATGAAGGGCTTTCGCGATGCGGCGGGTAACGCGCTGTCGCTGATTGTGGGTAGCCTGGTGGGCGTAGTGGCTTATTATGGCTGTTATCGCCTGGGAGGGTATGAAGGCGCTTTGCTGGGTCTGGCGTTAGTGCCCGCGTTGGTCGTTATCCCCGCCGCTATTATGCTGATTAAGCGTGGGGCAATTCCCCTGCATTACCTTAATCCCTCGTGGGATAACGGTCTGGCTGGACAGCTAAGCAAGTTTACCCTGATGGCGATGATTACCTCCGTAACGCTGCCTGTGGCATACGTGATGATGCGAAACCTGCTGGCGGCGCAGTACAGTTGGGATGATGTGGGGATTTGGCAGGGAGTAAGCAGTATCTCTGATGCTTATCTGCAATTCATTACCGCCTCATTCAGCGTTTACTTGCTTCCGACATTGTCTCGACTGACCGAAAAGCGCGACATTACGCGCGAGGTGGTTAAGTCGCTGAAGTTCGTGTTACCGGCGGTTGCCGCTGCGAGCTTTACTGTTTGGTTGCTGCGTGATTTTGCGATCTGGCTGCTTTTCTCCGCAAAATTCACCGCCATGCGCGATCTGTTTGCCTGGCAACTGGTCGGAGATGTACTGAAAGTTGGGGCGTATGTCTTTGGGTATCTGGTGATCGCGAAAGCATCGCTGCGGTTTTATATTTTGGCTGAAATTAGCCAGTTCATGTTATTGACGGTGTTTGCTCACTGGCTGATCCCTGCACACGGTGCGCTGGGAGCGGCACAGGCTTATATGGCAACGTACATCGTCTATTTTTCTCTTTGTTGTGGCGTGTTTTTACTCTGGCGTAGGCGGGCATGACTGTACTGATTCACGTTCTGGGATCGGATATCCCTCACCATAACCAAACCGTGCTGCGGTTTTTCAACGACTCGCTGGCTGCGACGAGCGAGCATGCGCGCACGTTTATGGTTGCCGGTCAGGATGCGGGACTCAGTGAGGGCTGCCCGGCGTTATCGCTAAGCTTCTACAGCGGGAAAAAGGCGCTTGCTGACGCTGTGATCGCGAAAGCAAAAGCGGATCGCCAGCAGCGTTTCTTCTTCCACGGTCAGTTCAACACCAGCCTGTGGCTGGCGCTGCTGAGTGGCGGGATTAAACCGGCGCAGTTTTACTGGCATATCTGGGGCGCTGATTTATACGAAGTCTCCAGTGGGCTGAAATTCCGCCTGTTTTACCCGATTCGCCGCATGGCACAGAATCGTGTGGGCTGCGTGTTTGCCACACGGGGCGATTTACGTTATTTCGCCGAGCAACATCCCCGTGTGCGGGGTGAGTTGCTCTATTTCCCAACGCGAATGGACCCTTCACTCAATAACATGAGCAATGATTGCCAGCGCAGCGGCAAGATGACGGTGCTGGTTGGCAACTCTGGCGATCGCAGCAATGAGCATGTTGCCGCGCTTCGCGCCGTCCATCAGCAGTTTGGCGACACGGTGAATGTGATTGTGCCGATGGGTTATCCCGCCAATAATGCGGCCTATATCGACGAGGTTCGCCAGGCCGGCCTGGCATTATTTAGCGCAGATAATCTGCAAATTTTAAGTGAAAAGCTGGAATTTGACGCTTATCTCGCGTTATTGCGTCAATGCGATTTGGGTTACTTTATTTTTGCCCGTCAACAGGGAATCGGTACCCTGTGTTTGCTGATCCAGGCGGGTATCCCATGCGTGCTCAACCGTGAAAATCCCTTCTGGCAGGATATGGTGGAACAAAATCTTCCGGTGTTATTCACCACTGATGATCTCAATGAAGGCGTCGTACGTGAAGCGCAGCGCCAGTTGGCATCAGTAGATAAAAATACTATTACCTTCTTTAGCCCGAATTATCTGCAGCCGTGGCATAACGCGCTGCGCATTGCTTCAGGAGAAACCGCATGAGCCTGATGCAATTCAGCGGTCTGCTGGTGGTCTGGTTACTCTCCACCTTGTTTATCGCCACGCTGACCTGGTTTGAGTTCCGCCGCGTACGTTTTAACTTCAATGTTTTCTTCTCATTGTTGTTCTTGCTGACGTTCTTCTTTGGGTTCCCGCTGACCAGCATCCTGGTGTTCCGCTTTGATGTGGCAGTGGCTCCGCCGGAGATCCTTCTACAGGCCTTGCTGTCAGCCGCCTGTTTCTATGCCGTCTACTACGTGACGTATAAAACGCGCTTGCGTAAGCGAGTAGAGGATAAGCCGCGCAGGCCGCTGTTTACCATCAATCGCGTTGAAGCCCATTTGACCTGGGTTATCCTGATGGCGATTGCGCTGGTGAGCGTGGGCATCTTCTTTATGCACAACGGATTCCTGCTGTTCAGACTGCAATCCTATAGCCAGATTTTTTCCAGTGAAGTCTCTGGCGTCGCTCTGAAGCGTTTCTTCTACTTCTTCATTCCGGCAATGCTGGTGGTTTATTTCTTACGTCAGGACAGCAAAGCGTGGGTGTTCTTCCTGGTGAGTACCGTCGCGTTTGGTTTGCTGACCTATATGATTGTGGGTGGGACGCGGGCCAATATCATTATCGCGTTTGCCATCTTCTTGTTTATCGGCATTATTCGCGGCTGGATTTCGCTGTGGATGTTGACCGCTGCAGGCGTGTTGGGCATTGTCGGGATGTTCTGGCTGGCGCTGAAGCGCTACGGAATGAGCGTTAGCGGCGATGAGGCGTTCTATACGTTCCTGTACCTTACGCGCGACACCTTCTCGCCGTGGGAGAACCTGGCGCTGTTGTTGCAGAATTACCACAATATTGAGTTCCAGGGGCTGGCGCCGATCGTCCGTGACTTCTACGTCTTTATCCCCTCCTGGCTGTGGCCTGGGCGGCCGAGTATTGTACTCAACTCAGCGAACTACTTTACCTGGGAAGTGTTGAACAACCACTCAGGACTGGCGATTTCGCCGACGTTAATTGGTTCACTGGTGGTGATGGGCGGGGCGCTGTTTATACCATTAGGCGCGATTGTTGTTGGGCTCATCATCAAGTGGTTCGACTGGCTGTATGAGCTAGGTAACCGAGAAACCAATCGATATAAGGCGGCGATTTTGCACAGTTTCTGTTTTGGCGCCATTTTCAATATGATTGTGTTGGCACGTGAAGGGCTGGATTCGTTTGTCTCACGAGTGGTCTTTTTCCTCGTGATTTTCGGCGTTTGCCTACTGGTGGCAAAACTGCTGTTCTGGCTATTCGATAGCGCGGGACTCATCCATAAACGAATCAAATCGCTGCCCCGTACACAGATTGAAGGATCGTAATGACAGATAACACAACTGCGCCGCTGTATTCGTTGCGCGGATTACAACTGATTGGTTGGCGCGATATGCAACATGCGCTGAATTACCTGTTTGCCGAAGGACACCTCAGGTCTGGGACGCTGGTGGCTATCAACGCTGAGAAGATGCTGACAGCAGAAGATAACCCTGAAGTGAGGGAGCTGATCAACGCCGCGGAGTTCAAATATGCGGATGGGATTAGCGTGGTGCGTTCGGTGCGCAAAAAATTCCCGCAGGCACAGGTTTCACGCGTGGCCGGAGCTGACCTTTGGGAAGCGCTGATGGCGCGAGCCGGGCAAAACGGAACGCCTGTTTTCCTGGTGGGTGGCAAGCCTGAAGTTCTGGCGCAAACAGAAGCAAAACTACGTGCGCAGTGGCGCGTGAACATTGTGGGTAGTCAGGACGGTTATTTTGCCCCAGAGCAGCGTCAGGCGTTGTTTGAGCGTATTCACGCCAGCGGTGCGCAAATTGTGACGGTGGCGATGGGTTCGCCAAAACAAGAGATCTTTATGCGTGATTGCCGCAAGACTCACCCTGACGCGCTGTATATGGGCGTGGGAGGTACCTACGACGTCTTTACCGGTCACGTTAAGCGCGCACCTAAAATCTGGCAAAATCTGGGGCTGGAGTGGCTGTATCGCTTATTGTCGCAGCCGAGCCGTATTACTCGACAACTTCGCTTATTACGCTATCTCCGCTGGCACTATACCGGCAACCTCTGACGCCCTCTCTCCTCTGGTAAGTAGCGTGATCTGCTAATTACGCTACTTATTCACAACATTATCGCTGCTTTCTCGCACAATCTATTTATTTTTTGAATGCTTTAATTGCCATTTAAGCGATTTTAGGAAACCATTCGCAACAATCATTGCAGTGCCATGGTGTGTTTGGCGCCAACCGTTAAGCGGTCGGTGCCGTATGGCCTGTTATGGCATAACAAGATGTACCCATAACGAGAACCGGTAATACCGGACAGCATGCAAACACAACAAGAGGATTTATGGCCGAGAACAAACCTGAGCTACAGCGTGGGCTGGAGGCTCGTCACATCGAATTAATTGCCCTTGGGGGCACTATTGGCGTTGGGCTATTTATGGGGGCCGCCAGTACCCTTAAATGGGCGGGACCTTCGGTTCTGCTGGCGTATATCGTCGCCGGGCTGTTCGTCTTTTTCATCATGCGTTCTATGGGGGAGATGTTATTCCTCGAGCCGGTTGCCGGTTCATTCGCTGTTTACGCCCACCGTTATATGAGCCCCTTCTTTGGCTATCTTACCGCCTGGTCATACTGGTTTATGTGGATGGCGGTGGGGATCTCAGAGATTACCGCCATCGGGGTGTACGTACAGTTCTGGTTCCCGGAAATGGCACAATGGATACCCGCACTGATCGCAGTCGGACTGGTTGCGCTGGCAAACCTCGCAGCGGTTCGCCTGTATGGTGAAATTGAGTTCTGGTTTGCCATGATCAAAGTGACCACCATCATTGTGATGATCGTCATTGGGGTTGGGGTGATTTTCTTCGGCTTCGGCAATGGCGGCCAGGCGATTGGTTTTGGCAACCTGACCGAGCACGGTGGCTTCTTTGCTGGGGGCTGGAAGGGCTTCCTGACGGCATTGTGTATTGTTGTGGCGTCTTACCAGGGCGTGGAGCTGATCGGCATCACTGCAGGGGAAGCGAAGAATCCACAGGTCACGCTGCGTAGCGCGGTGGGTAAAGTGTTGTGGCGCATTCTGATTTTCTACGTTGGTGCGATTTTTGTCATCGTCACTATTTTCCCGTGGAATGAGATTGGCAGCAACGGTAGCCCGTTTGTGCTCACCTTTGCCAAGATTGGTATTACTGCTGCGGCAGGGATTATTAACTTTGTGGTGCTGACGGCGGCGCTGTCTGGATGTAACAGCGGCATGTATAGCTGTGGGCGTATGCTCTACGCGCTGGCAAAGAATCGCCAGCTTCCTGCCGTTGTTGGAAAAGTATCACGCCATGGCGTGCCGGTTGCCGGAGTGGCTATTTCTATCGCGATCCTGCTGATTGGCTCATGCCTGAACTACATCATTCCTAACCCGCAGCGCGTGTTTGTTTATGTCTATAGTGCCAGCGTGCTGCCGGGGATGGTGCCGTGGTTTGTGATCCTGATAAGCCAGTTGCGTTTCCGTCAGGCGCATAAAGCGGCGATTGCCAGTCATCCATTCCGCTCCATTCTGTTCCCGTGGGCGAATTATTTGACGATGGCGTTCCTGATTTGCGTATTAATTGGCATGTACTTTAATGAAGATACCCGAATGTCGCTTTTTGTTGGCATGGGTTTCTTACTGGCCGTGACGCTCATTTATAAGGTTTTTGGTCTGAATCGTCATGGCACAGCCCATAAATTGCGGGAATAAGCGACAAAACGCACAAACCATGACCAAACGATAATTTATTTTAAAAAAGCACTAGACAGAAGACCGAGACCTCCGTAATATCCAGCCCCGCAACGGCGCTAAGCGCCCGTAGCTCAGCTGGATAGAGCGCTGCCCTCCGGAGGCAGAGGTCTCAGGTTCGAATCCTGTCGGGCGCACCATTTAGTAGGGTGCCAGAGCTGCGGTGGTTTTAATACCGCGTAAAAGATTTGCAGTGGTGGCTATAGCTCAGTTGGTAGAGCCCTGGATTGTGATTCCAGTTGTCGTGGGTTCGAATCCCATTAGCCACCCCATTAATTTAAAGTTGTGAAATGCGAAGGTGGCGGAATTGGTAGACGCGCTAGCTTCAGGTGTTAGTGTCCTTAGGATGTGGGGGTTCGAGTCCCCCCCCTCGCACCACGACTTAAAGAATTGAACTAAAAATTCAAAAAGCAGTAAAACGGCGAGTAGCGCAGCTTGGTAGCGCAACTGGTTTGGGACCAGTGGGTCGGAGGTTCGAATCCTCTCTCGCCGACCAATTTTGAACCCCGCTTCGGCGGGGTTTTTTGTTTTCAGATTTTCCCTTCTTAGCCTTCGCACCTGCGAATTTCCTGAAGTCTTAAAAAGTCCGAATACCTGGTTTTTGCAGTGCAATCGTGGCATGCGTTGTGCAATAATATGCGGGTAGATGCTCATTCCATCTCTTATGTTCGCCATCTGGCCTCATAAACTCAGGAATGATGCAGAGCCGTTTACGGTGCTTATCGTCCACAGACAGATGTCGCTCAAGCCTCATCAAACACCATGGACATAACGTTGAGTGAAGCACCCATTTATGTTGTCATACAGACCTGTTTAACGCCTGCTCCTTACCGAGCGGGCGTTTTTTTATGCATAAACAAAATCCTTCGGGCGACTTCTCGAAGGATTTTGTTTATACGATTGAAAATATGTAGGCCCGGTAAGCGAAAGCGCCACCGGGCATTCAGGAGTTACTGCGGGGGATTGTTGTTCTGCAGCGTCAACATCAGGCCATCACGGCGCATGGTGGCGGCTTCTTCCGGCTGGTGCAGTCTGTCCAGCGCGTCAGCAAGCCAGGCGTAGTCATAGGCATCCGGGCGCTGTTTGAGAGCGGCACGGAAGGCGAGCGTAGCTTCCTGCCATTCCCCATGCTTCATTAACGACTGACCCAGCGTACTCCACAGCAACGGGCGATCGCCCACGGCTTTAATCTGCTGGCGCAGCACTTTTTCTATCTGTTCCGGATTATTGGTTTTCAGACGCGGGATCGGCAGCACCAGGCGGTCATCGTACTGACGTTTCAAACCATCAATGATGACCTGCTGCGCCGTATCGTGATCGTCACACTCAATCAGATGTTCAGCCATCGCTACCTGCAAAGCAACCTGATGACGGGTTTTACGGCTCTGGTTTTTCCACCATGCACGCAGCCCCTCGCTGCCCTGATCGGCGCGGACCTGATCCATCAAGCCAACCCATGCCTGTTGTTCCAGCATGGCGCGGTGCTCGTCATCACCCACATGTGCTTTTACCATGGATGGGATGATATCCAGCAAGGAGCTCCATGCGCCGGTGCGAATGTAAGCCTGCTCAGCCAGACGCAGTACTTCCGGATGACGTGGCGTCACTTCCAGCAGTTTGTCTATGCTGTGGCGTGCGGCGTGATTTTCATTACGCGCCAGTTGCAGGCGAACGCGAGCGATTTCTACCGGGATCGTATCATTTCCGGCCAGTTCGGCAGCACGCTCAAGGTGTTGGTTGGCGCGCGCTTCGTCACCGCGCTGCTGAGCCGCTTCTGCCGCCAGCAGGTAATTCACTACCGGCTGTTCTGCATGATCGGCATTTTTCGACATCAGCTTCTCAACCTGCTGATAGTCACCTTCTGCCAGTTTGAGCAGCGCCTGTTCGGTCTGCTTACGGGCGCGACGACGCTTACGACCCACAAACCACCCACGGGTATGTGCGCCGGTTCGGAAAATTCGGCGCAACAGCCATTCAATCGCAAACAGGACGACCATGGCGACGATCAGGATGATCACCAGGCCCGTCACGCTGGTTTCGATATTGTAGTTATCCGTCTGGATCAGCACGTAACCCTGATGACCGGCTATCATAGGACCGACGACGATCCCGGCGATCAACAGCACAAAGAGCAACAATACTTTTAGCATCATTATTCTCCTTGCGGCGCGGTTGCCGGAGCGTCTGTCGAAGGCGCTGGCGCTGCTGCTACCGGTGCTGTGGCAGGCTGCGCCAGTAAATTACGTACGCGGGTCTGCATTAACTTGTCGAGAATAGCCTGGCTCTGCAGCGATTCTGGAACATCCATACTGATGCTTTGTTGGCTCAGCTGATCTACTTCGTCAAGGAACGCTTTGGTCGTTGCGTCGTCGGTGTCGTAGTAGGCGCGCACCCATGTAGAAACGTTTTCCAGCGCCTGGCGGTATGTCTCTTCCTGATGACGCGGCACGGCCTGGGCAGCCACTAACAGGCGGGAGCGGATGTTCTCTCGTAAGTAAACGTCCTGGTTCGGCGCCAGCAGCGGGACGGCGGTTTCATCACGACGGCGAATAGTGATAAAGCTGTCCATAAAGTTCTGCCAGCTTTTTTGCAGATTGACGCGCCATTCGCTAATTGAGCTGGAAAGCTCGCTGCTGTCTGAGTCCATTGGAGAATCGTCGGTGTCGTTGTCGGCCAGACGCAGGTTATCAATCTGATTAGAGAGCTGATTCACTTTCAGGATAATGCCGTCATAGTCGACCTGAGTCACCGCGGAGAGGCTCGCAATGTCGTCAGTAATCGCGCGACGGGCGGTAATTAAGCTCGGGTCGTTCATATCTGCCAGACTGGCGTCGGCGCTTTTCAACAGCGCCGCGGCGGTAGTGACGTCCTGATCGCTCCATAATTTGCGACCGGCCAGTTTCACCAGAAAATCAGCCTGCGCCAGCAGCCATGTGCCAGCATCGCTGCCGGAGATGGTGGCGACTTTTTGCTGGACTTCATCAAGCTGTTTGACCAGCGCGGCCTGCTGGCGAGTGGCTTCATCCAACTGCGTTGCCTGCTGTTTAATAATACCTTCCAGCTCAGCTTTTTGGCTTTCCTGCGCTTTTTGCAGTGCCGTCAGCTGGTTCGCCAGCGCATCGCTGGTTGCCGTTTGTGTTGTTGCCTGTTGTTTCCCCCAGCCGTATAACCCAACGCCTGCAGCCAGCGCAATAGCAATCGCCACAGCGCTCAGAATCAGCGCCGTGCTGTTCTTACTCTTTTTTTCAGTATTAACTGGCTGTGACGTGGTTTCCACGGCCTCCCTGGTCTCTTCAACCACGGCGGAGGATTTTTCTTGTTCCGTCATTATGGCATCCCATTATGAGAGTTATTGTAATGCGCGTAGTAGCGCATCGTTGTCGGCGTTATCAGCGACCTTAATATCTTGCCAGCCCAGTTCCCGGGCGAGGTGCGCCAGACGCTCACTGACGACCAACAGCCGACAGCGTAGTAACCAGTGCTCACGATACCACTGCGGAATGAGCGACCAGAGCTGTTGTAGCATCTCTCCGCTGGTGACAACCACCGTGGTTACGCCACGGGATTGCCAGCGCATCGCTTCTTCCGCACCATCGTAATGTTTTGCACTGCGTTGATAACATTCACAAAAATCGACATCGGCTCCGCGTGCCGTTAGGGTTTCACCTATCAGCTCCCGGCCACCGTTGCCGCGTAATATAAGCGCGCGTTTTCCCGCAATATTTTGTAATTCAGGTAATTGTAGCAAGACTTCGCTAATTTCCCGATCCAGAGGGTAGTGAATATTGAAGCCGCTAACAGTATGCAGCGCCAGCGCCGTTGTACGGCCAATGGCAAAATAACGTGGAAGGGATGGCCAGCTTTTCTCTTGCTGGCGAAGTTCGGCATCTGCAAAGGTAACGGCGTGCTGCGAGAGGGCGAAGACCAGATCGTTCTCCGTCAGCGCCGACAGTCGGGAAGCAACCGTTGCCAGTTCCCGACCAGGTGAAAACTCGATGAGCGGAAAACTCCAGGCCACCTGCCCCAGTGTGCGCAGTCGGCTCACTAACTCTTCCCCTGCGGGAGACGGGCGGGTGACCAGAATACTCATGCGGGGGCTTCTCCGTTATAAACTTCCGCCAGAATGGCGCGCGCACCGTTCTCCAGCAGTTCTTCTGCCAGAGAGATACCCATCTGTTCGGCATCCTGTGTGGCGCCGCGACGTTCTCCGCATACCATCTGTGAACCGTCAGGCGCGCCGACCAGCGCACGTAGCCAAATCTCACCGTCGATGATTTCGGCATAGCTACCAATAGGTACCTGACATCCCCCTTCCAGGCGGGTGTTCATGGCGCGTTCTGCTTTGACGCGTAGCGCGGTCTCTTCATGGTTGAGCGGCGCTAACAGTGCCTGAGTGCGCATATCATCCAGTCGACATTCTATGCCTACTGCGCCTTGCCCGACAGCGGGCAGGGAGATTTCCGGCGGCAGAGCGGTGCGGACTCGCGACTCAAGACCTAAACGTTTTAATCCGGCGACAGCCAGAATAATGGCGTCATAATCGCCGTTATCCAGTTTGCTGAGGCGCGTGCCTACGTTGCCGCGCAGCGAACGGATGACGAGATCCGGGCGACGCTTCGCCAACTGGCACTGGCGGCGCAAACTGGATGTCCCGACGATGCTGCCTGCGGGGAGTTCATCCAGCGAGTTGTACTTATTTGATACGAAAGCATCACGCGGATCCTCTCGCTCACAAATGGTGACCAGCCCAAGACCATCAGGGAATTCAACCGGCACATCCTTCATGGAATGCACAGCGATATCGGCGCGTTTTTCCAGCAGCGCGACTTCCAACTCTTTAACAAACAACCCTTTCCCCCCGACCTTCGCCAGCGGGGTATCAAGGATCACATCGCCACGGGTTACCATAGGAACCAGTTCCACGATCAGACCGGGGTGGTTTGCCATTAAGGCGTCTTTGACATAATGTGCCTGCCAGAGCGCAAGGGGGCTTTGGCGTGTGGCAATTCTCAAAACATTGTCTAACATGCTTGTTACCGTCATTATCAATCATTGACCATCCTAACATCCTTATCAAAGGGATGTCAGCGTTACGCTCAAACGTAAGTGAGAGGAAAAGGCGCTGCATCATCACTGGCAGTGAATAATGACGAGAAACCTCCCGACCGTATGAAGGAATTTACACGTAACGAACGGTGCTACACTTGTATGTAGCGCATCTTTCTTTACGGTCAATGAGCAAGGTGTTAAATTGATCACGTTTTAGACCATTTTTTCGGCTGAACAGCATAAAAAAATATGGGCGGAAAACAGGTAACGGTTATTTTTGACATACGGTTTATCCGAATTGATGGCGATTATTGTGAGCGCTTGCGCCGCGGCAATCGACAACATGACGGATAGCAACATCAGGCGATACGTCTTGTACCTCTATATTGAGACTCTGAAACAGAGACTGGATGCCATAAATCAACTGCGTGTGGATCGCGCGCTTGCTGCCATGGGACCTGCCTTCCAGCAGGTATACAGTCTGCTGCCGACATTATTGCACTACCACCATCCGCTGATGCCGGGTTACCTCGATGGTAACGTTCCCAAAGGCATATGCTTTTACACGCCTGATGAAACCCAACGCCACTACCTGAACGAACTGGAACTGTACCGCGGTATGTCGCCGCAGGATCCTCCCAAGGGCGAACTGCCGATCACCGGCGTTTACTCAATGGGCAGCACCTCTTCGGTAGGGCAAAGCTGTTCCTCTGACCTTGATATCTGGGTCTGCCATCAATCCTGGCTGGATAGCGAAGAGCGCCAGCTGCTGCAGCGAAAATGTAGCCTGCTGGAAAGCTGGGCCGCCTCGCTGGGCGTAGAAGTCAGTTTCTTCCTGATTGATGAAAACCGTTTCCGTCACAATGAAAGCGGCAGTCTGGGTGGTGAAGACTGTGGCTCGACGCAGCATATCCTGTTGCTTGATGAATTCTATCGCACCGCTGTGCGCCTCGCGGGTAAACGTATTCTGTGGAATATGGTGCCTGGCGACGAAGAAGAGCATTACGACGATTACGTCATGACGCTCTACGCACAGGGGGTGTTAACGCCAAACGAATGGCTGGATCTCGGCGGGCTCAGTTCGCTTTCCGCCGAAGAGTACTTTGGCGCCAGCCTCTGGCAGTTGTACAAGAGTATCGACTCCCCGTACAAAGCGGTGCTGAAAACGCTGCTGCTGGAAGCCTATTCCTGGGAATACCCCAATCCACGCCTGTTGGCGAAAGATATTAAACAGCGCCTGCATGATGGCGAGATCGTCTCTTTTGGTCTCGATCCTTACTGCATGATGCTGGAGCGCGTTACCGAGTACCTCACGGCGATCGAAGATCCGACGCGCCTGGATTTAGTGCGTCGATGTTTCTACTTAAAAGTGTGTGAGAAACTGAGCCGTGAGCGCGCCTGCGTGGGCTGGCGTCGTGAAGTATTAAGTCAGTTAGTGAAAGAGTGGGGCTGGGATGACGCCCGTCTGACCATGCTGGATAACCGCGCTAACTGGAAGATTGACCAGGTACGCGAAGCGCATAACGAACTGCTCGATGCGATGATGCAGAGCTATCGTAACCTGATCCGCTTTGCGCGGCGCAATAACCTCAGCGTCAGCGCCAGCCCGCAGGATATCGGCGTGCTGACCCGTAAGCTGTATGCCGCGTTTGAAGCGTTGCCGGGTAAAGTCACGCTGGTGAACCCACAGATATCTCCGGATCTCTCGGAACCGAATCTGACCTTTATCCATGTACCGCCGGGTCGTGCTAACCGTTCAGGTTGGTATCTCTACAACCGCGCGCCTAACATGGACTCGATCATCAGCCATCAGCCGCTGGAATATAACCGCTATCTCAACAAGCTGGTGGCGTGGGCCTGGTTCAACGGCCTGCTGACCTCGCGTACGCATTTGTTTATTAAGGGCAACGGCATTGTTGATTTGCCGAAGCTACAGGAAATGGTCGCCGACGTGTCGCACCACTTCCCGCTGCGACTGCCTGCACCAACGCCGAAAGCGCTCTATAGCCCATGCGAAATTCGCCATCTGGCGATTATCGTTAACCTCGAATATGACCCAACGGCCGCATTCCGTAATCAGGTGGTACATTTTGATTTCCGTAAGCTGGATGTCTTCAGCTTTGGCGAAGAGCAAAATTGCCTGGTAGGAAGCGTCGACCTGCTGTACCGCAACTCGTGGAATGAAGTGCGTACGCTGCACTTCAACGGCGAGCAGGCGATGATTGAAGCGTTAAAAACGATTCTGGGCAAAATGCACCAGGATGCCGCGCCGCCGGATAGCGTCGAGGTCTTCTGCTATAGCCAGCATCTGCGCGGTTTAATTCGCACCCGCGTGCAGCAACTGGTGTCTGAGTGCATCGAGCTACGCCTCTCCAGTACCCGTCAGGAAACCGGACGTTTCAAAGCGCTGCGTGTTTCCGGCCAGACGTGGGGATTGTTCTTCGAGCGCCTGAACGTTTCGGTACAGAAGCTGGAAAACGCAATTGAATTCTATGGTGCGATTTCACATAACAAACTGCACGGCCTTTCCGTCCAGGTTGAGACCAACCATGTGAAACTGCCGTCGGTGGTCGACGGTTTTGCCAGCGAAGGGATTATTCAGTTCTTTTTTGAAGAAACGGGTGATGAGCAGGGCTTTAATATCTACATTCTGGACGAAAGCAATCGGGCTGAGGTGTATCACCACTGCGAAGGTAGCAAAGAGGAGTTGGTACGCGACGTCAGCCGTTTCTACTCATCGTCGCACGATCGTTTTACCTACGGCTCCAGCTTCATCAACTTTAACCTGCCGCAGTTCTATCAGATTGTGAAAACCGACGGGCGCGCGCAGGTGATTCCGTTCCGTACCCAACCGATTAGCGCTGTTCCGCCAGCCAGTCAGGACAACGACACGCCGCTGTTACAGCAGTATTTCTCGTGAGTTAACTTGCCCGGTGGCGCTATGTTTACCGGGCCTACAGTAGGCCGGATAAGCAAAGCGCATCCGGCAAATAAATCAACGGAAGCTCACCTCTTCACCCGCCTGCTGTGTTGCCGCCTGTTCCAACAGATCCCAGAACGTTTCGCCGCTTCGGTCGCAGATCCACTCGTCGCCTTTCAGGTCAAAGTGGTAGCCGCCCTGTTTGGTCGCCAGCCACACCTGATGCAGCGGCTCCTGACGGTTAATGATAATTTTGCTGCCGTTTTCGAAGCTGATGGTCAGCACGCCGCCGTTGATCTCACAATCGATATCGCTGTCGCCATCCCAGTCATCCAGACGTTCTTCAATGGTCATCCACAGGGTGTCAGCAAGGCGATGAAATTCACTGTCGTTCATTTTCTTATCCTATTTTTCGTGATGCCCGCAGTATAACGTGGAATAAATCACGATGCAGTTTTTAGCCAAACTCTTGCTTTTACGCCTTCTCCTGCGATGATAGAAAACAGAAAGCATGAACTTTACAGGCAATCGATAATGAAAAACGTGTTAAAGCCACTCGCTGTCATTTTTACTCTGTTCAGCCTGACGGGCTGTGGGCTAAAAGGCCCGCTCTATTTCCCGCCAGCTGATAAAACCGCGCCGCCTCCGACCAAGAGCGTTCAGCCGCAATCGCAATCCACCACGCCAGAGAAAAACGATCGTGGGATTAGTGATGGGCCTTCTCAGGTGAATTACTAACGGCAGAAATAGATTTTACATTTCTGTACCCGCGTGAACGGAGTGAATGATGCAATTCTCTAAAATGCATGGCCTTGGCAACGATTTTATGGTCGTCGACGCGGTAACGCAGAATGTCTTTTTCTCACCAGAGCTGATCCGCCGCTTGGCCGACAGACATCTCGGCGTTGGATTTGATCAACTGCTGGTGGTTGAGCCTCCGTATGATCCGGAGCTGGATTTCCACTACCGTATTTTTAATGCCGACGGCAGTGAAGTGTCACAGTGTGGCAATGGCGCCCGCTGTTTTGCCCGTTTTGTTCGCCTGAAAGGGCTGACTAATAAACGTGATATTCGCGTCAGTACCGCGAATGGTCGTATGGTATTAACCGTAACCGACGACGAGCTGGTGCGGGTGAATATGGGCGAACCCAATTTTGAACCCTCGCAGGTTCCTTTTCGCGCTAACAAAGCAGAGAAGACCTATATTATGCGCGCGGCCGAACAGACAGTATTGTGCGGCGTGGTTTCAATGGGGAACCCGCACTGCGTGATTCAGGTTGATGATGTTGATACGGCCACGGTAGAAACACTGGGACCGGTTCTGGAAAGCCACGAACGCTTTCCTGAACGCGCCAATATCGGATTTATGCAGGTGGTAAAACGCGAGCATATCCGACTGCGCGTCTATGAGCGCGGCGCGGGTGAAACGCAGGCCTGCGGCAGCGGTGCGTGCGCTGCCGTTGCGGTCGGTATCCAGCAGGGTCTGCTGGCGGAAGAAGTGAGGGTGGAATTACCGGGCGGTCGACTTGATATCGCCTGGAAAGGTCCGGGTCATCCGCTGTATATGACTGGCCCGGCGGCACATGTCTACGACGGATTTATTCACTTATGAAGCAACCAGGAGAAGAACTACAGGAAACGCTCATGGAGCTGGACGACCGGACGGTCGTCGATTACCTGCAACGTAATCCTGAGTTTTTTATCCGTAATGCCCAGGCCGTTGAAGCGATGCGAGTTCCGCACCCAGTGCGGGGCACGGTATCTTTAGTGGAATGGCATATGGCGCGGGCACGTAATCATATTAACGTGCTGGAAGAGAACATGGCGTTGTTGATGGAACAAGCCAACGCCAATGAAAGCCTGTTCTATCGTCTGTTAAATCTGCAAGGACGGCTGGTGTCGGCCAGCAGTCTTGACGACATGCTGATGCGATTTCATCGCTGGGCGCGTGAGTTAGGGCTGGCCGGAGCGACGGTTCGTCTGTTCCCGGATCGCTGGCGACTTGGCGCGCCATCAAAATTCACCCATCTGGCATTAAGCCGTCAGGCTTTTGAACCGCTGCGTATCCAGCGTCTGGGTCAGTCACAGCACTATCTTGGGCCGCTTAATGGTCCGGAATTGCTGGTCATGATGCCGGAGGCGAAAGCCATAGGCTCGGTGGCGATGTCGATGCTCGGGCAAGATGGCTCTCTGGGCGTGATGCTGTTTAGCAGCCGTGACGTTAATCATTACCAGCAGGGGCAAGGCACGCAATTGCTGCAGGAAATCTCGCTGATGTTGCCGGAGCTGCTGGAGCGCTGGATTGAACGCGTATGACCGATTCACCCCTTTCTCAGGATGTGGCGCGCTTTTTGCGCTATCTGGGCGTTGAGCGTCAGCTTAGCCCGGTCACATTGCTTAATTATCAGCGTCAGCTTGATGCCATCATTGCGTTAGCCGGAGAGACCGGTCTGCAAAGCTGGCAACAATGTGATGCTGCGATGGTACGCAGTTTTGCTGTTCGCAGCCGTCGTAAGGGACTGGGGCCGGCGAGTCTGGCGCTGCGTCTCTCTGCGTTACGCAGTTTCTTCGACTGGCTGGTTAATCAGGGCGAGCTGAAAGCCAATCCGGCAAAAAGCGTTTCCGCGCCGAAAGCACCGCGTCATCTCCCTAAAAATATCGATGTCGACGATGTTAATCGTCTGCTGGATATCGATCTCAACGATCCCCTTGCCGTGCGCGATAGAGCAATGCTGGAAGTGATGTACGGCGCGGGGCTGCGTTTATCTGAGTTGGTTGGGCTGGATATTAAACATCTCGACCTCGACACCGGCGAAGTGTGGGTGATGGGTAAGGGCAGTAAAGAGCGTCGCCTGCCGATTGGCCGCAACGCGGTGGCGTGGATTGAGCACTGGCTGGATCTACGCGGGCTATTTGGCAGCGATGACGATGCGCTATTTCTGTCCAAACTGGGCAAACGTATCTCGGCGCGTAACGTGCAGAAACGCTTTGCTGAATGGGGTATCAAGCAGGGGCTGAACAGCCACGTACATCCCCACAAATTGCGTCACTCCTTTGCGACGCATATGCTGGAGTCGAGCGGCGATCTGCGCGGAGTGCAAGAGTTATTGGGTCATGCCAATCTCTCCACGACTCAAATCTATACCCATCTTGATTTTCAACACCTGGCTTCAGTGTACGATGCGGCGCATCCGCGCGCCAAACGGGGGAAATAATGCGTTTTTACCGGCCTTTGGGGCGCATTTCTGCGCTCACCTTTGACCTTGATGACACCCTTTACGATAACCGTCCCGTTATCACTCGCACCGAGCAGGAAGCGCTCGCGTTTGTACAGAATTACAATCCGGCGTTGAATTCGCTGCAAAATAGCGACCTACAGCGCTTACGTCAGGCCGTTCGCGACGCCGAGCCGGAAATCTACCACGATGTTACCCAATGGCGTCACCGTGCCGTAGAGCGCGCTATGCTGGAGGCGGGGTTGTCAGCGGCAGAAGCCAGAATGGGGGCGAATGCGGCAATGATGAATTTTGCCAAATGGCGTAGCCGCATTGAAGTCCCGCAGACGACGCATGACACGCTGAAGGCGCTGGCCCGCAAATGGCCGCTGGTGGCGATCACCAACGGTAACGCGCAGCCGGAACTGTTTGGCCTGGGTGATTACTTTGAGTTTGTGCTGCGCGCCGGTCCCGACGGGCGATCAAAGCCCTTTAGCGACATGTACACGTTGGCGGCGGAAAAACTGAAAATGCCTGTGGGTGAGATTCTGCACGTGGGTGATGACCTGACGACGGACGTCGCGGGCGCCATCCGTTGTGGTATGCAGGCCTGCTGGATCAAACCGGAAAATGCCGACCTGATGCAAACCGCAGACAGTCGTTTGCTTCCGCATATCGAAATTTCACAGTTGGCATCTCTGACCTCGCTGATATAATCACCAGCAGAACTCTGTATATATACCCAGCTTTTTGGCGGATGGCGCTACGCTTATCCGCCTTACCTACTTTACGCGGCGGTGCCAATGGACGTTTCTTACCTGCTCGACAGCCTTAATGATAAACAGCGTGAAGCGGTGGCCGCGCCACGCAGCAACATGCTGGTTCTGGCAGGCGCGGGGAGTGGTAAAACGCGCGTGCTGGTGCACCGTATCGCCTGGTTACTGACGGTTGAGAACAACTCGCCGTACTCCATTATGGCGGTGACCTTTACCAACAAAGCGGCGGCGGAAATGCGCCACCGTATCGGCCAGATCATGGGAACCAGCCAGGGCGGTATGTGGGTCGGTACATTCCACGGTCTGGCCCACCGTCTGCTGCGCGCGCATCATATGGATGCAAACCTGCCGCAGGATTTTCAGATCCTCGACAGCGAAGACCAACTGCGTTTGCTCAAGCGTCTGATCAAGGCGATGAACCTTGATGAGAAGCAGTGGCCGCCGCGTCAGGCGATGTGGTTCATCAACAGCCAGAAAGACGAAGGGCTGCGTCCGCACCACCTGCAAAGCTACGGCAACCCGGTTGAGCAAACCTGGCAGAAAGTGTATCAGGCTTACCAGGAAGCATGTGACCGCGCGGGGCTGGTGGATTTCGCCGAGTTGCTGCTGCGCGCTCACGAGCTGTGGCTCAACAAGCCGCATATCCTGCAGCACTACCGCGAACGCTTTACCAATATCCTGGTGGACGAATTTCAGGATACCAACAACATTCAGTACGCGTGGATCCGCCTGCTGGCGGGCGATACCGGCAAGGTAATGATCGTCGGCGATGACGATCAGTCGATCTATGGCTGGCGCGGAGCGCAGGTGGAGAACATCCAGCGCTTCCTCACTGACTTCCCCGGCGCAGAAACTATTCGCCTGGAGCAAAACTACCGCTCGACTAACAATATCCTCAGCGCGGCCAACGCCCTGATTGAAAACAACAACGGGCGTCTGGGTAAAAAACTGTGGACCGACGGCGTCGACGGCGAACCGATCTCGCTGTACTGCGCGTTCAACGAGCTTGATGAAGCGCGCTTTGTGGTCAATCGCATCAAGACCTGGCAGGACAACGGCGGAGCGCTGGAACAGTGCGCCATTCTTTATCGCAGTAACGCCCAGTCGCGCGTACTGGAAGAGGCGTTGTTACAGGCTAGCATGCCGTATCGGATCTATGGCGGGATGCGCTTCTTCGAACGCCAGGAAATCAAAGATGCGCTCTCTTACCTGCGCCTGATCGCCAACCGCAATGACGACGCCGCGTTTGAGCGCGTGGTGAATACGCCAACCCGCGGGATTGGCGATCGTACTTTAGATGTGGTGCGTCAGACCTCCCGTGACCGCCAGCTAACACTGTGGCAGGCCTGTCGTGAGCTGTTGCAGGAAAAAGCCCTCGCGGGTCGCGCCGCCAGCGCCTTACAGCGCTTTATGGAGCTGATTGACGCACTGGCGCAGGAGACCGCCGATATGCCGCTGCACGTGCAGACTGACCGGGTGATTAAAGACTCCGGCCTGCGCATGATGTACGAGCAGGAAAAAGGTGAGAAAGGCCAGACGCGTATCGAAAACTTAGACGAACTGGTGACGGCAACGCGCCAGTTCAGCTACAACGAAGAAGACGAAGACTTAATGCCGCTGCAGGCGTTCCTGTCTCACGCCGCGCTGGAAGCGGGCGAAGGGCAGGCGGATACCTGGCAGGACGCGGTACAGCTGATGACGCTGCACTCGGCGAAAGGTCTGGAGTTCCCGCAGGTGTTTATCGTGGGGATGGAAGAAGGCATGTTCCCCAGCCAGATGTCGCTGGACGAAGGTGGTCGCCTCGAAGAAGAGCGCCGCCTGGCTTACGTCGGTGTAACCCGCGCGATGCAGAAGCTGACGCTGACCTATGCCGAGACGCGTCGTCTGTACGGCAAAGAGGTTTACCATCGTCCGTCGCGCTTTATCGGCGAACTGCCGGAAGCGTGCGTTGAAGAGGTTCGCCTGCGTGCCACGGTTAGCCGCCCGGTGAGTCATCAGCGGATGGGCACGCCAATGGCGGAAAATGATACCGGCTACAAGCTCGGCCAGCGCGTGCGCCACGCTAAGTTTGGCGAGGGCACCATCGTTAATCTAGAAGGAAGCGGCGAACACAGTCGTTTGCAGGTCGCATTCCAGGGGCAGGGGATCAAATGGCTGGTTGCCGCCTACGCCAGACTGGAAACGGTATGATCGCCTGATGTCGCTGCGCTTATCAGGCCTACGCAGAACGTAATATTTTGATTTGTAGGCCGGATAAGGCGAAGCCGCCATCCGGCTATCTGTCGGTTAATATTCTGAAATCATAGATAAATAATTCCCCTCTGCTAACCTTTCTGTATAAGGGGAAATTATTACTTTTTCGCCATCCGTTGCGTGTTGACGTCAAAATTTTGCTGGCGTAACATGCGCGCACGATTACGCTAAGAGGACATTCGCCTTGGACACACCCAGTAGATACTGGCTCATTATCCTGTCATCCAGGATCAACTCCTAAGGCTATCCCTTTTTGCTGATAGCCTTCGCGGTTGTCAGCGACCTTCTGTTTTTTCCCGTCGCGCTGAGTCAGGCTGTTTAATGGTCTGAAACCCAATTTGTTTCTGTGTGCCCTCCGAACTGTCCGATAATTTTTTGCATTGGGAGTCCCGGTCATGCTGAGCGCATTTCAACTGGAAAACAATCGTTTAACTCGCCTTGAGGCAGACGAGATCGAGCATCTGGCCAGTTCGGTCTGGGTCGATTTAGTCGAGCCGGATGACGAAGAACGAAACCGTGTGCAAAAGGACTTGGGCCAGAATCTGGCTACGCGCCCTGAACTGGAAGACATCGAAGCATCCGCACGTTTTTTTGAAGACGAAGACGGTCTGCACATCCACTCCTTCTTCTTTTACGAAGACGCCGACGATCACGCAGGTAACTCAACCGTCGCATTTACCATTCGCGAAGGCCGCCTGTTTACTCTGCGCGAGCGCGAACTGCCGGCCTTCCGCCTGTACCGCATGCGTGCGCGTAACCAGGCGATGGTGGATGGCAACGCCTACGAGCTGTTGCTCGACCTGTTCGAAACCAAAATTGAACAGCTGGCGGATGAGATCGAAAACATCTACAGCGACCTGGAAAAACTCAGCCGTGTGATCATGGAAGGGCGTCAGGGCGATGAGTATGACGAAGCGCTGTCGACATTGGCGGAACTGGAAGATATCGGCTGGAAGGTACGTCTGTGTCTGATGGATACCCAGCGCGCGTTGAACTTCCTGGTACGTAAAGCGCGTTTGCCGGGCAGTCAGCTGGAGCAGGCGCGTGAGATCCTGCGCGATATCGAGTCCCTGCTGCCGCATAATGAATCGCTGTTCCAGAAGGTTAACTTCCTGATGCAGGCGGCGATGGGCTTTATCAACATCGAGCAGAACCGCATCATCAAGATCTTCTCGGTGGTTTCTGTGGTATTCCTGCCGCCGACGCTGGTGGCTTCCAGCTACGGGATGAACTTTGAGTTTATGCCGGAATTGCACTGGAGCTTCGGTTACCCGGGCGCGATTGTCTTTATGATGCTCGCGGGTCTGGCGCCGTATCTGTACTTTAAGCGCAAGAACTGGCTGTAATCACTGTACTTTATCCGGCCTACGGCGATGTGCTTTTGTAGGCCGGATAAGCGAAGCGCCATCCGGCACTCCCCTAGCTCCGACGAACCCGTCGTTGCGTATAAATCGCATCCATCACGAAAATCGCCAGCGCCACCCAGATAAACGCAAACGTGACCATTTTATCCGTTCCCGGAACTTCACCATAGAAGGTGACGGCCAGCAGGAACATCAGCGTAGGCCCGATATACTGGAAGAATCCCAGCGTTGACAGACGCAGGCGGGTTGCCGCGCCGGTAAAGCACAACAGCGGAATGGTGGTCACGACACCCGCGGCAATCAACAGCAGGTTGAGCGACATGGGGTTTTGCCCCATATGGCTGGTTGAGCTGTCCGCAATGCCAAACAGATAGATGGCGGCGACAGGTAAAAGCCACAGGGTTTCGATCAGCATGCCGGTTTGTGCTTCGACGGCAATCTTCTTGCGCACCAGCCCATAGAACGCAAAGCTGAACGCCAGTCCCAGCGCGATTATTGGCAGCGATCCGAAGGTCCACAGCTGTACCAGCACGCCGCAGGCGGCTAACAGTACCGCCAGCCACTGCATGCGACGAAAGCGCTCACCGAGGAATAGCATTCCCAGCACAATATTCACCAGTGGGTTAATAAAATAGCCGAGGCTGGCTTCCAGCATATGGTGATTATTGACCGCCCAAATGAACAGCAGCCAGTTTCCGCCGATGAGCACGGCAGAGAGCGCCAGCAGGAAAATCTTCTTTGGCGTTTGTAGTAGCGTTTTGACGCCCGACCACTGGCGACTGATGCTCATCAGTACCACCATAAAGAAAAACGACCAGATGACGCGGTGCGTCAGGATCTCATCTGCCGGGACATAGTAAATCAGCTTGAAGTAGGCGGGAGCGATACCCCAAATAAAATAAGCAGCAAGAGCGAGTAGCACGCCCTGCCGCGTTTGTTTAGCATCCATCGGGAAAACTCATTGCAGAAATGTAACAGCAGTTTACCTTTTTTTAGGCACTTACCCCACCATATAAGTGGCGGTTGCGCTGGCAATATAAAGCTGTTCTTCGTTATGCAGTTCCACGCGCGCCACAGCGACTTTATTGCCCGCCCGCAGCAGGCTACTGGTGGCGGTAAAGCGGCTCCCTCTTCCGGGGCGCAGATAATCAACACGCAAATCGATTGTGCCCATGCGTGACATTCGCTGACGCAGTTCGTCCTCGCTGATCGTTTCATGGCGGGTCAGCGTACTCCCAACGCATACCAGCCCCGCGGCGACGTCCAGCGCCGAGGCGATCACGCCGCCATGCAGAATGCTTTGCGCCCAGTTGCCGACCATCATCGGTTGGTTATTAAAGGCTAATTGAGCAAATTCTTTCTCATAGCGTTCGAGCTCCAGTCCCAGCGCCCGGTTAAACGGCATATGATAGACAAACATTTCACCCACTAACTTCAGCGCTTCCTCAGCAGTAAGTACGGCAGACATACGATCCCTACATCTCAATGGTTAATGAAATGTTGATATTATGCTTATTATTTGTTGTTTTCTACTTTAGGACGGGATAACTAACGAGGAACTAGCTAAGTATGTAGAATACTTGCCAGATAATTATACAATTCATCAATATTTTGGTTCAGGAGAACATTACCGATGCGGGCGATTCTGGGATGGTTACTACCAGCAATTATGCTGCCGTTGACCGCGTATGCGCAGGAAGCGACAGTGAAAGAGATTCATGATGCACCGGCGGTTCGTGGCAGTATTATCGCCAATATGCTGCAGGAACATGACAACCCTTTCACGCTTTATCCGTATGACACCAACTATCTTATTTACACCAATACCAGCGACATGAACAAAGAGGCGATCAGCAGTTATAGCTGGTCCGAAAATGCGCGCAAAGATGAGGTTAAGTTTCAGCTAAGCCTGGCGTTTCCGCTCTGGCGCGGGATATTAGGCCCAAACTCGGTACTTGGCGGTTCCTATACCCAGAAGTCCTGGTGGCAGCTTTCGAACAGTGAAGAGTCTTCACCGTTTCGCGAAACCAACTACGAACCGCAATTGTTCCTCGGTTTCGCCACAGACTATCGCTTTGCCGGTTGGACGCTTCGTGATGTCGAAATGGGTTATAACCATGACTCCAACGGCCGATCCGATCCCACTTCACGTAGCTGGAACCGTCTTTATACCCGTCTGATGGCTGAAAATGGTAACTGGCTGGTGGAAGTTAAGCCGTGGTACGTTATTGGTAGCACCGACGATAACCCTGATATCACTAAATACATGGGCTACTATCAGCTGAAAATGGGGTATCACCTGGGTGACGCGGTTATCAGCGTGAAAGGCCAGTACAACTGGAATACCGGCTACGGCGGCGCAGAGCTGGGGGCCAGTTACCCCATCACGAAGCATGTGCGTCTATACACTCAGGTCTACAGTGGTTACGGCGAATCGCTGATTGACTACAACTTCAATCAGACGCGTGTTGGTGTTGGTGTGATGCTCAACGATATCTTCTGATAAGTATTGAGAGTATTTTAATCATTGCAGTTTCTCTCTCAGGCGCTGAAAATAGCGCCTGTTTTTATTTCGGGCGAATGGGGTTAATGTGGCGCAGGCGGAAGTGTTGAATCTGGAAATGGGCGCTAAACAGGTTTTGCAGGAAACCTTTGGCTACCAACAGTTTCGCCCCGGTCAGGAAGAAATCATTGATACCGTGCTCTCTGGTCGCGACTGCCTGGTCGTTATGCCGACCGGCGGCGGTAAATCCCTGTGCTATCAAATTCCCGCGTTATTGCTAAACGGACTCACCGTTGTCGTTTCCCCGCTGATTTCCCTGATGAAAGATCAGGTCGATCAACTGCTGGCCAACGGCGTGGCGGCGGCGTGCCTGAATTCTACTCAAAGTCGTGAACAGCAGCTTGAGGTGATGGCGGGCTGTCGCAGCGGGCAGATTCGCTTACTGTATATTGCGCCCGAACGCCTGATGCTGGATAACTTCCTTGAGCATCTGGCGCACTGGAATCCGGTGCTGCTGGCGGTTGATGAAGCGCACTGTATTTCGCAGTGGGGGCATGATTTCCGCCCCGAGTACGCTGCGCTGGGCCAGTTACGTCAGCGTTTCCCAACCCTGCCGTTTGTGGCGCTGACCGCGACCGCGGATGAGACAACCCGGCTGGACATTGTGCGTCTGCTGGGACTGAACGATCCGTTAATTCAGATCAGCAGCTTTGACCGCCCGAACATTCGCTACATGCTGATGGAGAAGTTTAAGCCGCTCGATCAGCTGATGCGCTACGTGCAAGAGCAGCGCGGTAAGTCTGGCATTATCTATTGTAACAGTCGCGCCAAAGTCGAAGACACCGCCGCGCGTCTGCAAAGCCGTGGCATCAGCGCCGGGGCTTATCATGCCGGGCTAGAAAACGCTATACGCGCCGAGGTGCAGGAGAAATTCCAGCGCGACGACCTGCAAATCGTAGTGGCGACCGTGGCGTTCGGTATGGGGATCAACAAACCTAACGTACGCTTCGTGGTGCATTTCGATATTCCGCGCAACATCGAATCCTATTACCAGGAAACCGGCCGCGCCGGGCGTGATGGCCTGCCTGCGGAAGCGATGCTGTTTTACGATCCGGCTGATATGGCATGGCTACGCCGCTGCCTCGAAGAGAAACCCGCAGGGCAACTACTGGATATCGAACGGCATAAGCTCAATGCGATGGGGGCGTTTGCCGAGGCGCAGACCTGTCGTCGTCTGGTGCTGCTGAACTATTTTGGCGAAGGGCGTCAGGAACCGTGTGGTAACTGCGACATCTGCCTCGACCCGCCAAAACAGTATGACGGACTCATGGATGCGCGCAAAGCGCTGTCGACGATTTATCGTGTTAACCAACGCTTCGGCATGGGGTACGTCGTGGAAGTGCTGCGCGGAGCGAATAACCAGCGTATTCGCGAACTGGCTCATGACAAACTGCCGGTCTATGGCATTGGTCGCGAGCAAAGCCACGAACACTGGGTGAGCGTTATTCGCCAGCTTATTCACCTGGGCCTGGTGACGCAGAATATTGCTCATCACTCCGCGTTACAGCTAACCGAAGCCGCGCGTCCGGTGTTGCGCGGTGACGTTGCGCTACAGCTTGCGGTACCGCGTATTGTGGCGCTGAAACCGCGTGCGATGCAGAAATCCTTCGGTGGCAACTATGACCGCAAACTGTTCGCCAAATTGCGTAAGCTGCGTAAAGCCATTGCCGATGAAGAGAACATTCCGCCGTACGTGGTGTTCAACGACGCCACGCTGATTGAAATGGCCGAGCAGATGCCGGTTTCACCGAGTGAAATGCTAAGCGTTAACGGCGTGGGGATGCGTAAACTTGAGCGTTTCGGTAAAGAGTTTATGGCGCTTATTCGCGCACACGTTGATGGTGACGACGAAGAGTAGTCAGCCGGGCAAAAAAGTGCCAGGATGGTGACTCACTGAACTATTCCCCCGCGAGTCATTTTTATGTTAACGCTATTTTTCACCGTTGCGTTGGTGCATATCGTTGCGCTGATGAGCCCCGGTCCCGATTTCTTTTTTGTTTCTCAAACTGCGGTTAGCCGTTCGCGTAAAGAGGCCATGATGGGCGTGCTGGGTATTACCTGCGGCGTCATGGTCTGGGCTGGCGTGGCGCTGCTCGGCCTGCATCTGATTATCGAAAAAATGGCCTGGCTGCACACCATTATTATGGTGGGCGGGGGGCTGTATCTGTGCTGGATGGGTTATCAGATGCTGCGCGGCGCATTTAAAAAACAGGATGTTGCAGCTCCCACTCCGCAGGTGGAGCTGGCGCAGAGCGGACGCAGTTTTTTGAAAGGTCTGCTGACCAACCTGGCGAACCCTAAAGCCATTATCTATTTCGGCTCCGTCTTCTCATTGTTCGTTGGCGATAACGTGGGAACGGGCGCGCGTTGGGGGATTTTTGCCCTGATCATCGTGGAAACGCTGGCGTGGTTTACCGTGGTCGCCAGCCTGTTTGCGTTGCCGAAAATGCGTCGTGGCTATCAGCGTCTGGCGAAGTGGATTGATGGTTTTGCTGGCGCGCTGTTTGCGGGTTTCGGCATCCACCTGATTATTTCGCGCTAAGTTTGTTACCCGCCTGGGAGTCCCAGGCGGTATGCGGTTTATTGCGCAAGCTTCTGTAATTCGTCCTTCGAAAGGCCGGTCATTTCCATAATTGCGTCGGTATCAAGACCCCGCTTTAGCATCGCTTTTGCCACATCAGTAAGGGCAATACGTTTACCCTCTTCGCGGCCTATCTGCTTTAGTTGATCCGCCATTGTCATCAGTTTGTCTCCATGCTGCGGCACACGCTGTGCCAGCTTATACAATAATGTCTGAACATCTTGTGTATTCCCTGCTTGCACCATGTAGTTTACCAGCACGGTTATTTGTTGTCCGCTCATCTTCTCCAGCATAAACAGACGGGTAAGTTTATCCAGCAGCTGCGCCATGTCGCGCTGGCGAATGTGTTTTTGTACTAATGTCAGTGCCGCCATGCTGCGATGCTGCATGATTTCATCATCTGGAATAACCGTCACATCCACCAACGGAAACGGTGTGCTGTAAAGTTGAAGGGCGGTCGCTGAATCCTCAAAGTGATCCAGCCAGTTCATCGAACCTTGCCATGGGCTTTGCTTGCCATGGTAAAAGAGCACTGGAATAACCAGCGGCAGAGTGTCGTTTCCCGCCTCAAGATGACGTTGCATCGCTGCGATAGCGTAGCGCATCAGGCGAAATGACATATGCTTGTCCGGTGAGCTTTGATGCTCAATGAGCACGTGTACATAGCCATGCCCGCTGGTGGTTTCCAGTGAGTAGAGAATATCGCTGAAATAGGGACGCAGATCGTCCTCCACAAAACTGCCTGATTCCAGACGGAGCGTTTCCAGTTTGCAGATTTTGATCAACGAGGGCGGAAGATGAAGTTCGATAAAGTCCCGCGCAGTTTCCACGCGGGAGAGGAAGGTCTTAAATACTGCATCATGTGGTGTTGTTACTTCCGCCATCGTTAATCATCCGTGAAAGGTGAATGTGGCGGAATTCTGGCATTAGCAATCAACGTCTAACAGTACAGAATAAAAGGCTTTTCTCCCTTTGCGGCAAAGTACGAAAAGTCATGTTCAGACGCTCATACTGTTAGCATTTCATTGCGAGCGTTGTTCCATTTGCTAGGCATGCCTTGCCGATGCCAGCAGGGCGCCTATCAGCATAAATAGCGAGCCAAACACTTTGTTGAGCGCCTTCATTTGCTTTGGCCCTTTAATCCAGCCTGCAATGCGCGTGGCCAACGTCGCGTAACCGATCATCACAATGATATCGACCACGATGGTTGTGACGCCAAGCACCACGTACTGCATCAACTGCGGTTCCTGCGGCAGGATGAACTGCGGGAACAGAGCGGCAAGAAAAACTATGCTCTTGGGGTTGGTCAGATTAACAAAGACCGCGCGTTTGAACAGGCGGCTGCGCGATTGCGTATTCGCCATGGTATTCAGATCGATAGCACCCGCCGCGCGCCACTGCTGGATACCCAGCCAAATCAGATAGGCCGCTCCCGCCCACTTCAGCACCTCAAATGCGATTACCGAACGTGAAAATAGCGTTCCCAGTCCTACGCCAACCAGAACGATATGAATACCCAACCCGGTCTGCAAACCCGCAATCGACGCGCTGGCACCGCGATATCCGTGGCTGATGGCGGTGGTCATGGTATTGATTGCGCCAGAGCCTGGGGACAAGCTCAAAATAATAGAGGTCAGCAGGTAGGCGAACCACCATTCAAAGGTCATGAGAAACTCCCGGATTGTCTATTTTTATGCCACAATACGCTACTGCCGTTAGGTTGTGTCAGTGACGGCGAAAAAAACGATTTTACTTGGTCAGCGAGGCTGGATACCCGATGTTTCAGCAGCAAAAAGACTGGGAAACAAGAGAAAACGCGTTTGCTGCTTTTTCCATGGGGCCACTGACAGATTTCTGGCGTCAGCGGGAAGAAGCGGAATTTACGGGCGTGGATGATATTCCCGTACATTTTGTTCGTTTTCATGCAGAAAAAAACGATCGCGTCATCGTCGTCTGTCCTGGACGCATTGAAAGTTACGTGAAATACGCTGAACTGGCGTATGACCTGTTTCATTCTGGTTTTGACGTTCTCATTATCGATCACCGTGGCCAGGGGCGTTCCGGGCGTATGCTTTCGGATCCGCATCGCGGTCATGTCGATAACTTTAATGATTATGTCGACGATCTAACCGCCTTCTGGCAGCAGGAAGTGCTACCCGGCCCGTGGAGAAAACGCTATATCCTGGCGCATTCAATGGGTGGGGCGATTGCCACGTTATTCCTGCAGCGCCACCCGAATCAGTGTGATGCCATCGCGCTTTGCGCACCGATGTTTGGTATTGTGATGCGCTTTCCCGACTGGATGGTACGCCATATTCTGGACTGGGCTGAAGGGCATCCGCGGATCCGCGAAGGCTATGCGATGGGAACCGGGCGCTGGCGGGCGCTGCCGTTCGGTATGAATGCGTTAACCCATAGTCGACAGCGCTATCGGCGCAATCTGCGCTTCTATGCTGATGAGCCGCGGTTGCGCGTTGGCGGTCCCACCTATCACTGGGTACGCGAAGGGATTCTGGCCGGTGAACAGGTTTTGGCTGGCGCCGGGGATGATGCGACGCCGACGCTGCTGATTCAGGCTGAAGAAGAGCGGGTGGTAGATAACCGCATGCACGATCGTTTTTGTGAACTCCGCGCCGCAGCAGGCCATCCTGTAGAAGGGGGTCAGCCGCTTGTCATCAAAGGCGCGTACCATGAGATCCTTTTTGAAAAGGACGCAATGCGCTCAGTCGCGCTTAACGCTATTGTCGAATTTTTCGACAAGCATAACTCATCCAGCGGAACCCGCTTTGCCTAGAGGTTGAATTTTCTTATGTATCAGGTTGTTGCGTCTGATTTAGACGGTACGCTGCTTTCTCCCGACCATACTTTGTCCCCTTATGCCAAAGAGACGCTGAAGTTATTGACCGCTCGTGGCGTTAACTTCGTGTTTGCGACAGGCCGTCATCATGTTGATGTGGGGCAAATTCGCGATAACCTCGGCATTAAAACCTACATGATCACGTCTAACGGCGCGCGCGTGCATGATTCTGACGGGAATCTGGTGTTTTCGCATAATCTGGATCGTGACATTGCCAGCGACCTGTTTGGCGTAGTGAATGCAAACCCGGACATCGTGACCAACGTTTATCGCGATGATGAGTGGTTTATGAATCGCCATCGTCCGGACGAAATGCGTTTCTTCAAAGAAGCGGTGTTTAACTATTCACTGTTTGAACCTGCATTACTGGAGCCTGAAGGCGTCAGCAAAGTATTCTTCACCACCGACTCTCACGAAAGGCTACTGCCGCTGGAGCAGGCGATTAACGCCCGCTGGGGCGATCGCGTTAACGTCAGCTTCTCTACGCTTACCTGTCTGGAAGTCATGGCTGGCGGCGTATCGAAAGGTCATGCGCTGGAAGCGGTAGCAAAAGCGATGGGCTACAGCCTGAAAGACTGCATCGCCTTTGGCGACGGGATGAACGATGCGGAAATGCTCTCCATGGCAGGTAAAGGCTGCATCATGGGCAACGCCCACCAGCGCCTGAAGGATCTGCACCCGGAACTGGAAGTCATTGGTCTTAATGCCGACGATGCCGTGCCACACTATCTGCGTGAACTGTTTTTGCAGTAACCTTCTGTTCGTTAGTTGACCAGTTGTCAACTAAAAACTTCGCTACAATGGGTGTACCTTTTGTTAAGAGACATCCATTGTGGCGTTACTCATCATTACCACAATTCTGTGGGCCTTTTCCTTTAGCCTGTTTGGCGAGTACCTTGCCGGTCATGTCGATAGCTATTTTGCGGTGCTGGTGCGCGTTGGGCTGGCTGCGCTGGTGTTCCTGCCGTTTCTACGTACTCGTGGGCACAGCGTAAAAACGATCGGGCTGTATATGCTGGTGGGTGCCATGCAGCTTGGCATTATGTACATGCTGAGTTTTCACGCCTATCTGTACCTGACGGTTTCAGAACTGCTGCTCTTTACCGTGCTGACGCCGCTCTACATTACGCTGATTTATGATCTGATGAGCGGACGTCGTCTGCGCTGGAGTTACGCCTTTAGTGCGTTACTGGCGGTGATTGGTGCGGGGATCATTCGTTACGATCAGGTGACCAGCCACTTCTGGACCGGTCTGCTGCTGGTGCAGTTGTCCAATATCAGCTTTGCCATTGGTATGGTGGGCTATAAACGTCTGATGGAGACGCGGCCAATGCCGCAGCACAACGCCTTTGCCTGGTTTTATATGGGCGCCTTTATGGTGGCTGTCGTGGCCTGGTTCATGCTGGGCAATGCGCAGAAAATGCCTGCAACCACGCTACAGTGGGGAATTCTGGTCTTTCTTGGCGTGGCGGCGTCCGGCATTGGTTACTTTATGTGGAACTACGGTGCGACCCAGGTGGATGCGGGCACGCTGGGCATCATGAACAATATGCATGTCCCTGCCGGACTGTTGGTTAACCTGGCTATCTGGCATCAACAACCTCACTGGCCAAGCTTCATCATTGGTGCGGCTGTGATAGTGGCTTCACTGTGGGTACATCGAAAGTGGGTCGTTCCGCACTCCGTACAAACGGCAGGTGATCGCAGGCGTGATTCCGCGCTGAGCGAATAAACGCTTCTGTGACCGGCTGTCGCTGCTCGCCATCACGCACGGCGGCGTACAGTCGGCTCCACAATCCATCACCCAGGGTTTTGGTCACTACCAGGCCCTGGCGTTCAAAACTCTCCACCACCCAGTGCGGTAACGCCGCGATACCCATTCTGGCTGCAACCATCTGAATCAGCAGCAAGGTGTTATCCACGCTTTTCAGCGACGGACTAACGCCTGCAGGTTGCAGGAAATGCCGCCATACATCCAGTCGACTCCGTTGCACCGGGTAAATGAGCAGCGTCTCGCTGGCCAAATCTTCTGGCGTGATTTGCGTTTTGCTAGCCAACGGATGGTCAGGCGCCAGTACCAGGCGGACTTCAAAATCGAACATCGGCGAGTAGTGCAATCCGCTGCGCGGCAGGATGTCGGAGGTTAACACCAGATCCAGCTCATCCTGCTGTAGCGCTGGTTGCGGATCGAACGTCACGCCGGATTTAAAGTCCATCTCCACCTGCGGCCAGTTAGCACGAAAATTCTCCAGCGCGGGCGTCAGCCATTGAATACAACTGTGACATTCAATCGCGATTCGCAACCTGGTTTGCTGCGGTTCGTTGCAGGCCTGCAGCGCACGACCAATTTGCGGCAACACCTGATTGGCTAACTGCAGCAGGATTTCTCCCTGCGGCGTAAAGCGCAGAGGCTGGCTTTTACGGATAAAAAGTCGAAAGCCAAGGCGCTGCTCCAGATCGCTGAACTGGTGAGAAAGGGCGGATTGGGTCTGATGCAACGTCGCCGCTGCGGCTGCAAGAGAACCACTATTCCGCAACGCCTGGAGCGTTTTCAGGTGTTTAATCTCGATCATGAAAGTCCTTCACTTCGGCATGAATAAATTGCGCTTGAGGAATATACAGTAACCGCCAATTATGGATGTGTAAACATCTGGACGTCCAAAACTCGTCATATTTCGGCTTGCAGATGCGTTGGCTTCCTCGCTTACCCCAGTCACTTACTTCAGTAAGCTCCTGGGGATGCGCTGTGTCGCCGCCTTCCTGCAAACCGAACTATTTAGAGTTTTTGCTTCAGATTCAATAAAATAAGAGAGGAAGAAAAATGACAATATTGAATCACACCCTCGGTTTCCCTCGCGTTGGCCTGCGTCGCGAGTTGAAGAAAGCGCAAGAAAGCTACTGGGCGGGAAATTCTTCCCGTGAAGATTTGCTGACCGTTGGCCGCGAGCTGCGTGCCCGCCACTGGGATCAGCAGAAGCAGGCGGGCGTTGACCTGCTGCCGGTGGGTGATTTTGCCTGGTACGATCACGTGCTGACTACTAGCCTGCTGCTCGGCAACGTTCCGGCTCGCCATCAAAATAAAGACGGCTCGGTCGATATCGATACCTTATTCCGCATTGGCCGTGGCCGCGCACCAACGGGTGAACCCGCCGCGGCGGCAGAAATGACCAAATGGTTTAACACCAACTATCACTACATGGTGCCAGAGTTCACCAAAGGTCAGCAGTTCAAACTGACCTGGACCCAACTGCTGGATGAAGTGGACGAAGCGCTGGCGCTCGGCCACAAGGTGAAACCTGTGCTGTTAGGGCCGGTAACCTACCTGTGGTTGGGTAAAGTGAAAGGCGAGCAGTTTGACCGTCTGAGCCTGTTGAACGACATTCTGCCGGTTTACCAGCAGGTGCTGGCCGAGCTGGCGAAACGCGGTATTGAGTGGGTGCAGATTGACGAACCCGCTCTGGTGCTGGAATTGCCGCAAGCGTGGCTGGAGGCCTTCAAACCGGCTTATGACGCGCTGACGGGTCAGATGAAGCTGCTGCTGACCACTTACTTCGAAGGCGTAACGCCAAACCTGGATACCATTACCGCCCTGCCGGTGCAGGGACTGCACGTTGACTTCGTGCACGGCAAAGATGATGCAGCCGAGTTGCATAAACGTCTGCCTGCCGACTGGCTGCTGTCAGCGGGGCTGGTGAACGGCCGCAACGTCTGGCGTGCCGATCTCAGCGAAAAATACGCACAAATCAAAGATATCGTCGGGAAACGTAACCTGTGGGTGGCTTCTTCCTGCTCCCTGCTGCACAGCCCAATCGATCTCAGTGTTGAAACCCGCCTTGATGCAGAAGTGAAGAGCTGGTTTGCCTTCGCCCTGCAAAAATGCGGCGAGCTGGCGCTTCTGCGCGATGCGTTGAATAGCGGTGATACGGCGGCAATTGCCGAGTGGAGCGCACCGATTCAGGCTCGTCGTCACTCTACCCGCGTACACAACGCTGCAGTGGAAAAACGTCTGGCGGCAATCACCGCCCAGGACAGCCAGCGCGCTAACGCTTACCCGGTTCGCGCCGAGGCGCAACGTGCCCGCTTTAATCTGCCGGCATGGCCGACTACGACTATCGGTTCATTCCCGCAAACCACAGAAATTCGCGGCCTGCGCCTGGACTTCAAAAAGGGCAACCTGGATGCTGGTAACTATCGCACCGGAATTGCGGAACATATCAAACAGGCGATTGTTGAACAGGAACGTCTGGGTCTCGACGTGCTGGTACACGGTGAAGCCGAGCGTAATGACATGGTCGAATACTTTGGTGAGCACCTGGACGGTTTCGTCTTTACCCAAAACGGTTGGGTGCAGAGCTACGGTTCTCGCTGCGTGAAGCCGCCGGTGGTCATTGGCGACGTCAGTCGCCCGGAAGCGATCACCGTTGAGTGGGCGAAGTATGCCCAGTCGCTGACCGACAAACCTGTAAAAGGCATGCTGACCGGTCCGGTGACCATTCTCTGCTGGTCATTCCCGCGTGAAGACGTGACGCGTGAAACCATCGCGAAGCAGATTGCGCTGGCGCTGCGTGATGAAGTGGCGGATCTGGAAGCGGCGGGTATCGGCATCATCCAGATTGATGAACCGGCACTGCGCGAAGGTCTGCCGCTGCGCCGCAGCGACTGGGCGGCGTATCTGGAGTGGGGCGTGGAAGCCTTCCGTATTAACGCGGCGGTAGCGAAGGATGAAACCCAGATCCACACCCACATGTGTTATTGCGAGTTCAACGACATCATGGACTCCATTGCGGCGCTGGATGCGGACGTGATCACTATCGAAACCTCGCGCTCTGATATGGAGTTGCTGGAATCGTTTGAAGAGTTCGACTATCCGAACGAAATCGGGCCGGGCGTATACGATATTCACTCGCCGAACGTTCCGAGCGTGGAGTGGATTGAATCCCTGTTGAAGAAAGCCGAGCAGCGTATTCCAGCAGAACGTCTGTGGGTGAACCCGGACTGCGGCCTGAAAACCCGCGGCTGGCCGGAAACGCGTGCCGCGCTGGCAAACATGGTCAAGGCCGCGCAGAATCTGCGTCAGGCGTAATTCGGTGCCCGGGAAGCGCTGGCGCTTACCCGGGTTACAGGAAATCGCAATAGTTGTAGGCCCGGTCAGGCGTCGCCGCCACCGGGCAATTAACGTTTATTTCTTCCCACCGTATTGCACGAACCACTCCAGCATTCTCTGCCAGCCGTCTTTCGCGGACTCTTCGTGATAGCTCGGGCGATAATCGGCGTTGAACGCATGTCCGGCATCGGGATAGACCACGATTTCCGCTTTAGCATTGGCGGCGCGCAGTGCCTGGCGCATTGTTTCAACGGTATCTTGCGGAATGCTGGTGTCCTGGCCGCCATAAAGCCCCAAAACGGGGGCGTTAAGATCGGTTGCGATATCAACGGGATGTTTTGGCGAGTTGAGGGTTTTATCACCCACCAGTTTGCCATACCACGCCACGGCCGCTTTTAACTGCGGATTATGTGCGGCATACAGCCAGGTGATGCGCCCACCCCAGCAAAATCCGGTGATCATCAACTGGTGCGCATCTCCTCCGTTGCGGGAGGCCCAACTGGCGACGTGGTCCAGATCGGCCAGTACCTGAGAGTCGGGCACTTTGGCGACAAGGCCACTAAGCAGCGTAGGGATATCGGCAAAGTCATTGGGATCGCCTTCGCGAAAATAGAGTTCTGGTGCGATAGCCAGATACCCTTCCAGAGCCAGACGACGGCAAACGTCACGAATGTGCTCATGAATACCAAAAATCTCCTGCACGACAATGACTACGGGCAGCAGGCCATCAGTCTGTTTTGGTCGTGCGTGATACGCTGGCATATCATCGCCTTGTGAAGGTATGGACGTTACACCGGCGATAATTGCATTATCCGGGGTGTGAACCGTGGTAGACGTCGGTGGAGATACAGCAGGTGCAAAGCCAGATTGTCGTGTTGTCATGGTATTCTCCGTACCCTTAAATATTCAGCAAAAAAGCGCATTGTTAACTATAGACACATGCAACGAACCACATTGCCTTAAACGGGCTATCTTTTGTGCAGGGCTTCCTTACATCACATCATTTATGTGACATTAATCACTTTTTGATGGTAATTGAATGCAATTGATTTACATCATAGTGATGACTGTCACGAAAATATGTTTATGCCTTCGGTAAAGTGTGTTTTTGCTTCTTCTGACAAAACCGATTCACAGAGGAGTTTTTATGTCTAAGTCTGATGTTTTTCATCTCGGCCTCACTAAGAACGATTTACAAGGGGCTACGCTTGCTATCGTCCCTGGCGACCCGGAGCGTGTGGAAAAGATCGCCGCGCTGATGGATAAGCCGGTTAAGCTGGCATCTCATCGCGAGTTCACTACCTGGCGTGCTGAGCTGGATGGTAAAGCCGTGATCGTTTGTTCTACCGGTATCGGCGGCCCGTCCACCTCTATTGCCGTAGAAGAACTGGCACAGCTGGGCATTCGTACCTTCCTGCGTATCGGTACGACTGGCGCTATCCAGCCGCATATCAACGTAGGTGATGTACTGGTTACCACTGCATCTGTTCGTCTGGACGGTGCAAGCCTGCACTTCGCACCAATGGAATTCCCGGCCGTTGCGGACTTCGAGTGCACCACCGCGCTGGTGGAAGCGGCGAAATCTATCGGCGCCACCACTCACGTGGGGGTCACCGCGTCTTCTGACACCTTCTACCCGGGCCAGGAGCGTTATGACACCTTCTCTGGTCGCGTCGTGAGCCGTTTCAAAGGCTCAATGGAAGAGTGGCAGTCTATGGGCGTTATGAACTACGAAATGGAATCTGCTACGCTGCTGACCATGTGCGCAAGCCAGGGTCTGCGTGCCGGTATGGTCGCGGGTGTTATCGTGAACCGTACTCAGCAAGAGATCCCTAATGCGGAAACGATGAAACAAACGGAAAGTCACGCGGTGAAAATCGTGGTTGAAGCCGCGCGTCGTTTACTGTAATTCTCCCTTCTATTCAAAAAGGCCGACGCGTTCGGCCTTTTTATTTTGCGTAGTGCCTCGCAGGAAATTCCTTTTAAACTGGACGTTTATACAGCACAATTCTATTTTGTGCGGGTAAGTCGTTGCTGTAAGGGGGCGTTGTGGATATTTCAATTATGATGAGTGCCGTGTTGGCGTTAGCCGCAGGGCTACTGGTAGGGTGGCTGGCGACAAAAGCACGCGCCGATCAAATCCGTGCCGACCTCATCGAAGAGCGACGTGAACTGGATATTGCGCTAAGCGCCGCTCGCCAGCAGCTCTCGCAGGAAGCTCACTGGCGCGATGAGTGCGAACTACTCAATAACGAATTACGCAGTCTGCACAGCATCAACACCTCTCTGGAAGCCGATCTCCGTGAAGTCACTACCCGGCTGGAAGCAACCCAACAGCATGCGGAAGATAAAATCCGCCAGATGATCAACAGCGAACAGCGTCTGAGCGAACAGTTTGAAAATCTGGCGAATCGTATTTTTGAGCACAGCAACCGCCGTGTTGATGAGCAAAATCGCCAAAGTCTGAACAGCCTGCTTGCGCCGCTTCGTGAACAACTGGACGGTTTTCGTCGCCAGGTTCAGGATAGCTTTGGTAAAGAGGCGCAAGAACGCCATACCCTGGCACACGAAATTCGTAATCTCCAGCAACTGAATGCGCAGATGGCGCAGGAAGCGGTAAACCTGACGCGGGCATTAAAAGGCGATAACAAAACGCAGGGTAACTGGGGAGAGGTAGTACTCACGCGGGTACTCGAAGCCTCTGGTCTGCGTGAAGGTTATGAATATGAAACCCAGGTTAGCATCGAAAACGACGCCCGTTCGCGAATGCAGCCTGATGTCATCGTTCGGCTACCGCAGGGTAAAGATGTGGTGATCGATGCGAAAATGACGCTGGTCGCCTATGAGCGCTATTTTAACGCAGAAGATGAATACACCCGCGAAAGTGCATTGCAGGAGCACATCGCCTCGGTGCGCAACCATATTCGACTACTGGGTCGCAAAGATTATCAGCAGCTTCCTGGGCTGCGTACGCTTGACTATGTGTTGATGTTTATCCCCGTTGAGCCCGCTTTTTTGCTGGCGCTCGACAGACAGCCCGAACTGATTACCGAAGCGCTTAGAAATAACATTATGCTGGTGAGCCCTACCACGCTGTTGGTGGCATTGCGCACGATCGCCAACCTGTGGCGCTACGAGCATCAGAGTCGTAATGCGCAACAAATTGCCGATCGGGCCAGCAAACTTTATGACAAGATGCGGTTGTTTGTGGATGATATGTCGGCAATAGGCCAAAGCCTGGACAAAGCCCAGGACAACTACCGACAGGCGATGAAAAAACTCTCTTCCGGTCGTGGAAACGTCCTGTCGCAGGCAGAAGCGTTTCGTAGTTTAGGCGTGGAAATTAAGCGCGAGATTAATCCTGAGCTGGCTGAACAAGCTACTACACAGGATGAAGAATACCGCTTGCGCTCGGTCCCTGAGACGCAACAAGATGCGTCTTACCCCGAGGATGAAGCGATAAATCAGCAATCAAACTAGTCCATTTGGGGTAGTTGAACCCGGTAGAAGGGTAGGGCAAATTGGCCCAATCTGTTACACTTCTCGAACATTTTTTGGATGAGCAGGCACTGAGATGGTGGATAATTCACAAGAAACGACGCACTTTGGCTTTCAGACCGTCGCTAAAGAGCAGAAAGCTGACATGGTGGCCCACGTTTTTCATTCTGTGGCGTCTAAATATGACGTTATGAATGACTTAATGTCATTTGGCATTCATCGTTTGTGGAAGCGCTTCACCATTGATTGCAGTGGCGTGCGTCGCGGGCAAACCGTTCTCGATTTAGCAGGCGGTACCGGCGATCTGACGGCGAAATTCTCTCGCATGGTTGGTGAAACCGGCAAAGTTGTGCTGGCGGATATCAATGACTCAATGCTCAAAATGGGTCGCGAAAAGCTGCGTAATATTGGCGTGGTAGGTAACGTTGAGTACGTTCAGGCGAATGCGGAAGCATTACCTTTCCCTGACAACACGTTTGACTGCATCACCATCTCTTTCGGTCTGCGCAACGTAACGGATAAAGACAAAGCATTGCGCTCCATGTACCGCGTATTGAAGCCGGGCGGACGTCTACTGGTGCTGGAATTCTCCAAACCCATCATCGAACCGTTGAGCAAAGCCTACGACGCATACTCTTTCCATGTTCTGCCGCGCATAGGTTCAATGGTAGCAAGCGATGCGGACAGCTACCGTTATTTGGCGGAGTCCATCCGTATGCATCCCGATCAGGACACCTTAAAAGCAATGATGCAAGATGCCGGGTTCGAAAGCGTTGATTACTACAACCTGACAGCAGGTGTCGTTGCGCTGCATCGTGGTTACAAGTTCTGACAGGAGAGTGGGGATGCCTTTAAAACCCTTAGTAACCGCAGGCGTTGAAAATCTGCTCAACACCTTTCTGTACCGTTCTCCTGCGCTGAAGTCAGCCAGAACGCGTTTACAAGGGAAGGTGCTGCGTGTTGATCTCAAAGGATTTTCAACACCGTTAGTCCTGGTGTTTAGCGAGCGCCAGGTCGATGTGCTGGGGGCATGGGAAGGCGAAGCCGATTGCACCGTAATCACATATGCCAGTGTGTTACCGAAATTGCGTGACCGACAGCAACTCACCACGCTTATCCGCAGCGGTGAGCTGGAAGTCCAGGGCGATATCCAGGTAGTACAGAACTTTGTTGCGCTGGCCGATCTGGCGGAGTTGGATCCTGCAGAACTGTTAGCACCCTATACCGGCGATATCGTCGCAGAAGGGGTCAGCAAAGTCTTGCGTGGTGGAGCGAAGTTCCTGTGCCATAACTTTCAGCGCCAGCAGCGCTATGTCGCCGAAGCGATCACCGAAGAGTGGCGCATGGCTCCTGGTCCACTAGAGGTTGCATGGTTTGCTGAAGAAACGGCAGCCGTTGAGCGCGCGGTTGAATCTCTGGCCAAACGGCTGGAAAAACTGGAGGCCAAATGACGCCAGGTGAAGTACGGCGCCTTTATTTCATCATTCGCACTTTTTTAAGCTACGGTCTTGATGAACTCATCCCCAAAATGCGAATCACGCTGCCGCTTCGGTTGTGGCGTTACTCGTTGTTCTGGATGCCCAACCGACATAAAGATAAACCGCTGGGAGAAAGGCTGAGACTGGCTTTACAGGAACTCGGCCCGGTGTGGATCAAGTTTGGGCAAATGCTCTCTACCCGTCGTGACCTTTTCCCTCCGCACATCGCCGATCAGCTTGCGCTATTGCAGGATCGGGTTGCCCCGTTCGATGGGCTTAGAGCGAAAAAACAAATCGAAGAGGCTATGGGCGGGCTGCCCGTCGAGGAATGGTTTGATGATTTTGAGATCACGCCGCTGGCATCTGCGTCTGTTGCTCAGGTCCACACTGCGCGGTTGAAATCGAATGGCAAAGAGGTGGTGATCAAAGTTATTCGCCCGGACATACTTCCGGTCATCAAAGCGGATTTAAAACTGATCTACCGCCTGGCTCGTTGGGTTCCTCGTCTGCTGCCAGATGGGCGTCGCCTGCGACCAACAGAAGTCGTCCGTGAATATGAAAAAACGTTGATCGATGAACTGAATCTGCTGCGCGAATCGGCGAACGCCATTCAGCTACGACGTAATTTTGAAGATAGTCCGATGCTGTACATCCCGGAAGTGTATTCCGACTATTGCAGTCAGAACATGATGGTGATGGAGCGCATTTACGGCATCCCGGTTTCAGATGTCACCACGCTTGAGAAGAACGGCACCAATATGAAATTGTTGGCCGAGCGTGGTGTTCAGGTCTTCTTTACTCAGGTATTCCGCGACAGCTTTTTCCATGCGGATATGCACCCCGGGAACATTTTTGTCAGTTATGAGCACCCTGAAAACCCGAAATACATTGGTATTGATTGTGGGATTGTGGGCTCTTTAAACAAAGAAGATAAGCGTTACCTGGCTGAAAACTTCATTGCGTTCTTTAACCGCGATTACCGCAAAGTTGCTGAACTGCACGTGGATTCTGGTTGGGTTCCGCCGGATACCAACGTAGAAGAGTTTGAATTTGCCATTCGTACCGTGTGCGAGCCGATTTTTGAAAAACCGCTGGCGGAGATTTCCTTTGGTCACGTGCTGCTGAATCTGTTCAACACTGCGCGCCGCTTCAATATGGAAGTTCAGCCTCAACTGGTATTGCTCCAGAAGACGCTGCTGTACGTAGAAGGTGTCGGACGACAACTCTACCCGCAGTTAGATTTGTGGAAAACGGCTAAGCCATTCCTCGAATCCTGGATTAAAGATCAGGTCGGTATTCCGGCGCTCGTTAGGGCATTTAAAGAAAAAGCACCGTTCTGGGTCGAAAAAATGCCAGAAATACCTGAACTGGTGTATGACAGTTTGCGCCAGGGCAAATATTTACAGCACAGTGTTGATAAGATTGCCCGCGAGCTTCACGCGAATCATGTACGCCAGGGACAATCCCGTTATTTATTGGGCATTGGCGCAACATTGTTGCTAAGTGGAACATTCCTGCTGGTAAGCCGCCCTGAGTGGGGGCTTATGCCGGGCTGGTTAATGGCGGGAGGCGTCATAGCCTGGTTGATCGGCTGGCGCAAAATGCGCTGAATTTTTCATCGCCCAAGGCAGGTCGTGTAACGTATACTACGGCCTTATTAATTCATCATCTATGACAGAGGAACATGTATGGGTGGTATCAGTATTTGGCAGTTGTTGATCATTGCCGTCATCGTTGTACTGCTATTTGGCACCAAGAAACTCGGCTCCATCGGTTCCGATCTTGGCGCGTCGATCAAAGGCTTCAAAAAAGCGATGGGTGATGATGAGCCTAAGCAAGATAAAACCAGCCAGGACGCTGATTTTACTGCTAAATCCATCACCGATAAGCAGGGTGAAGTGAAAAAGGAAGACGCCAAAAGCCAAGATAAAGAGCAGGTATAATCCGTGTTTGATATCGGTTTTAGCGAACTGTTATTGGTGTTCGTGATCGGCCTCATTGTTCTGGGGCCGCAACGATTACCTGTAGCGGTAAAAACGGTTGCTGGCTGGGTTCGCGCTTTGCGTTCCCTTGCAACTACTGTTCAGAATGAACTGACCCAGGAGCTTAAGCTTCAGGAGTTTCAGGACAGCCTGAAGAAAGTAGAGAAAGCGAGCCTGACAAATCTGACCCCGGAGCTGAAAGCGTCAATGGATGAGCTGCGTGAAGCGGCGGAATCGATGAAGCGTTCTTACAGCGTGCACGATCCTGAGAAAGCGAGCGATGAAGCGCACACTATTCATAATCCGGTGGTGAAAGACGGTGAAGCGCAGCGAGAAGGGGTCACCCCTGCCGCCGCTGAAAACCAGGCCAGTTCGCCGGAGCAAAAACCGGAATCCGCGGGTGCTAAAACGCCAGAGCCAAAGGAAAACACTTCCGCAACGTTAATGGATGCAGATAAGAAAGCTGCCGCACCTGTTGTCGAATCCTCCCCCTCGTCGAGTGATAAACCGTAAACATGGCTGTAGAAGATACCCAACCGCTCATTACGCATCTTATCGAGCTGCGTAAGCGACTCCTGAACTGCATTATTGCGGTTATCGTGATCTTTCTGGCGTTGGTTTACTTTGCCAACGACATTTACCATATGGTTGCGGCGCCGCTGATTAAACAGATGCCGCAGGGTGCAACGATGATCGCCACCGATGTGGCCTCGCCGTTCTTTACCCCAATAAAGTTGACCTTCATGGTGTCGCTGATCCTGTCAGCGCCAGTGATCCTCTACCAGGTGTGGGCATTTATTGCGCCTGCTTTGTATAAACATGAACGTCGACTGGTTGTGCCGCTGCTGGTTTCCAGTTCGTTGTTGTTCTACATCGGCATGGCATTCGCCTATTTTGTCGTCTTTCCGTTGGCGTTTGGTTTTCTGGCCAACACGGCTCCGCAAGGCGTGCAGGTATCGACGGACATTGCCAGCTATCTCAGTTTCGTAATGGCGCTGTTTATGGCTTTCGGTGTCTCTTTTGAGGTCCCTGTCGCCATTGTGCTGCTATGCTGGATGGGCATTACAACACCTGAAGATTTACGTAAGAAACGACCTTACGTTGTGGTGGGAGCATTCGTCGTCGGGATGTTACTGACTCCGCCAGATGTCTTCTCGCAAACGTTGTTGGCGATACCGATGTACTGCCTGTTTGAAGTGGGCGTTTTCTTCTCTCGTTTCTATGTCGGTAAGCGACGTACGCGAGATGAGGACAACGAGGCTGAAGAAGCAAAAGAAGCCGAAGCCACCGAGAAAACAGAAGAGTAAATTCAACCGCCCGTCAGGGCGGTTGTCATATGGGAGGTAGCATGTTTGATATTGGCGTTAATTTAACCAGTTCACAATTTGCGAAAGACAGGGATGATGTTGTGGCGCGCGCCTTTGCTGCGGGCGTAAACGGTATGCTTCTGACCGGAACAAACCTGCACGAAAGCCAGCAGGCGCTGAAGTTGGCGCAACATTATCCACATTGCTGGTCCACGGCTGGCGTGCACCCGCATGACAGTAGCCAATGGCAATCCTCAACGGAAGACGAGATTATCGCGCTGGCAAACCAGTCTGAGGTGGTCGCTATTGGCGAGTGCGGTCTGGATTTCAATCGCAATTTCTCCACGCCGCAGGAGCAGGAACGTGCTTTTGAGGCACAACTGCGCATTGCCGCTGAACTGCAGATGCCGATTTTCATGCATTGTCGGGACGCCCATGAGCGTTTTCTGACGTTGCTGGAGCCGTGGCTGGATAGCCTCCCGGGCGCGGTGCTGCACTGTTTTACCGGAACGCGGCAGGAGATGCAGGACTGTGTGGACCGAGGGCTTTATATTGGTATTACCGGCTGGGTCTGTGATGAGCGTCGGGGGATGGAACTGCGGGAACTGCTGCCGTTTATTCCGGTAGAAAGACTACTGATCGAAACTGATGCGCCTTACCTACTTCCTCGCGACTTAACGCCTAAACCGACGTCACGGCGCAATGAACCGGCGCACCTGCCACATATTCTTGAGCGTATTGCCCACTGGCGCGGAGAAGATCCTCAATGGCTGTCAGCAACCATTGATGCTAACGTCAGAACGCTGTTCGAAGTGACCTTCTAAACGGCTTAAATTTTTCGAAAGCCGGTATTTTTCACGCTCTGCTTAACCTCTTTATTCAACAGGTTAAGCAGTAGCATGGAACGCGCTTCGCCATCCGGTTCGGTGAAGATCGCTTTTAGCCCCTCAAACGCCCCTTCAGTAATAATCACGCTGTCCCCTGGCTGAGGAGTTTGCGGGTCAACAATTCCTTCAGGCTTGTAGATAGAAAGCTGGTGAATAACGGGAGAAGGGACGGTCGCAGGCGTCGCTCCAAAACGGACGAAATGGCTGACACCACGCGTGGCATTGATAGTGGTGGTGTGGATCACTTCCGGGTCGAACTCGACAAACATGTAATTAGGGAATAGTGGTTCACTGACTGTGGTACGTTTACCGCGCACTATTTTTTCCAGGGTGATCATAGGCGTCAGACAGTTCACCGCCTGTCTTTCCAGGTGTTCCTGGGCTCGCTGAAGTTGCCCACGTTTGCAGTACAGTAAATACCAGGATTGCATAATAACTCTTATCCGCTTGTTCTGAGCGCCAGCATAGCAAAAGCCATGCGTTAAGTTAATTATACCCGCCTCAACGCAGGCTGAAACCCAATGGGTATATACGCCCGGGGCTTATATGTATCGCCAGAGTTCACGCTAATTTAACAAAAATACAGCATCACAATGATGAACGCCGTATAATGAAGCGCTTACGAAGAGGCCACAATGGACGCCATGAAATATCACGATTTACGCGACTTCCTGACGCTGCTTGAACAGCAGGGCGAGCTCAAACGCATTTCGCTTGAGGTGGATCCCCACCTGGAAATTACTGAAATTGCCGATCGCACCCTGCGTGCCGGTGGGCCTGCGTTGCTGTTTGAGAATCCGAAAGGCTATTCAATGCCGGTGCTGTGTAACCTGTTTGGCACACCAAAACGTGTTGCGATGGGGATGGGACAAGAAGATGTCTCGGCGCTACGAGAAGTCGGTAAACTGTTGGCGTTTTTGAAAGAGCCAGAGCCACCGAAAGGATTCCGCGATCTGTTTGATAAGCTGCCGCAGTTTAAGCAGGTGTTGAACATGCCGACTAAGCGGTTGCGCGGTGCACCTTGTCAGCAAAAAATCTACTCAGGCGATGACGTCGATTTAAACCGCATTCCGATTATGACCTGCTGGCCGGAAGATGCCGCGCCGCTGATTACCTGGGGGCTCACCGTAACGCGTGGTCCGCATAAAGAGCGGCAGAATCTGGGCATCTATCGTCAGCAGCTGATTGGCAAAAACAAGCTCATTATGCGCTGGCTGTCCCATCGCGGCGGCGCGCTTGATTACCAGGAATGGTGCGCAGCGCATCCGGGCGAACGCTTCCCGGTTTCTGTGGCGTTAGGAGCCGATCCTGCGACCATTCTGGGGGCCGTGACGCCGGTTCCTGATACATTATCCGAGTACGCATTTGCCGGGCTGTTGCGCGGAACCAAGACCGAAGTAGTTAAATGTATTTCCAACGACCTGGAAGTGCCTGCCAGTGCAGAAATCGTGCTGGAAGGGTACATTGAACCGGGCGAGCTGGCTCCGGAAGGGCCGTATGGCGATCATACCGGCTACTACAACGAAGTAGATAGCTTCCCGGTCTTTACCGTCACGCACATTACCCAGCGTGAAGATGCAATTTATCACTCTACCTATACCGGACGCCCGCCAGATGAACCCGCGGTGCTCGGCGTGGCGCTGAACGAAGTCTTCGTGCCGATTCTGCAAAAGCAGTTCCCGGAAATCGTCGATTTTTATCTACCTCCGGAAGGCTGTTCATATCGCCTGGCCGTCGTGACGATGAAAAAACAGTACGCTGGCCATGCCAAACGCGTCATGATGGGTGTTTGGTCGTTTTTGCGTCAGTTTATGTACACCAAATTTGTTATTGTTTGCGATGATGACGTCAACGCACGTGACTGGAATGATGTGATTTGGGCAATTACTACCCGTATGGACCCGGCCCGGGATACGGTACTGGTAGAGAATACGCCAATTGATTACCTGGACTTTGCCTCGCCGGTTTCCGGCCTTGGTTCAAAAATGGGGCTGGATGCCACAAATAAATGGCCGGGCGAAACCCAACGTGAATGGGGACGTCCGATTAAAAAAGATCCTGAAGTGACTGCGCGCATTGACGCAATTTGGGATGAACTGGCCATCTTTAATGACGGCAAAAGCGCCTGAGGCGCGATCGTTTTGCCTATTGATCCGACAGAGAGAGCGCATGACAACCTTAAGCTGTAAAGTGACCTCGGTAGAAGCTATCACTGACACCGTATATCGCGTTCGTTTAGTGCCAGACGCGGCGTTTTCCTTTCGTGCTGGCCAGTATTTAATGGTCGTGATGGACGAAAGGGATAAGCGTCCGTTCTCCATGGCATCAACGCCGGACGAGCAAGGATTCATTGAGCTGCACGTTGGCGCCTCTGAGCTAAATCTTTATGCCATGGCCGTGATGGACCGTATTCTGAAAGACCGGGAGATCAAGGTCGACATTCCGCATGGCGAAGCCTGGCTGCGTGATGAAGACGAGCGCCCGCTGATCCTGATTGCCGGTGGTACAGGGTTCTCTTACGTGCGTTCCATTCTGCTTACCGCGCTGGCGCGCAATCCAAATCGCGATATCACCATTTACTGGGGCGGGCGCGAAGAGAAGCATCTCTACGATCTCTCCGAGCTGGAAGCGCTGTCAGTGAATCACCCGAATTTGCGCGTTGAGCCAGTGGTGGAACAGCCTGAAGACGGCTGGCGTGGTCGTACGGGAACCGTGTTAACGGCAGTATTACAGGATTACGGTACCCTGGCGGAGCATGATATCTACATCGCTGGTCGTTTCGAAATGGCCAAAATCGCGCGCGATCTGTTCTGTAATGAACGTAGTGCGCGTGAAGATCGCCTGTTTGGCGACGCTTTCGCGTTCATTTAAGCGCTGTGCGCCGGAGTCCTTCCGGCGCATTCATCACCAACCTTACTTCTTCTAACAGGGTGCAAGCCCGATCTCGTTGTTTCTCTTTTTTACCACGTTTTTTAGTAAACATATTTTTCCTATCTATTAATCACAAAACTTAGCTTTTGTGACAGGTCTCTTTTTGTTTAGTAAACAAAATTGGCAAACTAGACACAATCAAATTGCGAGGCGCAAACGAGGAAAACCATGAGGCTCGGACTGGATATTGGCGGGACTAAAATCGAAGCGGTGGTGATTGATAACGCGGGTGTAATTGTTTACCGCGAGCGATGCGCGACACCAAAGCAGAGTTACGGTGATTTTTTCCAGGCCGTGACGGAGATGATTGCTAAGGCCAGACTGGCCGTTAATCAGCCTTTATCGGTTGGCATTGGGGTGCCTGGCGCGGTGGATAGCGAGGGGTTAATTAAGAACTCCAACATCCTGGTGCTCAATCAACAGGCCTTTGCGCAAGACCTTGAGCGAGCGTTAGGAATGCCCGTGCCTGTTACTAATGATGCCAACTGCTTTACCTTGTCGGAAGCGATGGACGGTAGCGGACACGGGCATAGCGTGGTATTTGGCGTGATCCTCGGTACCGGTTGCGGCGGTGGACTATGCATCGATAACCGCTTGATCTCTGGACCTAACGCCTGCGCAGGAGAGTGGGGGCATAATGCATTGCCGCGCTACCACGAATCTCAGGACGGGGCTGGAGTGACATGCTATTGCGGACAGTTGAACTGTATTGAGAGCTTTATTTCCGGCAGCGGTCTGGAACGCCAGTACCTGAATCACACCGCGCAGCATGTGGGTGTGCCACAAATTATGCAACAGGTAGAATCGGGTGATGCGGATGCCTGCTTTGTATGGAAACGCTATTGCGATCAACTGGCGCGTGCGTTGGCGGGCGTGGTGAATACGCTCGATCCCGATGTTATCGTGCTAGGGGGTGGGGTATCCAATATCGATTTACTGTATTCGGGTTTGCAGGCGCGAGTGGCGCAGTACGTATTTGGTAAGCAGTGCCGCACACCGATCGTTCGGGCCCGTCACGGCGACAGCAGCGGTGTACGCGGTGCGGCCTGGCTGGGGGCGCAACAAGCCATAGTAGAATCAATGAGAGTGAAATGACGAAACCTGTACGTATCAGAGATATTGCCGAAGCTTGTGGTGTTTCAGTTGGCGCAGTTTCCCGCGCCCTAAAAGGGCAGCCGGGGCTACGTGAAGACACCCGGCTGCGCATTATTTCTGTGGCGCAGCAGCAGGGTTATGATTTTTCCCGTCTGCGTACTGACAAGATCAAACGCGTCCTTTTTTTGCTTCACCGCCAGCACAATATCAGCCGGGCATTGCCGTTTTATTCTCAACTACTGCTGGGGATAGAAGATAACTGTCGTGACCATGGTATTGCGCTGAGCTTTCTCTCCATTGGTCCAGGCGATGCAGTGAGTGAGCAGGTGCTGCTGCACCAGCCTGATGCACTGATCTGTGCCGGATTTTTTGAGCCTGAATTACTTGGCTTGCTGCAACAGATGAAGCTGCCGTTGGTGCTGGTGGATCTCTGGGCGCCGGGCCTGCCTTGCGTGAACCCGGATAACACTCAGGGTGGGTATCTGGCCACGCAACATTTGATTGCACAAGGTCGCAGCCGTATTGCTTTTCTTGCCAGCACGCTTGCGCACTACAGCATCCGTCAGCGCGAGAAGGGCTACCGTCAGGCATTGTATGAGGCCCGTTTGCTGATGCCGCCAGAGTATGAAGCCGTTGCGCCGCCGCTGTTGGATACCGATCAATCTCTGGTTGAGGCGGTAAATGAGCTACTCAGATTGCCGGAGCCGCCCGATGCTATTTTTGCCTATAACGATGCGGCAGCGCTGGTTGTTCAACGGGTGTGCGCACAGCAGGGGATACGCATCCCGGAAGATCTCGCGCTGGTGGGGTTTGATGATATCGATGCTGCGGCCTGGTCACATCCACCACTCACTACTATTGCGGTTGATAAACAACAATTGGGGCGTGAAGCGCTGCGTTTATTGCTGGAAGAAAATCAGGAAGAGAATCTGCTGTTGCCGGTGCAGTTAGTGGTGCGAGGTAGTTCAGGGAAATAAAAAAACCCGCCCCTGACAGGCGGGAAGAACGGCAACTAAATTGTTATACAATGGCATTTGTGTTGTAGGCCGGATAAGACGCATCAGCGTCGCCATCCGGCATAGTCGCCGGGGGCGCTTCGCTTGCCCGGCCTACAATAAGTCACATGCTTTGATTAAACTCGCTCAAATACCGTCGCGATGCCCTGGCCTAACCCGATACACATCGTCGCCAGGCCAAACTGTACGTCTTTGCGTTCCATCAGATTGAGCAAGGTGGTGCTGATACGCGCCCCGGAGCAACCCAGCGGATGACCCAAAGCGATCGCCCCGCCGTTGAGGTTGATCTTTTCATCGATCTGCTCCATCAGCCCCAGATCTTTAATGCACGGCAGGATCTGAGCGGCAAAGGCTTCGTTCATCTCAAACAAACCGATATCGTTGGTGGAGAGTCCCGCTTTTTTCAGCGCCAGTTTTGAGGCCGGAACCGGACCATAACCCATAATTGACGGGTCACAGCCAACAACAGCCATCGAACGGATTCGGGCACGCGGCGTCAGACCCAGCTCACGGGCGCGGCTTTCGCTCATGACCAGCATCGCTGCTGCGCCGTCGGAGAGCGCGGAGGAGGTACCGGCAGTGACCGTTCCGCTAACCGGATCGAACGCCGGGCGCAGGGTGGAGAGCGCTTCAACGGTTGTCTCTGGGCGGATAACCTCATCGTAGTTAAACTGCTTCAGCACGCCGTCGGCATCATGGCCACCGGTCGGGATGATTTCGTTTTTAAATGCGCCAGACTGTGTTGCAGCCCAGGCACGAGCATGTGAACGTGCGGCGAAAGCGTCCTGCATTTCACGGCTGATGCCGTGCATGCGAGAGAGCATTTCCGCAGTCAGACCCATCATTCCCGCGGCTTTTGCCACGTTGCGGCTCATGCCCGGATGGAAATCAACGCCGTGACTCATTGGCACATGGCCCATATGTTCCACGCCGCCAATCAGGCACGCCTGAGCATCGCCGGTCATGATCATACGTGCCGCGTCGTGCAGCGCCTGCATTGATGAACCGCACAAGCGGTTGACCGTGACGGCCGGAACGGAGTGCGGAACTTCCGCCAGCAGCGCGGCGTTACGGGCGATGTTGAAACCCTGCTCCAGCGTTTGCTGCACGCAGCCCCAGTAAATATCATCAAGCGCGGATGGCTCCAGCGCAGGATTTCGCGCCAGCAGGCTACGCATTAAGTGTGCGGAGAGATCTTCTGCCCGCACATTACGAAACGCGCCCCCTTTCGAACGGCCCATCGGGGTACGGATCGCATCAACAATTACAACCTGTTCCATTGTGACTCCTTAAGCCGTTTTCAGGCTGCCAACCGGGCGGGCAGGCTCAACCTGGGGATAATACGGTTCGTTATGGCGCGCCTTATCACGCAGACCAGCCGGAACTTCATACAGTGCTCCGAGGTGCTGATACTGCTGGGCCATATCGAGATACTTCGCGCTGCCGAGCGTATCCAACCAGCGGAACGCGCCACCATGGAACGGAGGGAAGCCCAGGCCATAAACCAGCGCCATATCGGCTTCTGCCGGGCTGGCGATAATGCCTTCTTCCAGACAACGCACCACTTCGTTGACCATTGGGATCATCATGCGGGCGATAATCTCTTCATCGCTGAAGTCGCGTTTCGGCTGGCTGACTTCTGCCAGCAGATCGTCAACGGTGGCATCCTCTTCTTTCTTCGGCTTGCCCTTGTTGTCTTCTTTATAACGCCAGAATCCAAGACCGTTTTTCTGTCCGAAACGGTTCGCATCAAACAGGGCGTCTATCGCGTCGCGATAATCTTTCTGCATACGCTGAGGGAAGCCTGCGGACATCACTGCCTGCGCGTGATGCGCGGTATCAATTCCCACCACGTCCAGCAGATAAGCCGGGCCCATCGGCCAGCCAAACTGTTTTTCCATGACTTTGTCGATTTTGCGGAAATCCGCCCCATCGCGCAGCAGCTGGCTGAAACCGGCAAAATACGGGAACAGCACGCGGTTCACGAAGAAACCAGGGCAGTCGTTGACCACAATTGGTGTTTTGCCCATCTGGCTTGCCCACGCGACAACTTTGGCGATGGTTTCATCCGAGCTTTTCTCGCCGCGAATGATCTCAACCAGTGGCATGCGGTGTACTGGGTTAAAGAAGTGCATTCCACAGAAGTTTTCCGGGCGCTTGAGCGCGCTGGCCAGCTCGTTGATTGGGATGGTAGAGGTATTCGACGCCAGTACGGTGCCCGGGCGTACCTGATCTTCGGTTTCCGCCAGTACCGCTTTTTTCACTTTCGGGTTTTCCACGACCGCTTCAACCACCACGTCCACACGCTCAAAACCGCTATAGTCGAGGGTTGGATGAATAGTGGAAATCACGCCCGCCATTTTCAGACCGTCAATTTTGCCGCGCTCAAGCTGTTTGTTCAGCAGCTTGGCCGCTTCGGTCATGCCCAGCGTTAATGATTTGTCGTTGATATCTTTCATGACAACCGGCACGCCTTTCCAGGCTGACTGGTAAGCGATGCCGCCGCCCATAATGCCCGCGCCCAGCACCGCGGCTTGCTTCGGTGCTTCAATATTTTTGGTGAGCTTTTTGGCTTTGGCTTTCACGAACTGATCGTTAAGGAAGATCCCTACCAGCGCGCGGGCTTCACTGGTGTGCGCCAGTGGAACAAAGCTTTTATTTTCCAGATTCAGCGCTTCTTCACGACCAAAACGGGCTGCTGCTTCAATGGTTTTTACCGCGGTAATCGGTGCGGGGTAATGTTTACCAGCCGTCTGCGCTACCATGCCTTTAGCGATGGTAAAGCTCATCGCCGCTTCAATTTTGCTGAGTTTCAACGGCTCCAGTTTCGGCTGACGTTTGGCTTTCCAGTCGAGGTCTCCGTTAATCGCCTGACGTAATACCGCGATCGCGCCATCAAGCAGTTTGTCTTGCTTCACTACGCCATCGACCAGGCCGATTTTTAGCGCCTGCTCAGCACCAACATCCTTACCTGCCGCAATAATTTCCAGCGCGCTGTCCGCACCCAGCATACGTGGCATACGCACGGAGCCGCCAAAGCCCGGCATAATGCCCAGCTTGGTTTCCGGCAGGCCAATGCGCAGGTCCGGCGTTGCCAGACGATAATCTGTTGCCAGAACACACTCGCAGCCGCCACCCAGCGCGTAGCCGTTTACCGCTGACAGGGTCGGAACAGGCAGATCTTCGAGGCGATTAAAGACGCTGTTGGCAAAATGCAGCCACTGGCTCAGTTGTTCTTCAGGCACGAGGAACAGTGAAAGGAATTCGGTGATATCGGCACCAACAATAAAGGCTGCTTTGTTAGAACGCAGCAGCAGCCCTTTTAAATTCGGTTGTTTTTCCAGCACATCAAGCGCATGGCCCAGGCTGGCAACGGTGGCCGTGTCGAGTTTATTGACCGAACCAGGGGCATCGAACACCAGTTCGGCGATGCCATCTTCCAGCCAGTCGAGGTACAGGGTGTCGCCTTTGTAAAGCATGTCAGTCTCCTGAATCCGCAAGGTGATCTGGTCATACCAGATGAATCGAAGTGTGTGTTTTATGTTAATAAAATGCAAATGAATGATTAAAGAAATGACGATTCGATCACGCTCGGCAGAAATCACGCACTCACAAAGCGATGTGCTAAGATGCGGAGACTTGAGGTCAAAAAACAGAAGGATAGAAAATGGAATCGCTGGCCGCACTCTATAAAAATCATATCGTTACCTTACAGGAACGGACGCGCGACGCGCTGGAGCGCTTCAAGCTGGATGCGTTACTTATTCACTCAGGCGAACTTGTTAACGTCTTTCTCGACGATCATCCGTACCCGTTTAAGGTCAATCCGCAATTCAAAGCCTGGGTGCCTGTCACGCAGGTTCCTAACTGCTGGCTGCTGGTGGATGGCGTAAACAAGCCGAAACTGTGGTTCTACCTGCCGGTCGATTACTGGCACAACGTTGAGCCGCTGCCTACTTCCTTCTGGACGGAAGAAATTGAGATCATCGCGCTGCCGAAAGCAGATGGTATCGGTAGCCAACTGCCTGCTGCTCGCGGCAATATCGGTTACATCGGCCCGGTTCCGGAACGAGCCCTGCAGCTGGACATCGCGGCCAGCAACATCAACCCGAAAGGGGTGATCGACTACCTGCATTATTACCGCGCCTATAAAACGGACTACGAACTGGCCTGTATGCGCGAAGCGCAGAAAATGGCGGTAAATGGACACCGTGCAGCGGAAGAAGCGTTCCGTTCCGGAATGAGCGAGTTTGACATCAACCTCGCTTACCTGACTGCGACCGGTCACCGCGACACCGACGTGCCATATAGCAACATCGTGGCGCTTAACGAGCATGCTTCGGTGCTTCATTACACCAAGCTGGATCATCAGGCACCGTCTGAAATCCGCAGCTTCCTGCTCGACGCTGGTGCGGAATACAACGGTTATGCGGCAGATCTGACGCGTACCTGGTCGGCGAAAAGCGACAATGACTATGCGCATCTGGTGAAAGACGTTAACGACGAAGAGCTGGCGCTGATTGCCACCATGAAAGCAGGCACCAGCTACGTGGATTATCACATTCAGTTCCATCAGCGCATCGCGAAGCTGCTGCGTAAGCATCAAATCATCACTGATATGAGTGAAGAGGCGATGGTGGAAAACGATCTTACCGGGCCGTTTATGCCGCACGGTATTGGCCACCCGCTGGGTCTGCAGGTGCATGATGTCGCAGGCTTTATGCAGGATGACAGCGGTACTCATCTGGCCGCGCCGTCGAAGTATCCTTACCTGCGTTGCACCCGCGTACTGCAACCAGGCATGGTTCTGACCATCGAACCGGGCATCTACTTCATTGAATCTCTGCTGGCGCCGTGGCGTGAAGGACAGTTCAGCAAGCACTTCAACTGGCAGAAAATTGAAGCCCTGAAACCGTTCGGCGGTATTCGTATTGAAGACAACGTGGTGGTCCACGAGAACAATATCGAAAACATGACGCGGGATTTGAAACTGGCGTAATGGACAGTTGGTTAATCCCTGCGGCGCCGGTCAGCGTCGTTGAAGAGATCAAAAAAAGCCGCTTCATTACGCTGCTCGCCCATACGGACGGCGTAGAAGCGGCAAAGGCGTTTGTTGAGTCAGTCAAAGCGGAACACCCTGACGCCCGCCACCATTGTGTGGCGTGGGTGGCGGGTGCGCCCAATGACTCGCAGCAGCTAGGATTTTCAGACGATGGCGAACCGGCGGGTACGGCAGGTAAACCGATGCTCGCGCAGCTGATGGGGAGCGGTGTCGGCGAGATTACCGCTGTAGTCGTGCGCTACTACGGCGGTATCCTTCTCGGTACTGGAGGGTTGGTAAAAGCCTACGGTGGCGGTGTGAATCAGGCGTTGCGCCAGTTAACGACACAGCGCAAGACGCCATTAACCGAATATACTTTGCAGTGTGAGTACGGTCAGCTGGCAGGCATTGAAGCCTTGCTGGGGCAGTTTGACGGTAAAGTCGTTGCCAGTGATTACCAGGCTTTTGTTCGGCTCAGGGTGGCGCTTCCTTTTGCCAGAGTGGATGAGTTTTCGGCAAAACTGGCGGATTTTAGTCGTGGTTCATTGCAATTGTTAGCGATTGAAGAATAATCCCCACCTCATTTTAAAGAACTAAGGAAGCGGCAGAGATGCATTTTCGCGCCATCACCCGAATCGTTGGACTACTGGTCATCTTATTCTCGGGGACAATGATTATCCCCGGACTGGTAGCGCTCATCTACCGCGATGGGGCAGGGCGTGCATTCACCCAAACTTTCTTCGTTGCTCTGGCGATCGGCTCCATGCTGTGGTGGCCAAACCGTAAAGAGAAGGGTGAACTGAAATCGCGCGAAGGATTTCTGATTGTCGTTTTGTTCTGGACCGTTCTGGGCAGTGTGGGTGCGTTACCGTTCATTTTTGCGGAAAGCCCTAACCTGACGATAACCGACGCTTTTTTTGAATCCTTTTCCGGATTAACCACTACAGGTGCGACGACGCTGGTGGGGCTGGATTCATTGCCACACGCGATTCTCTTTTATCGCCAGATGCTGCAATGGTTCGGCGGGATGGGGATCATCGTGCTGGCGGTGGCTATCCTGCCTATTCTTGGCGTTGGTGGGATGCAGCTCTATCGTGCAGAAATGCCGGGGCCGCTGAAAGATAATAAAATGCGCCCGCGTATTGCCGAAACGGCGAAAACGCTGTGGCTAATCTATGTATTGCTGACGGTAGCGTGCGCGCTGGCGCTATGGTTTGCCGGGATGCCCGCGTTTGACGCCATTGGGCACAGTTTTGCCACAATCGCCATCGGTGGTTTTTCCACACACGATGCCAGCGTGGGGTATTTCGACAGTCCCACGATTAACACCATCATTGCTATCTTCTTGCTGATCTCCGGTTGTAACTATGGTCTGCACTTCTCTTTATTAAGTGGGCGTAGTCTGAAGGTCTACTGGCGGGATCCGGAATTCCGCATGTTTATCGGCGTGCAGCTGACGCTGGTGGCAGTCTGTACGTTGGTGCTATGGATACACAATACCTATGGCTCGGCGCTCACGACGATCAACCAGGCCTTTTTCCAGGTGGTATCGATGGCGACGACCGCCGGATTTACCACGGACAGTATTGCCCGCTGGCCCTTGTTTCTGCCAGTGCTGTTGCTGTGTTCTGCTTTTATCGGCGGCTGTGCCGGGTCGACGGGCGGTGGCTTGAAGGTGATTCGTATCCTGCTGCTGTTTAAGCAGGGTAACCGCGAATTGAAACGACTGGTCCATCCGAATGCGGTTTACAGTATCAAACTGGGTAACCGTGCGTTGCCGGAGCGAATTCTTGAAGCCGTATGGGGATTCTTCTCTGCCTATGCGCTGGTCTTTATTATCAGTATGCTGGCGATTATTGCGACCGGTGTTGATGACTTCTCCGCGTTTGCCTCCGTAGTGGCAACGTTGAATAACCTGGGGCCTGGACTGGGGGTTGTCGCTGACAACTTTGCCAGTATGAACCCTGTGGCGAAGTGGATCCTGATTGCCAATATGCTGTTTGGTCGTCTGGAGGTCTTTACTCTGCTGGTGCTCTTTACCCCTACCTTCTGGCGTGAATAATGGAGTAACACGTGAAAACACTGATTCTTTTTTCTTCCCGGGACGGACAAACGCGTGAAATCGCTGAATATCTGGCTTCTGAACTCAAAGAGCTGGGCGTTTGGGCAGATGTTGTTAATTTGCATCGTACTGCGGAGCCGGACTGGCAAAATTATGACAGCGTGGTAATTGGCGCCTCGATTCGCTACGGTCATTACCATGCTGCTTTTCAGGAGTTTGTGAAAAAGCATGCCACACGGCTGAATTCGATGCCGAGCGCGTTCTACTCCGTAAACCTGGTTGCCCGTAAACCGGAGAAACGTACGCCGCAAACCAACAGCTATGCGCGTAAGTTCCTGATGAGTTCGCCGTGGCGACCAGACCACAGTGCAGTTATTGCGGGTGCTTTGCTGTATCCACGCTATCGCTGGTATGACCGCGTTATGATCCAACTGATAATGAAGATGTCAGGTGGTGAAACGGATACGAATAAAGAAGTGGTGTATACCGATTGGGAACAGGTTGCGAGATTCGCGCGGGAAATAGCCCAATTAACCAACAAAGCGTCGTTAAAATAAGCGTAAAGAATAAAAAATACGCACTCGGAAGATTATTTTAAATTTCCCCTTGTCAGCCTGAAATAACTCCCTATAATGCGCCTCCACTGAC
>NZ_JAOWIA010000057.1:85061-130061 GCF_030332345.1 Citrobacter sp. Cpo221
TGTAAGTATCCCGCATAATCGTGCCATTCACATTTAGAGACCCTCCGGCATAATCACTCTGCCAACAAAGGAGATCGCTATGCGTAAAGCCCGTTTTACTGAGCATCAGATCATTGCTGTAATTAAATCGGTTGAAGCCGGACGAACCGTTAAAGATGTCTGCCGGGAGGCCGGTATCTCTGAAGCCACCTACTACAACTGGAAGTCCAGATACGGCGGCATGGAGGCTTCTGATATTAAAAAGATCAAGGATCTTGAGGACGAGAATCGACGTCTCAAACAGATGTTTGCCGACCTGAGCCTTGAGAACCGGGCGCTGAAAGACGTTATCGAAAAAAAGCTTTAAAACCAGCCTTTAAGCGTGAGCTGGTCACTCATCTGATAACGACATTTGGACTCAGTATCCGTCAGGCCTGCCGGAGTCTGAACCTGAGCAGAACGGTTTACCATTACCGTCCGGATACCACGCGTGACGAACCCGTTATTGTCGCGTTACAGGCAGTGGCAGAGCGATACCCACGGTACGGTTTTCCAAAACTTTTCCAGGTTCTGCGGCGGCAGGGATACCCGTGGAATCACAAAAGGATCCATCGTATTTATTGTCTGCTGAAGCTGAATTTTCGCCGTAAAGGCAAACAACGGTTGCCGGTGCGTAATCCCTCGCCACTGGCCACACCGGAAGCGCTGAACCAGAGCTGGTCTGTCGATTTTATGCATGATGCTCTGGTCTGTGGCCGTCGTTTTCGCACGTTCAATGTCGTTGATGACTTTAACCGTGAGGCATTGTCGATTGAAATCGATCTGAATCTGCCAGCTTTGCGCGTGGTCCGTGTACTCGACAGGATCGCGGCAAATCGCGGCTATCCGGTCATGCTACGCATGGATAATGGTCCGGAATTTATCTCACTTGCACTGGCTGAATGGGCAGAGCAACATGCAGTAAAACTGGAATTTATTCAGCCGGGTAAGCCGACGCAGAACGCTTTTATTGAGCGCTTTAACCGAACATACCGTACAGAAATACTCGATTTTTATCTGTTCAGAACGCTGAATGAAGTGCGGGAAATCACGGAAAGATGGGTGTCAGAATATAACTGTGAACGCCCGCATGAATCACTGAACAATATGACGCCGGAGGAATATCGGCAACACAATCATTTGGCCGGGATCTCAAAAAATGCCTGGAACTAAAACGGGTCTATTTACAGTATCAGCTGATAAAGATCAAAATTACCTGAATCTGCTGAGGTTTTAAATGGGTGCAAAACCTTGTAAGTTCAAATTAGTGTGCCTGTTAGAGTCGCTACTTATGGTAAATATAATAGATGTCTACTCATCCTTTTCCCTTCCCATCCTCAAAACCTCATAAAATGTTCCTCTCCCAAGCCCATCCGACGGCAATTCCTGCTCCTGAGCCAGAACCTTCAGCTTTTGAAGTATCCTATCCGAAGCCGGTTTATCAGACGTACCGTACCGTCCGTCAGTCTCCTCAACCAGAAGCTGAACCAGCAGCCAGCAGAGTCGGGCAGTATTCTCCCGTGCCTTGTCGCGCTTATGTATCCCACGCTGGGAAGGTTGTATGGATGCAGTGAGATCCGGCAGCGCATCGTCGCCGAGCGTCTTCAGCCACTTGCGGCCACGGCTATTACGCGACAGTTTCATCACCGCCTTCAGGCTACGGTCTTTTACTTCTGACGGCGTCAGTTCGTCATCAATAAGCCGCCAGGCCAGGGCAAACATCTCATCGGCATAGAACATGCGCTTGTTCGCCGGGGCACTGACCATGCCTGTTGCCTTAATGGTCCGGCTGATGGCGTCGTGCAGGATACGGTAGTTTTCCTGATGTTCTTCCGGCAGGGCGTTTGCAGGTTGGGAAGCATCGAGGCCTAGAAGCAGAAGGGCGAGATGCCGCGCTTCCAGCAGCGGCATATCGCATTCCCGTTCAAACAGATTCTGACGAATGGGACTGGTCACATTATTCTCCTTCCACGATCCGCAGCGGTTCTTCCTCACCGAGCAATGCCTGCCGTCTGGCAGCATCAACGTAGTTTCCCCACCACTGCATCAGCGGTCGCCTTTGTTCCAGATAGTCGCTGCAGTTGTAGGCCGCTTCGATCTCATCTTCTTTCTGGTGCGCCAGCGCAGATTCCAGGACTTCACGGGGAAAATGACCTGCGCCCGCCGTTCTGGCGATGCTGCGCATGCCGTGGGCGACCAGCTCGCCACCAAACCCCATTCGGATAAGTGCGGCGTTCGCGGTTTGCTGGTGCATGTGCTCCAGTGGTTTGCGGATGCTGGGGAAGACCCACGGGCGATGGCGACTAACGGGCTCCATAACCTGAAGAACGCGCAGCGCCTGTTTGCTGAGCGGCACCGTGTGCGAACGGTTCATCTTCATAAAGGTGTCGGGGATGCGCCATTCCGCTTTTTTCATATCGATGTCGCACCAGCGGGCGCTGACGGCCTCGCCGGGGCGAACCCAGGTCAGTAGCTCCCATTCGATAAGGCAGCGGGTTTCCTTGCGGATAGAGGCGTTTTGTAGTGCCAACATTAGCCTGCCCAGTTCGCTGGGGTGAAGGGCGGGCATGTTCTGCTTTTTCGGTTTCTTGAAGCGGGCGACCAGGTTGTCTGCTGGATTAAACTCGATGAGCTCTTCGGAGATGGCGAAGCGGAAGATTTCATTGAGCCGTGAGATAACCCGCCGCAGCGTTTCGAGGATGCCCTGTTCTTCCAGCGGTGTGAGGTGTTCCTTGAGCATCTTCGGGCGGATTTCGGTAACGGGTGTATTGCCCAGAGAAGGGAAGACGTGCATCTCCAGCGAGCGCCAGACATCTTTGGCATGATCTTCGCTAAGATCGCTGGTCCGTTTCTTCTCTTTGAGCCACTGTTCCGCAACTTTTTCCAGCGTGCTTTCATTCTGGAGTCGTTGCTCCTCTGCAACCTGCTCCAGATGGGCCTGTGGGTCGATGCCCTGTACGAGTAAACGCCGGTATTGCAACCTGAAATCTCGCGCCATGGCGAGGGTGACTACCGGGTAGGGGCCAATGCTGATTTTGGTCCGTTTTTTCAGCGCCGGGGGAGTGTATTCGAAGTACCAGATCTTTCTGCCGGATGGCTTAATCAACAACGCCAGTCCGTCACCATCGCGCAGCATATACTCGGTCTTCTGCGGCTTGGCGGCAGCGATCTCGGTATTGGTTAGGGATTTCAATACCTTAGGCATGTTTTTGCACCTTGTTTTTTTAGCGTTCTGGCAACGCGGTGCAAAACAAGATACATAATGCTCAAGATTCATACAGAGATCATGACCACACATGCAACAAAAAAGCCTGCAACTCGTTGAAGTTACAGGCTTTTTTAAGGTTCATGATGCATCATGAATGAATGTTTGGTGGAGCTGGCGGGAGTTGAACCCGCGTCCGAAATTCCTACATCCTCGGTACTACATGCTTAGTCAGTCTTTACATTCGCCTGGCACCTGCGGACAGACACGCCACTACCAGACTAGCCTGATTAGATTTAACGCTTCAACCCCAGGCAGGGCCTCCACGCGATCTCTTTTGGGTTTGACCTCTCTTTGATCCCCGTCTTAAGAGCGGAAGCTAGGGAGAGAGGGCTCAGAGCAGGTTATTAAGCTGCTAAAGCGTAGTTTTCGTCGTTTGCGACTATTTTTTTGCGGCTTTTTACGAGGCCAACCGCCCCTCGGCATGCACCTTGGGTTTCGCGAATCCCGTCGAATCCAGAATCAGCCCCAATGTGTTAGAGCAAGTATAACAGACTTGTGACACGCGTGACCAGCCCCCGCAACCCCTAATCCTCAAGGATTTAGCGCTCGCGCAGCGCTTCTTTTGCGCGATTAAACGGTTTGATTAAATAGTCGACGATGGTTTTTTCACCTGTTTTTATATCCACTGTGGCAATCATGCCCGGTACGATGGAGAAATGGCGTCCCAGTTTGTTCTGTAAGAAGTCCTGATGCGTGCGGATAAACACGCGGTAATAGAAGATTTCCGGTTTCACTTTGTCCTGAATGGTGTCCGGAGAGATGGTTTCGACTACGCCTTCCAGGCCGCCGTAAATGGCGTAGTCATAGGCGGTAATCTTCACCAGCGCCCGTTGTCCAGGATGGATGAACGCGATATCACGCGGCGACAAGCGGGTTTCTATCAGCAGATGATCGTCCAGCGGCACAATCTCCATCATCTCGCCGTTGGGCGGGATAACGCCGCCGATGGTGGTGACCTGGATGTTTTTCACAATACCGCGCATCGGCGCGCGTACGGTCAGGCGGGTGACGGAATCCTCGCGTCCTTTTAAAATCGCCGCCAGCATGTCCACTTCGGCGTTAGCTTTTGACAGCGCTTCCCGCGCCTGCACGAAATATTGCGAGCGCAGGTCGGTGATTTTTAATCCCAGATCGCTTTTTTGTCGTTGCAGGCGCAGCACTTCTACGTGGCTGGCGGCGCCGCTTTTCTCCAGCCGTTGGGTGATGGCCAGTTCTTTATTAACTGAGACCAGGGCATCTTGCAGTTCCGCCATTGAATCCGCAAGCTGCGCGCGACGGCTTTTATACAGGCGAGTTTCGGAGGCGATGAGATCCGGCCATGCGCGCAGTGAATCGGGAAAGACCAGCGGCAGATCGTTAACTTCGGCATTAAGCCTTGCGCTGGAAGCCAGTGAGGCGCGATAACGGGCGGCGCTCTCCCCAACGTTGGACTCAGAACGGGTAGGGTCGAGGCGCGCCACAATTTGATTGGCCTGCACTTTATCTCCCTCGCGTATCGTAAGCTCAGCGAGAATGCCGCCATCCAGCGACTGCAAGATTTGCTCTCGCGAGCTGGGGATCACTTTCCCGCTGCCGGTTGAGACTTCATCCAGCTTGCCGAAATATGCCCAGATACCCAGGACGGCAAACAGCAGCGTGCTGAGCAGAATAATGCGGCTGGCCCCGGAAAAACGGTGCTCGCGGCGGATATCGAGGTCGTCCATGGCGGCATCATGCGGATTGGTTTTCATTTTTCCACTCCCGACCGTGAGTTGGGGCGGGTGCCCGACTCGCATTTAATGCCTGCGCTTTCGGGGCATCCATAACCAGTTGGCCTTCTTTTAATACCACCACGCGTTCGACCAGCTCCAGAACCGGTACGCGATGGGTGGCGACAATCAATGTGCGGTTGCCTAGCCATTGGTTCAGGCGCTGAATAAACTCCCGCTCGGTATGTTCATCCAGCGAGGCGCTGGGTTCGTCGAGCAGCACGATATTGGGCGATCGCAGCAGCATTCTTGCCAGCAGGATCGACTGCCGTTGTCCACCGGACAAACCGTTGCCGCCCTCCATAATGGGATGCGCCAGCCCTTTGGCGAGCTGTTTAACGAAGGCTGCCGCGCCGCTGACCTCCAGCGCTTCGAAGATCTGCGCGTCGCTGGCATGCGGCGCGCCGAGGGTCAGGTTCTCGCGCAGGGTGCCGAAAAACAGCCGCGCATTCTGGCTAAGAAAACCGATGTTGCGGCGTAAATCAGCCATATCGATCTGCGCCAGACTCAGGTTGTCGAGCCGGACATCGCCCTGGGTAATCTCCACTCCGCCCGCCATGGCCTGCAGTAGGGTTGATTTCCCGGCACCGTTACGCCCGAGAATCGCCACCCGTTCGCTGGGCATGACCTCCAGGCGCGAGATGCGCAGCGGAACGCGCTGATCGTCGCTGTGGTAGCGAAAGTGTGCGTTCTCAAACAGATAATGACCGTGAAAAATCTCCTGATGTACCCGGTCTTCGTCGTACTGCGTTTCGGTGGGGAGCTGCATGATGCTGTCCAACCCCATCTTCGCCGCCTTGACCTGTTGCCAGCGGGCCAGCACGCCGCACAGATTAGCCATTGGGGCAATCATTCTGGAACCGAGCATCGAGGCGGCCACCACGGCCCCGGTGGTCATCGTGCCTTCAATGACCATCGGCGCACCAAACATAATGATGGCGGCGTAGACCAGACTTTGTACCGACATGCCCCAGCCAATCAGCCCCTGAGTCAGCCTGCGCGTGCGCAGCCCGGACTCTCCGGTAATGCGGATGTAGCTGTTCCACTGCTGTAAAAAGCGGTTTTCAGCCTGCATCAGCTTGATGTCTTCCAGCCCCTGGACGCTTTCGACCAACACTGCGTTGCGCAGGGTGGATTCATGGGCAGCCTGGTTGGCGAGCACCGCCAGCTTCTTCTGTAACAACAAACCGGGCAGGATCATCAGCAGGGCCGCGACGGGCGCTATCCATGCCAGCGGCGGGGCGATAAAAGCCAGCACCACGATAAACAAAAAGAAAAACGGCAGATCGACAATGGTCGACATGGTCGAGGAGGTGATCATCTCGCGAACCTGTTCCAGCTCGCGCAGTTGAGAAATGAAGCTCCCCGTCGAGCGAGGGACGGCGCTGTTACGCAGGCGCAATGCATGGCTGAATACGCGATCGGAAATACGCATATCGGCGCGTTTTCCGAGCAGGTCCATTATGTGGGTACGCGCTTCACGCAGCAAAAAGCCAAACAGCACCGCCACCAGAACGCCAGTGGAGAGAACATACAGCGTTGGATAAGACTGAGCGGGGATCACCCGGTCATAAACCTGCATAGAAAAGATAATCCCGGCGAGCGACAGAACGTTAATCAGAAAGGCGGCAATCATGACCGGCAGGTAAGGGCGGATGTCCTTTAACACCAGTTCGCGCATCCAGTCGGGCTTGAAGCGCGAAATATAGCGGTCTACCCGACTGTCCTTCAGCGCCGACAGCGGGCGCAGCGCGGTAATACTCACGATCTCCGGCAGAAGCTCTGCGACCGTGAGCCGGTTACGCTGGCCCCCTTCGGCGATGATAAACACATCCAGTGCATCTTCGCCGTTGAAATGCTCTATCACCATTAGCTGGCCGTCGCGCAGTTCCGCCACCACCGGCAGATGCCACTGACCGAACGCCTGCGTGGCGGTATCCAGCGCATGAAATGACAGGCCCGCCTGACGCGCCAGTTGCGACAGGGCCGTTGCCCGGCTTTTTCCCGCAAACCACGGGGCGTTGGCCTGGATTGCGCCGGGAGAACAGGCCACGCGATAGTGATTGGCAATATGCGTCATCGCCAGCGCCCACTGGCTAAGAGCGTGTTCACTAATCGCATCTTCTGCATGTGAATCGAGGTCGCTCATAGCTTGATCTCCACCGATTGAATGCTGCGATTATTTAAGGCGAACGCCTGGCGAAGCGAGCCAGTGTTATAGAGGCAGTTCAGCTGGAGCTGGCGCAGCTGGTTTTGAGTCTGGAGTTCGGCAAAACGGGCCTGATACACCTCTTGCTCGGCGTTAAGCACGTCGAGCAGCGGGCGCGAACCGAGGTCCAGATACTGCTGTTGATAAAGCTCGCGCGTTTGTTCACTCAGTCGCTGCTGGCGGCGCAGAATCTGCAGGGCGGTGGCGAGGCTCATTGCCTGGCTGCGGGACTCCAGTAATTTTTGTCGTACTTCGAGTCGGGTGCGCTGGATGGAGTATTGTGCAGACTCTACCGCATGGCTGGCGGCGTTGCGCCTGGCGGTGAGTCCGCCCCCCTGATACAGCGGCATCTCAACTTTTACCCACGTGGAGTACTGGGTTTTGTCGAGTACCTCATGGCTGGGGTATTTGTCGTTGAGATAATGCTGAACCGACGGTTCCAAAGAGATGGTGGGCGTCATCTGCGTGTTGGCGTAATCGAGATTTGCTTGTGCCACATTCGCTTGTGCCCAGGCCGCCAGAACCGCGGGAACCAGTTTATCTTCCGGTTTGACCACATCGCAGCTGCTGTCCAGTTTGGCCGGGAATTCGTTGCTGATGCCGTTAAGTGAGTTCCAGCCGAGGTAACTCATCAATGTGGCCTTACTGCTGTCGAGATTGGCCTGATACTGCGCCAGCTGAGAACGTGCAGACTCGATACGCGCATCGGTTTGCACCACGTCGGACAGCGAGGTTGCCCCTTCATCATTGCGTTGTCGGGTCAGTCGACCAATGTCGTTTAAGGCGGTGAGCTGTTCTTCGGCGGCATCCACCATTTGTTGCCACGTCTGCACCTGGACTATCGCGTTGGCGGTTGCGTGGGCGATGGTATCAATACTGAGTAACACATTCGCCTGCTGTTGTGCGGCTCCGGCGGTCTCGGCGCGGACCTGGCTTGCCACTTTGCCGAAGTCGTACAGCATTTGTGACACCGAAATAACCAGCGCCGGGCTAAAGCCGTGGTCGGAATAGGTATTGCTGTAACCGTTATTCATTCCGGCAGAAACCTGCGGGTAATATTTCGATTTCGCCACGTCGATCTGCTCGTTTTGTGAGAGCAGTTTGCCGATCGATTCACGAATAGAAGGATGCCAGCTCACGGCACGACTTACCGCGTCGTTGAGCATCAGGTTGCCGGGGGCGGCAGCGCTCAGCGGCAGATCGGCAACCGCGCCGTCCAGCGAGGGAAGCATCTGGCTGGTGGCCAGTCCTTCCGGCGTAATAATTTGCGGTTCATCTTCGGCATTCACCCGCAGGGTACAGAGCGTTAATGCCAGAAGTAATGCAACAGGCGCGACATTTTTCATAGTTTATCCCTTACAAAATACGGCAGCGACGACTGTTATTGCCCCGGACGTCATGGCATCCGGGGCTGTAGTTATGGCGCTTTAATGCATTGCGTTAACGTCAGGGTACAATGTGATTTTGTTGCACCAGCTCATCGAGCGTGGTGTGTACGTTCTCCAGCGTTATGAGATTGGTTGAGTGATATGTGTTGCCCGTACCGTCGCGGTCGATGGCAATCACCGTGTTGTTACCGCTGGTGGTTACGGTGAGGTAGTTGCCGAGCGTAGCGTTCTGCCCGTTCCAGCCCACCAGCAGGTCGCCGATATCTATTTTGTCACCCTGGGCCAGCGAGAAGTTGGTCCAGGTATCGGTAGCACCATTGCTAATGTTGCCGCCGGTAGCGTCGTTGGCGTTGAGCAGGTGATAAATCAGCGTATCGCCGTAGGCGCTGCCAGTCAGGCGATCGGCATCGACGGTACTCACCACTTGCGGATTCATATTGATGGTCAGCGTAGCGGTATCGGTATGGCCATTCTGGTCGTTAAGGGTGTAGGTAAATGTCTCTTTGGTGACGATGGTGGAGAGCGAGACATCGCTGTTGAGGGCATAGGTGTAATGACCATCAATGCCAATGGTCAGTTTGCCGTACAACCCGTTAATGATGGCGCTGGTCGTGCTACTCAGCGGATCAAGCGTGGCGGTACTGCCGCCCGTGCCGTTCACCGTCAGCAAGGTATGCACGCTGGCAATATGGTCTCCGTCATAAATATTGCCGGTGACGCTGTTCGCTGTGGAAGTCTCGAAGTTTTGCAGGTCGATTATCGTGCCTTTCACGCTGGGGGTGATGGTGATATTCCCCAGCCCCAGCCCCCCGACGCTTCCGGTATAGTCGAGGCGATAGTTGCCGGGGTGCAGTACGATCCCGTTCAAGGCTATATCGATATTGCCGCCAACCAGCAATCCGCCATTGAAAGAGTTACCGGCAATCTTGATGTTGTTGCTGTCATACAGCGCCCAGGTGACGGTCAGCCCGCCCAGCGTCAGACCTGACGCGACGTTAAAATGCAGTATGGCGTTTTGCACCGCCGTTCCCGTAGCGATTTCAATGACGCCAGTACCACTTTTTGAGGTGGGTGAAAGGAGTTGGGCACTCCAGCTGGCGTTCCCGACGCTGTCGTCGGTAAACGACCGGGAAGTATCCGCCTGGGTGGTGACCGCCATCGTGCTGCTGACGTCATTTACTGCATCCAGCGCCTGCGGTGTTGGTTTGATATTCAGCGATGCACTGCCGGTATCACCGTTTGGTGCTTTGACCTTATACACGAAACTGTCCGGCGTATTGATACCGTCTGCGCCCAGTCCGCTTCTTAGCGTGTAGGTGTAGTTCCCTTTCGCATCAATAGTCAGCGTGCCGTACTGCCCGTTAATGGTGGTAGTGCCCGTTCCGTTTACGGTGACACCGTTAACTTCGGTGATAACGGTATTGGCCGGAGCCGAGTCGTTGACCAGCAGGTTTCCATTGGTTGTCGCACTCAGGCTGTCGACGGCGTAGGTGTGATCGGCCTGGATATTCAGGGTATAGCTGGTCAGCAGCGTCAGACCGCCGGAGGCGTTAAGCAGGAACAGGTAGTCACCGCCAGGCAGGGTGATGGTGTAATCCGTTGAGCTACCTCCTAGCAGCGCCGTGACCCAGTTGGGCTTCACGCGGAACTGCTCATACTGCTGAATGGACTCGTTGAAGCGATAAACATAGAGATCAAAACCGCCAACCGTGACGCCGAGAACGCTGGCCTTGACGGTCAGCGTGCGGGTTGCGCCATCATCCACATTAAATTTGATCGGATTGGTTAAACCGTTAACCAGGCTGACGTCCAGCACATTACCCAGTCCGACGTTGGCGAGGGTGAAGCCGGTTTGCTGTGATGTGCCATGATCAACCGCGATGACCTGCGTCCCGTAAGTCAGCGCAGCTACATCATCTGCCGCGGTTACCGTACTGGTGGTGGGCGCCTGACCCAGCGTTACCACCAGTTTTGCCGAGGAGTGATCGCCGCCATGCGTCAGCGTGTAGGTGAAACTTTCAGAACGGCCATACACCGAGATTGACGTATTGGTCAGGGTATAGGTGTAACTACCGTTCTGATTGATATGCAGGATGCCGTATTTCCCCTGCACATCAATGCCGCCCGCCGGGATGTTCACGACGTTGCCGTTACCGTCGGTGATGGCGGTGACCAGCGTGCCGGAAGGGGCATTATCCTGCCCGTTGGCGGGATCGGTATCGGTGATGATATTCCCGGATTCCGTGGTACCGCCGGTGATGGTCCCTGCGCTGGCTTTTACCACTGAGACATCAAGGCTGGTGTATGCCCCGGTCGCCAGCAGGTTGGTGTTGTAGCTGACCACGCGGTAATCACCGCCAGTCAGTCCGCTGTAATTGAGCGTTACGCCCGAGGCGCCCAGGGTGAGCAGGCTGGCAAAGTTTGGTTTCCCGGTATCCACGACTGTCACCCAGGTATTCAGCGCGGTGTCAAAGCGCTGGATGACGACTTCAAGCGTGTTTAAAAGCGACAGCACCACGCCGGTTGCAGCGGCATTGATCGTAATGGATCCGCTGCCGCCAGAGGCGATGCTGAAATTCACGCTTGCCGTATCGTTCCCCAGCACGTTGGCGACATTTCCCAGCGCATTGACCAACAGGAAACCATAATCGCTTTGATGCTCGGTGCTGACGGTGACATCGGTTTGTAGCGGCAGGCTGGTGACATTGTCTTCAGCCAGCAGCGGCAATACTGGTGCGAGAGCGCTTGTCGGCGATGAGGCATTTCCCGCCGCATCGGTCGCCGTGGCAGACAGCGACTGCCCTTCAATTTGGCGAACCGGCAGGTTGACGCTGTAGACACCGCTGCTGTTGGCGATTGCCGTCACGCTGGTGCCGCCGGGCAGAGAAATGGTGACGGTGCTTCCCGCTTCGGCGACGCCGCTGACGGTACCGCCATCGGCGCTGATCAGGATCGTTGGTGCGGTCGGTGGTGTGGTGTCCACAATTACGCTGAACGAACCGGACAACCCACTTGCGCCGTTGGCGTTGGTTGCCGTGGCGGTAAACGCATGGTTACCTTCGCTGAGTGCACCGGATGGGGTAAAGCTCCAGATCCCGTTACCGTCTGCGGTCGTGAAGCCCATTAGCACGCCGTTGTTGTACAGATTGATGACGGCGTTAGCCTGCGCCGTTCCGCTGAGCGTTGGCAGGGTGTCATTGGTGGTTTTACCGGGAGCGACGGGTCCCATGATAGTGCCGACGTCATCGAGCACGCTGGCAATAACAGGCGCAGGTGGTACGCCGGTAAACGGTGCCAGCACGTTACCCGCCGTACCGATGTTGCCTGCGGCATCCTGTGCGCTGACCAGCAGAGTTTGCCCACTGATTTGCGGTGGGTTCAGAGTGAAGGTGAAATTACCGGAGGCGTTGGCGGTTGCCGTGCCGAGTACCGTTCCTCCGCTGGAGGTAATAATGACCGTGCTGTTTGGCTCGGCAACGCCGGTGAGCGCGGTGCCGTTGGCGTTTACCGCCAGCCCGGTTGGGATACCCGGGGCAACGGTATCGACCACGATCGCTGCCGCAGACGATATGCCACTGGTATTACCCGCACTGTCCGTTGCAGTGATGGTAAACGAGTGGGTACCTTGTGCCAACGCGGTAGTCGGGGTGTAGCTCCAGTTGCCGCTGCCGTCCGCCGTTACGCTGGTGACAAAGCTGCCGTTATCATAAATATCAACTCGCGCGTTGGCTTCCGTGATGCCGTTTAACGTTGGGCGCGCGTCATTGGTCGGCTGATTGCTGCCAATCGGCCCGGTGTTTGGCCCGACATCGTCAATAATGCTGCTGATTGAAGGCTGCGTCGGCGCCGTGGTGTCAACTACCACGCTAAAGCCTGCCGTCGCGCCGCTGGTGTTGCCCGCCGCATCGGTGGCGGTGCCGGTGAAGGTGTGCGATCCATTTGCCAGCGGTGTGGTTGGGGTAAACGACCAACTGTTATTGCTTTGCACCAGCGCGGTACCCAACAGGGTGCTTCCGTCATAGATGCTGATGGTGCTGCCTGCCTCGGCGGTGCCGTTCAGCGTCGGACGCGCATCGTTGGTCAGCTGTCCGTTGCTGAGCGCTGCATTGAACACGCCGCCTGCGATATCATCCACCACAGAGACCAGCAGCGGGACGGATGGTGCAATGGTGTCGACATTAATCGTAAACCCGCCTGAGACAGGACTCACGTTCCCGGCGGCGTCGGTGGCGATGGCGGTAAACACATGCTGACCGTTACCCAGCGTGGCAGGCAGATATTCCCAGGTGCCGTCTATCGTCGCAGTCACCGTTGCCAGCAGCGCGCCATTATCGTAGATGGCTACCCGGGCACCGGCTTCCGCTGAGCCGCTGAGTACGGGGCGGGTGTCGTTGGTAGAGGCTCCGTTCGATAGCGTTCCGGTTCCCGGCTGCACGTCATCAAACGCCTGGATAATCGTTGGCGCAAGCGGGGCGACGGTATCAACAACGATGTTAAATCCTGCAGATGTCGGGCTGACGTTTCCGGCCGCGTCGGTGGCTGTTACCGTCAGCGCGTGGTTACCGTTGCTAAGTTGGGTTCCCGGTGTGAAGCTCCAGGCGCCCGTACCATCTACAGGAGCAGATCCGATCAGCGCTCCGTTATCGTAAATTTTCACCGTGGAATTGGCTTCTGCCGTACCGCTAAGCGTCGGGAGTGGATCGTTCGTGGCCTGACCGTTGTTCAGATTTCCAATCAGTGGGCCGACATCATCCGCAACCTGAGTAATCACTGGCGCTGTCGGTGCCAGAGTATCGACAGTGTAGGTAAAGCCACCAGAAGGCAGGCTGGTATTGCCTGCGCTATCTGTAGCCGTGACGGTCAGAGTATGCTGGCCGTTACCCAATGCCGCGGAGGGCGTAAAACTCCAGTTTCCGCCTGCGCCGACGATGGTGGTGCCAATCGGCTGACCATCGCTCAGGACGGTAATCGTCGCGCCAATTTCACCGGTACCGCTGAGCGCCGGGCGACTTTCGTTGCTGATTTTCCCATTGGAGATTGGCCCGGTTGTCGGCGCGGTATTGTCCTGAACGGTCAGAATTACCGGTGCAGACGGGGCAATAGAGTCCAGCTCAATAGTAAACGATGATGATACTCCGCCTGTGTTCCCCGCCTGATCTGTGGCAACGACGGTGAAAATATGTTGCCCCTGTCCCAGCGGAGCATCCGGAGTGAAGCTCCAGTTACCTGACTCGTCCACCTGAGTTGTACCTATTTCAGCGCCGTTATCACGGATCGTGATGATGGCGCCAATCTCGCCTTTGCCGTTCAGGGTAGGCTGCGCATCGTTTGTAAGCTGTCCGTTGGTCAGCACGGTATTGCCGAGCTGATCGTCAATTACTGAGGTAATGCTCGGTGCGGCTGGCGCCAGCGTGTCGACGACGACCACAAATGGTGGCGTTGTCGGGCTAATGTTACCCGCGTTATCTGTAACGCTGGCAGTCAGCGAGTGGCTTCCTTCTCCGAGAGCAGGGGCAGGCGTAAAGCTCCAGTTGCCATTTTCGTCGCTGGTGGTTGTGCCGATTACCGTGCCATTATCGCGGATGGTAACAACCGAATCCGCCTCGGTAACGCCAGCAAGCGTTGGGGTATTATCATTGGTCAACTGCCCTGAGGTCAGGGGCTGGATCGTACCAACGTTGTCCGTGACCGTCACAATAGATGGCGCATTCGGTACCAGGGTATCGACAATGATCCGGAAATCACTGGATGGATCTCCCTGGTTGCCAGCGGCGTCCGTTGCGCGGACGGTAAAGAGATGATCGCCTTCTCCCAGCGGTGCTGTCGGGGTAAAGCTCCAGAATCCGTTACTGTTTACGGTCGTTGTGGCATAAGCGATACCGTTATCGTAGGGGGTAATGGTTGCCCCGGGTTCGCCAGTTCCGTTGAGCGTCGGACGTGAATCATTTGTAATTTGCCCTTTATCCAACGATCCAGTGCCGGGGGCAACATCGTCGATAATGCTGGTGATCGTTGGCGCTTGCGGTGCCGTCGTGTCGATGGTGATAGCGTAGTTGGGTGACTGACCGCTCAGTATGTCATTGACGGTTTGCGCCACAGTGAAGTTATAGGTTACGCCATTAGTCAGTGGGTCGGGTAACTGATAACTCCATGCGCCAGACACGGCATCGGCAGTTACCGTGATGGGGAGCAATGTGCCATTTATATAAATATTAACAGTCGCCCCTGCTGTGGCCGTCCCTTGCAGCAACGGTAATGTGTCATTGGTAGTTTTACCGTTGCCAATCACCCCCATGATAGGCGCAATGTCATCAACGATCTCAAGCGTTGGTGGATGAGGAACGCTGGAGGTAGCAGCGCTAAACGTTGTCGGGTCGCTTTGATTTCCGGCGGGATCCTGAGCGATGGCGTTGAGCGCCTGACCGGTTGTTTGTGCTGGCGAAATTGTGACAGCGAAGTTACCTGAACCGTCTGCGATCCCTTGGCCGAGGATCGTGGTACCGCTGCGAATGATGACGGTACTGCCTGGATCGGCAGAGCCGCTAACCAGCGTACCTTTCGGGTCTACGCTGGTAACCGTAGGCGTTGCAGGCGGCAGGGTATCGACAATCAACGTCAGCGGGTTATCTGCTGTCAGTGAGTTACCAGCGTCATCCACGGCGCCGAAAGTCAGTGTGTGAGTGACATTGGGCGTGAGGGGGACATCCACACTCCAACTGCCGTTAGCAGCAACGGTAGCTGTCGCAATGGCGATGGGATTGTTACCATCGAAAATCAAAATCGTACTGCCCGGTGTGCCGGTACCGCTAATGGTTGGCGTTGTATCGTCCGTGACGCTGCCGCTGGTTAGCGAACCGGTAAAGACGCCAACGTTATCCTGGATATCCGTGACCTGCGGCAACGTTAACTTCGTGTTGTTAACCGTAAACGAAATGCTGTTTGAATTGTCGCTGACGTTACCTGCGGGGTCAGTTGCGGTAGCGCTTAATGTGTAGTTTCCGTTTGCCAGCGCAGTCCCGGGGGTAATACTCCAGGTACCGCCTGCCACCGTTGCAGTACCGATCACCGTACCGCCGTTATACAGAGTGATGATGTCTCCATTGACACCTGTACCACGAATGGTTGGCGTGGTGTCATCGGTCACGGCGTTGGGCGCAAGGTCACCCATGATATCGCCGACGTTATCATTGGCGGCGATAATCACCGGCGGCGCAGACGGCGTCGTGTCGATGTTCAGTGTTATAGCTGTTGATGGCTGGCTGATGTTGCCTGCCGGATCGGTTGCGGTGAGGGTTACCTGGTAAGTACCTGGAGTAACCGGTGCTGGCGGAGTAAAGCTCCAGGTTCCGTCTGCACCTACTGTTGTCGTTCCCTGCAAAGGGGGAGTGCCGTTCAGATAAATGGTAATCAAATCCCCGACGTTTCCCGTGCCGCTAAAGGTTGGCGTGGTATCGTTGGTGTTGCCGTTAGTGACCACACCTGTTACCGGAGCCACATCGTCGGTAATGATTGGCGCGGCTGGTTGTGCGGGAGGTGTGTTGTCTACCGTCAGGGTAAAGCTGGCTGATGGGATCCCCGTGTTGCCTGCAACATCAGTCGCTGTAGCGGTGAATTTGTGCGGTCCGTCGGCGAGTGAGGTTGGGGTAAATGTCCAGGTGCCGTCTGGCTGTACGGTGACGGTGCCAATGGAACCGCCATTATCATAAATCGTAATCTTCGCGCCGGGCTCGCCGGTTCCGGAGAGTTCGGGATTTAAGCTCTTGGTACTGCTGCCGTTACTCAGTGTTTGTAGATTTGTCCCAATCAGACCTTCTGCGGAGCTGATAACAGGGGCTGCTGGTGGGGTGGTATCAATCGTTAGCGTAAAGGTCCCGGCATTACTGGCGTTGCCTGCAACGTCCGTGGCAATAGCGGATAAATTGTGTGAGCCTTCACTGAGCGGTTGGTCGAGTTGAATACTCCAGGTGCCTCCGGGCAAAACAGTCGTGCTTCCAATTGGCGTAGTTCCATCATAGAGAGTGATCTTAGAACCGTCTGTTCCGGTTCCTTTCAGCTCTGGCAAGGTATCGTTTGAACGGCTTCCGGTAGGCAGATCGAACGGTGCATTCCCAACGTCGTCGGTAGCAGCCAAAATGACAGGATCGCCTGGCGGTTGGGTATCTACGGTAACGCTGACCACTGTGGGTGAGGTGATGACATTACCGGCGGCATCAGTTGCCGATACCGTAAACTGATGGGTGCGATCGCTGAGCACCTGATTCCCCGGAACGGTATAACTCCAGGTACCCGAGCTGTCGACAAGAATAACCGTCAATAACTGAATGCCATCGTACAGGTTCACCAGTGAACCTGGCTCACCGGTACCCGAGATGGTTGGCGTATTGTCGTTGGTGACCCAACCGTTATTTGCAACGCTGCCCGTAATGCTGCCAACGTCATCGTTAACCAACGTTATCACTGGAACAGTTGGCGCAATGGTATCGACAATTATTTTCCAGCTTGCCGCGCTGCTGGTGTTATTCGCGGCGTCTGTGGCTGTCACCGTGAAGATGTGAGCGCCCTCGCTTAGCGCCGAGACTGGCGTATAGTTCCAGTTACCGTTGATATCAGCGACAACGGTCGTCAGCAGGGTGCCGTTATCGTAAATTTTGACCTGAGAACCTGCTTCGGCGGTGCCTTCCAGCTTAGGTTTGCTATCGTTGGTGACATCGCCGTTTTTGAGAGGGCCCTGGTACATGGGCTGGTCATCCGTCACGGCGGTGATGATGGGTGTTCCGGGGGCGGTAATATCCGGAGCCACCGCGGAAGTTGGCTGACTCTCGTTATTGCTGCTGTCCGTTGCGGTAACTTTTACCGTTTCGCCGTTCATTTTCGACGGCGTAATCGACACCGTGAAGTTGCCGCCGCTGTCAGCCTGGCCTGTGCCGATCTGATTACCATTGCTGTCTTTTACGGTGACGGAGCTTCCCGCTTCAGCATGTCCGCTTACAGAACCACCGTCCCCGGCGACGATGACGCCGGTAGGCGCGTCAGGTGCCGTGGTATCCGGGGCGGTAATCGCGCTGTTGCCGCTGGTATTGCCAGCCGCATCCGTCGCGTTGGCGACAAGATGTTCTCCGTTGGTCTGCGGCGGAACCAGCGTGGCGGTGAATTCTCCGTTCGAGCCGGCGGTTGCTGTTCCAATTATCGCGCCACCAGGATCCAGAATATGTACCGTACTGTTGGGTTCCGCCATGCCGGTAACCTGATCGCCTGTGGAGTTAATCACCAGATTAGCTGGCGGTTGTGGTGCTGTGATGTCTGGCGCGAGCGCGGTTTCCGGTTGGCTTGGGTTCCCGGCGGGATCGGTGGCAATAGCGGTAATGGTTTCACCATTGGTCTGTGGCGGGTCAATGGTAATGGTAAATGAGCCATCCGTTCCGGCGACGCCGCTGCCGATCTGAAGACCGTTATTATTGATGGTCACGGTACTTCCTGGTTCGGCTGTACCGGTGACGACAGAGCCGTCGGCAGATACGTTCAGATCGTCCGGCGCTGACGGTGGCTGAGTATCGATAGTGATATTGAATGCCGCTGACGTTCCTCCCGTGCCCAGGTGGTTGGTTGCTGTGGTGGTGAAGGAGTATGAGTCGTCCTGCAAGTTGGTGTTGGAGGTCCAGGTCCAGTTGCCGCTGGAATCGGCAAGCACGCTTACAACAAGCGCACCGTTGTTATAAATGTTAACCGTGCTGTTGGCGTCTGCGGTACCCGAGATCGTAGGCGTTGGGTCGTTGGTGGCCTGATTATTGTTCAATGGTCCAGTTGAGGGGGTAATATCATCCACAATGCTGATGATAACGGGTACGCCCGGGTAGCCAGAGTTAGTGGCATTGAAGGAGGTATCTGGCCCGACGTTGCCTGCCTGGTCCTGAATCTTCGCGATCAGCGCTTCACCGTGCGTCTGTGAAGGTGAAATCGCGATGACGAAATTGCCGATTTGATCAACGGTAGTTGAACCCAAAACCTGATTGTTACTACCGATGATAATGACCTGGCTTCCCACCTCTGCACTACCGGTTACCTCGGTGCCTTGCAGGTTTACGGAGGAAATGACCGCGCCTTCAGGCGGGGTGGTATCAACGGTGAATGTCGGTACACTCGTTTCCGTGCTCACGTTACCCGCATCGTCAGTTTGCGTCAGCGTCAGATTGTGAACACCGTCGCTTAGCGGTGTATCCGGTGTAAACGTCCAGTTACCATTGTCATCCACCTGAACCATGCCAATCAGAATGCCATTATCAGAAATACTGATGTAAGAGCCCGCTTCACCAGTGCCTGTGAGTGTTGGCGTGGCATCGTCGGTTACGCCGTTATTACCTATCAAGCCTTTAATGGAACCTGAATCGTCAGTTACTTCTGTGACCACAGGGGCGTCGGGGGCAAGCGTATCGACAATAATCTCCCAACTGTCCGACATGTCGCTGCTGCCCGTACCGTCTGATGCACTGACGGTAAACTTGTGGGTACCGTCTGCGAGCGGAGAGGATGGCGTAAACGACCAGTTGCCGTTGGCATCGATAGTGACCTGGCCGATTTTGACGCCGTTATCAAAAATATGTAATGTGGCATTTGCGGGGCCGGTGCCCTGGAGAGTGGGCGTATTATCGTTGGTGGATTCCTGCTGATTAACAGGACCAGTAATCAGCTCCTGGTTATCGATTATGCTGGTGATAACGGGTACGTCAGGCATGTTAGGGGTTGTTGTTGGCGGTGAGCCGCCATCCCCATTATTACCGTTGCCATTTCCGCCATTTCCGTTTCCGGCGTTATTATCACTCCCGCCGCCGCCGCCGCCGCCGCCGCCGCCGCCGCCGCCACCTGCCGCGAGGCCAATTCCGCCTGCGACCGCGATCCCACCAAGAACCCACGGCCAGACGGCGCCGCCTTCATGGCTTCCCTCGGCAGTCATTAGTGGAGTGAGATCGTCCAAATGCTGGAAATGGAATGCCCCATCAGTATCCTGAACCCACCACAGCGCACCATTACTGTCTTCCAGAACAAGCTGGTTTTGCGCATCACCTTTTCCGACGTAGAAGTTCTTAATGGTGATGGTTTCACCTGAGCGGAGTGTGACAACCAGATCCTGATTAACGCGTGTCAGTTGACTCACCTCCTCACGCGACACCGACAGTTTCACGATAGAAGGCGAACTGAGCGTAACTTCAGAGGATTCAACATTTGTGGAAACGCCAGTTAATTTTGATACAACGGCGAGTAGACGCATATGTTCACTCCTGATGGCATGTCGGGAGTATTAATCCGCAACAGCGCGCTGGGAAAATGAGCAGACAGGGGCCCCGTTCATCATAAAGATGAATTTAGACATGTAATTACATTGATTAGGTCATACAGATGTTCGTTTACTTATCAAATACGTTCGGGACCTGTCGGCTGAATAGTTCTTTCGTATTAGATGATATAGTCAGAAAGAAAGTATTCTGCAACTTATCCATATTAAAAATATATTTGGCTTATTGAAAAGGATACTTTCCGGTGCGTATTTAATGGTTGGTTTTTTAGTTAATTTATTGTATCTAAAGGGTTTGTGATTTAACTGAAATGAGGGGGTGATATAATAAACAACAGTAATAATAGTGTTATTAAATAAGTTTAAATACAGGTGGTATGGTCTTGAAGTTTTATTTTATTAGACTATGGAGTGCTACGGTAATGCCAGGGAAGTTTATTTTATACCTGAACGATTCAGCTCAAATAAACCATAAACTCGATGAATGTATTAGGTGGGTTTCAATAACTAAAAAATAAGGACCAGTCTCAGGATGAGAGACTGGTCATAGGGGAGTAGCGATTAGCGACCAGCATTTTTCATAATACGTGCTTTATCTAACTGCCATTCGCGTTCTTTCACATCGGAGCGCTTGTCGTGCTGTTTCTTACCTTTTGCGACGCCAATTTTCACTTTGCACCAGGCATTTTTCCAGTACAGTGAAAGCGCAACGACGGTATAACCGTCACGATTCATACGACCATACAGGGAGTCGAGTTCACGCTGGTTTAACAACAGCTTACGGGTACGGGTGGGATCACATACCACATGCGTTGAGGCAACAGCCATCGGTGTGAAGTTGGCGCCAAACAGGAACGCTTCGCCGTCTTTAAGGATGACGTAGCTGTCGCCGATGTTAGCTTTACCCGCGCGCAGGGATTTGACTTCCCAACCTTGCAGAGCGAGTCCTGCTTCGAACTCTTCTTCAATAAAGTATTCGTGTCGTGCGCGCTTGTTCAGCGCGATTGTGGCTGAGCCAGGTTTGTGTGCTTTTTTCTTCGTCATAATGCCGCTCAGTATAGGTAATCTGGAATCGAAAAACACCCCATTTCATCCAGCGGGGCGCAAGGCGCTATCTTAGCACGAGTTAGGCTATAGCGTTTTTTTTAGCGGGGGATAAATGGTATTATTTGTGTGATTGATATTGATGGAAATTGTTATGCCTCAGATTAGCCGGACCGCTTTAGTACCTTACAGTGCGGAACAGATGTATCAGCTAGTGAATGATGTTAAATCCTATCCCCAGTTTTTACCGGGTTGCACCGGTAGCCGTGTGCTGGAGTCAACTCCGGGACAGATGACAGCGGCGGTGGATGTCTCGAAAGCAGGGATCAGCAAAACGTTCACTACGCGCAATCAACTGACCAGTAACCAGAGCATCCTGATGCATCTGGTCGACGGACCGTTCAAGAAACTCATTGGCGGATGGAAGTTTACGCCACTGAGTCATGAAGCGTGCCGCATTGAATTTCATCTCGATTTTGAGTTTACCAATAAATTAATCGAGCTGGCGTTTGGTCGTATCTTTAAAGAGCTGGCTTCAAACATGGTGCAGGCCTTCACGGTTCGCGCGAAAGAGGTTTACAGTGTCAGCGTCAGCTAAAATTGTCGTTGAAGTGGCATATGCGCTGCCCGAGAAACAGTATCTGCAACGTGTAACGCTGCAACAGGGCGCTACGGTGGAAGAGGCTATCCGCGCTTCCGGGCTGCTGGAATTACGTACGGATATCGATCTCAGCAAAAATAAAGTGGGCATTTACAGCCGTCCGGTAAAGCTTGCTGATGTTCTGCAGGACGGTGACAGGGTGGAAATCTACCGGCCACTGATTGCTGATCCGAAAGAGCTGCGCAGACAGCGAGCAGAGAAATCCGCTAAAAAATAGCAGACAATAAAAAAGGTGCTCATTGAGCACCTTTTTTGATCTCTCAAACCTACTTGTTGTCGGTCAAAGCAGGTTTGTTATCAATGTTGGTCAAAACGCCGCTGCTGTTAAAGGTCAGCGTCAGTGTTTGCTGGGTTACGCCTTCATGACCAGGTTGCTGACGGAACACATAAAACCAGGTGTTAGTGCCAAAAGGATCGGACATCATTGGTGTACCCAGAGCATAAGCAACCTGTTGTTGCGTCATACCCGTGCGCACTTTGGCGACATCGGTAGGTGTCAGATAATTTCCCTGGTTGATGTCAGGGCGGTAAACCACTCGCTCCAGAGTGGAACAGCCTGCAGTCAACATCAGTAGTACTGCTGCAGCAGCAGTCAGCGTTTTACAGCGCATAGTGATTTGATTCCTTTTCGGGCCCGAGCAGTACGCGGCTCATATGTAATATGCCGATGATAATAGACCTTTCACCACTTTAAAACCTTTTGCTGTCGGGTCGGTCGGCGATTTTATGTTGAACTCAGACCTTAACAAGGTAAAAAAGTTTATGCCGCCAGCAGTTCTTTTGCATTTGCGAGGGTATTGCGCGTTACTTCGCTACCGCCAAGCAGGCGGGCTAATTCCTGCAGGCGAGCGCGTTTATCAAGCGGCTGCATGTGTGTTTCGGTCATCGCGCCATCCGTTTCTTTGCTGACGTAGAAGTGTTGATGGCCACAGCCAGCAACCTGCGGCAGGTGAGTAACACACATTACCTGAGTTGACTCGCCCAACTGACGCAGCATTTTTCCCACTACCGCAGCAGTCGGGCCGCTGATACCGACATCCACTTCATCGAAAATCAGCGCAGGTGTTTCCATTTTGCGTGCGGTAATAACCTGAATAGCCAGCGCAATGCGCGACAGTTCCCCACCTGAAGCCACTTTCGCAATCGGCTGCAACGGCTGGCCTGGGTTAGTGGTCACTTTAAACTCTACGTGATCGGCACCGTCTGCGCTCAAATGATGTTCCTCAAATTTCACATCAATGCAAAAGACACCGTGCGGCATTGAGAGAGTATGCATGCTCTCTGTAATCAGTTGTCCCAGTTCCTGAGCATAATGCTGGCGCTGTTTGTGCAGCATTTTTGCCGTTTCCAGAGCCTGCTGGTGGTGATTATTCACCGCCAGGGTTAAGGTTTCGAGCGAGTCGGCCTGATCGTCTAACTGCTGTTGTTCATCCAGCAATGACTGATAGAACTGTGGCAGCGCTTCAGGGGCAACATGATGCTTGCGGGCCAATGAGATTTGTTTGGAAATACGCTGTTCAAGTTCGAACAAACGGTTAGGGTCCAAATCCAGACGATCGCAATAGTGGCGCAGCTCGTCGCTGGCTTCGCTGAGCTGGATAGTGGCCTCTTCCAGCATATCCAGGATACCGGAAAGTTTGCCGTCCATGCCTGCCAGTTCAGTGACCAGGTGCTTTGCGGTGTACAGTTGGCTTTGCAGGTTGATGTCTTCGCCATCCGCCAGGATAGCCAGCGCCTGTTGGCTGGTGGTGAGCAATTGCCCGCTGTTAGCCAGACGCTTGTACTCTTCATCAATTTGCTCAAATTCACCCGGCTGCGGATTGAATTCGTTCAGTTCCTTTAACTGGTATTGCAACAGTTCCGCCCGAGCTGCGCGTTCCTGACTTTGTTGTTGATGATGCGCCAGATCACGACAGCTTTGGTGCCACAGCTGGTAGCGCGCAGCCATTTCCTGAGTCAGGGACGCTTCATTGGCGTAACCATCCAGCAGAGACTTTTGGTGTTCTGATTTTGTCAGGAGCTGATGCGCATGCTGACCGTGGATTTGAATAAGCAACTGGCCCAGCTCGCGCAGCTGTGACAACGGTACGGCAGTGCCGTTAATGAAGCCGCGTGAACGTCCGTCGCTGCTGATAACACGGCGCAGCAAACATTCACGGCCTTCCTCAAGCTGGTTTTCTTCCAGCCAGCGCAGAGCCGCGGGGGTGTCTTTTAAGGCGAATCGCGCGCAGAGGTCGGCTCGCGTGGCGCCTGCACGTACCATGTCGGCGTCTGCGCGTCCGCCCAGGCACAAACCGAGAGCATCAATGGCAATGGACTTACCCGCACCGGTTTCACCGGTAATAACGGTCATTCCGTTCTGGAAATCGATCTCAAGTTCACGAACGATAGCAAAATTGCTGATGGTCAGTTGTGCCAACATAGCTGTTTTCCTGTATGAAAAACCATAACTGTAATTACATACAGTATAAACTGGTTTTTTATACAGTAAAGAGGTTGGCGTTAAATTAGAATAATTTTTTTGACCAGCCTAGTTTAGTGCTTAATGTGTTGAAATAGCTGTAATCTTTTGGGTGTATCAGGTTTAGATGATAATCACAGCGGCGAATTAATACGTCTTCACCTTCCTGTATAGGCAGGGCGATCTGGCTGTCGCAACTGATTTCCAGATCGTTACGGCGATGAGAGAAGCGCAGGCGAATGGTGCTGCTACTGTTGATCACCAGCGGTCGCGCGGAAAGCGTATGCGGGAACATCGGGACCAGCGTAATAGCATCCAGCGAAGGCGTCAGGATCGGACCTCCGGCAGAGAGCGAGTAGGCGGTAGAGCCGGTCGGTGTGGAAATAATCAAGCCGTCCGAGCGCTGGGAGAAGGCAAAAATTTCATCGATATAGACTTCAAATTCAATCATGTGCGCCACTTTTCCGGGGTGCAACACAACTTCATTGATCGCCGTGCTAATACGCTTCTGGCAATCCTGTTGGCACACCTGGGCTTCAAGTAAAAAGCGCTTTTCGCTGATGTAGTGGCCTTCCAGCACGTCAGCTAACTGTTGGTGGGCATTGTCTGGGTCAAGGTCGGTCAGAAAACCGAGATTACCGCGGTTAATGCCAATAACCTTGATGTCATAACGTGCAAGGGTGCGTGCGGCGCCCAGCATATTGCCGTCGCCGCCGACTACCACGGCGAGGTCTGCCTGCTGGCCAATCTCTGCGAGCGTACCGGTTTTCACATTTTTCAGCTGCAGCTCGTGGGCGATTTGTTGCTCAACGATAACCTCATAACCTTTGGCGCACAGCCAACGGTAGAGCATTTCATGTGTGGTCAGTGCAGTGGGGTGACGTGGATGCCCCACAATGCCAATACACTTGAAATGTTTGTTCATTTTCTCGAGGTCCTTGTAACGAAGATTAGTGACAATGTGAGTACTTCCCTTGAATCCCTGAATCTGATCCCCATAATAAGCCAAGTTAGCGAGATGAATGCGAAAAAAACGCGGAGAAATTCATGAGTAGTAAAGAACAGAAAACGCCTGAGGGGCAAGCCCCGGAAGAAATTATCATGGATCAGCACGAAGAAGTTGAGGCGGTTGAACCAGACGCTTCTGCTGAGCAGGTGGATCCGCGCGATGAAAAAATTGCGAATCTGGAAGCTCAGCTTGCTGAAGCCGAAACGCGCGAGCGCGACAGCGTGTTGCGTATCAAAGCGGAAATGGAAAACCTGCGTCGTCGTACCGAACTGGACGTAGAAAAAGCGCATAAGTTTGCACTGGAAAAATTCGTCAACGAACTGCTGCCGGTGCTGGATAGCCTGGACCGTGCGCTGGAAGTTGCGGACAAAGACAATGACGCTATGGCGGCTATGGTCGAAGGTATTGAGCTGACCCGTAAGTCAATGCTGGATGTTGTGGCGAAGTTTGGCGTACAGGTGGTTGCGGATATCGACGTGCCGATGGACCCGAACGTGCACCAGGCGATTGCAATGGTAGAGTCTGACGACGTTGCTGCCGGTAATGTGCTGATGGTTATGCAGAAAGGCTATACCCTGAACGGACGTACCATCCGTGCGGCGATGGTCTCTGTGGCGAAAGCCAAAGGCTAATTAGCCTCAGACCGGGTAATGCTGATGCGCTACCCGGTCTGGATTACTCTCACTGGTCCGATACGCTTTCCCGCAGCGGTTTGACGGGCAACACCTGCACCTGTTTAATCATATTATCCTGCACGTCGAGAATATCGATATCGTACTGCCCAATACGCACACGTGTGCCAGCAACCGGGATCTCTTCCAGCGCTTCAAGAATAATACCGTTCACAGTACGTGCGTCATCTACCGGCAGGTGCCAGTTAAACGCCTTATTGATTTCACGAACGTTGGCGCTACCGTCAATGATCACCGAACCGTCATTCTGCGGCGTGACTTCTTCGGCAAGCGTCGGTGACATTGAGGTCGTGAAGTCACCAACAATCTCTTCCAGGATATCCTCGACCGTAACCAGTCCCTGAATATCGCCATATTCATTGACGACCAGTCCCACTTTCTTCTTATTGCGCTGAAATTTAATGAGCTGAGTGCTGAGTGGCGTGCCTTCCGGAACGTAATAAATTTCGTCGGCGGCGCGTAACATGGTCTCTTTGGTGAACTCTTTTTTCTCGGCCATCAATCGCCAGGCTTCACGTACGCGCAGCATGCTGATGGCGTCGTCGAGCGAGTCGCGATACAGCACAATACGACCGTGCGGGGAGTGCGAGAGCTGACGCACGATTGATTTCCAGTCATCGTTAATATCAATGCCGATGATTTCATTACGCGGGATCATGATGTCATCGACGCTGACTTTTTCCAGATCCAGCACTGACAGCAGCATATCCTGGTTACGGCGTGATATTTGCGAGCGCGATTCATTCACCAGTGTGCGTAGCTCATCTTTACTCAACGAACCGCTCACCACGATATCCGTTTTGATGCCCATCATGCGCATCAGCAGCCGCGTGATGGTGTTGAGTAGCCATACTAACGGCATCATCAGAATCTGTAGGGGAGCCAGCAGGACGCTGCTCGGATAGGCGACTTTTTCCGGATATAGCGCGGCAATCGTCTTTGGCAGCACTTCGGCAAAAACCAGCACCACAAACGTCAGTACCCCGGTGGCAATAGCGACGCCCGCATCGCCATACAGGCGCATACCGACAATGGTGCCGAGCGCGGAGGCCAGAATATTCACCAGATTATTACCGATGAGCACCAGGCTTATCAGGCGATCCGGCTTGCGAAGTAACTTTTCAACGCGTTTTGCCTGTCGATTTCCCTGCTTGGCCCGATGACGTAGACGATAGCGATTCAGGGTCATCATTCCGGTTTCAGAACCGGAAAAATAGGCGGAAATGACCACCATGATGAGGAGCGTGACAATGAGCGTGGTGGTGGAGATGTGTTCCACGTAGGATTCCTTAAAGATTTAACTCACGAACTGCTGCAGGATGCGACTGCCGAAATAGGCCAGCGTCAGAATGCCTGCGCCTGCGACGTTAAACCATACGACGCGACGTCCGCGCCAACCTTCATGGTAATGCCCCCACAACAGAACGATATAGACAAACCATGCCACGATAGAGAGAACGGCTTTATCAATGTTCTCGGTACTGAACAGGTTATGCATGTAAAACAGGCCAGTGCACAGGGTGAGCGTCAGCAGAACCACGCCAATTTGGGTGATATGAAACATTTTCCGCTCAATACTCATCAGTGGCGGCATCTCATTGCTGAAGGCCAGTTTCTTGTTTTTCAGCTGGTAGTCAATCCACGCAAGCTGTAGCGCATAGAGTGCGGCGATAATCAGCGTGGCGTAAGCGAACAGCGATAGCCCGATGTGAATCATCATGCCCGGCGTAGCTTCGAGATGAGTGATGAACTCGTTAGGCATAAACGTGGCGAAGGCCAGGTTTATCAGCGCAAAGGCGTAGACAATAGGCAGCAATAACCAGCCACGATTGCGGGACGCGACGATGGTCATTACCGTACAGATCATCAGGCTTACCAGCGAGCCGACGTTCAACAGACTCAGGTTTTGTCCGCTTTCACCGCCGGGTAGGATACGCGCTTCCAGGGCGATAGCATGGCTTACCAGCGCAACAACCGCAGAGAGAATAGCCATACGCCGCCAGCCGCTGTTTTTTTGCAGCAGTGCGGGAATAATCAGCGCGAGGCTGACTGAGTAGGCGACAAGGGCGAGCAGAGCAAAAACGGGCATATAGGTGTCGACAGTTGGCCAGTGATAAAGAAAAGCAGTATAGCGTTACGTGACCGCTGCTCCAACCGTTGCATAACAACAAAGGCGGCTTCATGTTATACTGCGACAAATTTCTGTTGATGTGTCGCTGTCGCGACCGACCGTTTCCACCCCAGGCGAGAGACAATGTTTGATAATTTAACCGATCGTTTGTCGCGCACGCTGCGCAATATCAGTGGCCGTGGACGCCTTACTGAAGACAACGTTAAAGAGACGCTGCGCGAAGTGCGCATGGCGCTGCTGGAGGCTGACGTAGCGCTGCCGGTAGTGCGTGAGTTTATCAATCGCGTAAAAGAGAAAGCGGTTGGTCATGAAGTTAACAAAAGCCTGACGCCGGGTCAGGAGTTCGTCAAGATTGTCCGTAACGAACTGGTTGCGGCAATGGGCGAAGAAAACCAGACCCTGAATCTGGCTGCACAGCCGCCAGCCGTGGTGCTGATGGCGGGCCTGCAGGGTGCGGGTAAAACGACCAGCGTCGGTAAGCTGGGTAAATTCCTGCGCGAGAAGCATAAGAAGAAAGTGCTGGTGGTCTCCGCGGACGTTTATCGCCCGGCGGCGATTAAACAGCTGGAAACGCTGGCCGAGCAGGTCGGTGTGGACTTCTTCCCGTCGGATGTCGGCCAGAAGCCGGTCGATATCGTTAACGCCGCGCTGAAAGAAGCCAAACTCAAATTCTACGACGTGCTGCTGGTGGATACCGCCGGTCGTCTGCACGTTGACGAAGCGATGATGGACGAAATCAAACAGGTCCACGCTTCTATCAAACCGGTAGAAACGCTGTTTGTGGTCGACGCCATGACCGGTCAGGATGCCGCGAATACCGCAAAAGCCTTTAACGAAGCGCTGCCGCTAACCGGCGTAGTGCTGACAAAAGTTGATGGTGATGCCCGTGGCGGTGCGGCGCTCTCTATTCGTCATATTACCGGTAAGCCGATTAAATTCCTCGGCGTCGGCGAGAAAACCGAAGCACTGGAGCCGTTCCATCCGGACAGGATTGCTTCGCGCATTCTCGGCATGGGCGACGTGCTGTCGCTGATCGAAGATATCGAAAGCAAGGTTGACCGCGCGCAGGCAGAAAAATTAGCCAGCAAGCTGAAAAAAGGCGATGGCTTCGATCTCAACGATTTCCTTGAACAGCTCAACCAGATGAAAAACATGGGCGGTATGGCAAGCCTGATGGGCAAGCTGCCGGGCATGGGTCAGATCCCTGACAATGTGAAATCGCAGATGGACGATAAAGTGCTGGTGCGTATGGAAGCCATCATCAACTCGATGACGATGAAAGAACGCGCTAAGCCGGAAATTATCAAAGGTTCCCGTAAACGCCGTATCGCTGCCGGTTGCGGTATGCAGGTTCAGGACGTAAACCGCCTTCTGAAACAGTTCGACGACATGCAGCGCATGATGAAGAAAATGAAGAAGGGCGGAATGGCGAAGATGATGCGTGGTATGAAGGGGATGATGCCGCCTGGATTCCCAGGCCGCTAATCGGCCTGGCTTGTTTGCCATTTCGGCACCGGGGTGTGCTCGCCATCCTCACGTACTGCGTGTACGCTCCGGTGGCTGCGCGCACGCCGGCACCGAACTGACGGCACCGCCAACGGCCTTTTATAGCAGAGTTATCAACTGCTGATTGCATTTTCCCCAGAAATCAGTAAAATTTTCGGGCTTTTAATATGACACCCGGGCTCCGTTCCTCGATGGGGCCTGGGTGTTTTATTCACACAAGAGGATGTTATGGTTACTATTCGTTTAGCTCGTCACGGCGCTAAAAAGCGTCCGTTCTACCAGGTTGTTGTTACCGACAGCCGTAATGCACGCAACGGTCGCTTCATCGAGCGCGTTGGCTTCTTTAACCCAATCGCTAGCGAAAAAGAAGAAGGCACTCGCCTGGATCTGGATCGCATCGCTCACTGGGTTGGCCAGGGCGCGACTATTTCTGATCGCGTAGCTACGCTGATCAAAGCAGCAAACAAAGCAGCTTAATCTGTCACGGTGGTCATGATGAGCAAGCAACTCGCCGCACAGGCTCCTGTGGAACCCATCGTTTTGGGGAAAATGGGGTCTTCTTACGGTATCCGTGGTTGGCTCAGAGTGTTTTCTTCCACTGAAGACGCCGAAAGCATTTTTGACTATCAGCCCTGGTTTATCCAGAAGGCGGGTCAGTGGCAGCAAGTACAGCTGGAAAGCTGGAAGCACCACAATCAGGATCTGATCATCAAGCTGAAAGGCGTTGACGATCGTGATTCGGCGAATCTACTGACTAATTGCGAAATTGTCGTGGATTCCTCGCAGTTGCCAGCGCTGGAAGATGGTTCCTACTACTGGAAAGACCTTATGGGCTGCCAGGTAGTGACTACTGAAGGCTACGATCTCGGTAAAGTCGTCGATATGATGGAAACCGGTTCGAATGACGTCATCGTCATCAAGGCAAACCTGAAAGATGCGTTTGGTATCAAGGAACGTCTTGTGCCGTTCCTCGATGGGCAGGTTATCAAGAAAGTCGATCTCGCTACTCGTACTATCGAAGTAGATTGGGATCCTGGTTTTTAAACCACCGGATAAACGGTAAAAGTCGGCGTTATGGGGATTGGCTTGTGTTTATAGGTATCGTTAGCCTGTTTCCAGAAATGTTCCGCGCAATTACCGATTACGGGGTAACTGGCCGGGCAGTAAAAAATGGCCTGCTGAACATCCAGAGCTGGAGTCCTCGTGACTTTACTCATGACCGGCACCGTACCGTGGACGATCGTCCTTACGGCGGCGGACCGGGGATGTTAATGATGGTGCAACCTTTACGGGACGCCATTCATGCAGCAAAAGCTGCGGCTGGTGAAGGCGCAAAGGTGATTTATCTGTCACCTCAGGGACGCAAGCTTGATCAAGCGGGCGTTAGCGAACTGGCCACGAATCAAAAGCTGATTCTGGTATGTGGTCGCTATGAAGGAATAGATGAGCGCGTGATTCAAACCGAAATTGACGAAGAATGGTCAATCGGCGATTACGTACTCAGCGGTGGTGAGTTACCGGCAATGACGCTGATCGACTCCGTTTCCCGGTTTATTCCGGGAGTTCTGGGTCATGAAGCTTCGGCAATCGAAGATTCTTTTGCTGATGGGTTGCTGGATTGCCCGCACTATACCCGACCTGAAGTGTTAGAGCAGATGGAAGTACCGGCAGTGTTACTGTCGGGGAACCACGCTGAGATACGTCGCTGGCGTTTGAAGCAGTCGCTGGGCCGGACCTGGCTTAGAAGACCTGAACTTCTGGAAAACCTGGCTCTGACTGAAGAGCAAGCAAGGTTGCTGGCGGAGTTCAAAACGGAACACGCACAACAGCAACATAAACATGATGGGCAGGCGTAAGCCCCCAATATCAGTTTACCCAGGATAAGAGATTAAATTATGAGCAACATTATTAAGCAACTTGAACAAGAACAGATGAAGCAGGACGTACCTTCCTTCCGTCCGGGTGATACCGTGGAAGTGAAAGTATGGGTTGTTGAAGGTTCCAAAAAACGTCTGCAGGCATTCGAGGGCGTGGTTATCGCTATTCGTAACCGCGGTCTGCACTCTGCATTCACTGTTCGTAAAATTTCCAACGGCGAAGGCGTTGAGCGTGTCTTCCAGACTCACTCTCCGGTAGTTGACAGCATTGCTGTTAAACGTCGTGGTGCCGTTCGTAAAGCTAAACTGTACTACCTGCGTGAGCGCACTGGTAAGTCTGCTCGTATCAAAGAGCGTCTTAACTAAGATTCGCGCAAGCGACATCCTGTTAGAAAAGGGCTGGCCGAAAGGCTGGCCCTTTTTTTATCCCGACGTTTACTCTTTTGTTCTTTATGGCAATGGAAGGACTGCGCGGCGCGCAGCCAGTTGGGGGATGATTATGGTGTCGTGATCACGACCGCCACGCGGCGGTTTTCAGCGCGACCTTTTGATGTCTGGTTGCTCGCAATGGGATATTTCTTCCCGAGTCCCTGAGTCGTCAGGTTGGTGCGGGGAATATTAGCGCCCTGCGCCCAGGCATCGGCAACAACATTAGCGCGTTTGAGTGACAGAGCTTCGTTATAGCTGTCTTCGCCGTAGTTATCGGTATGACCATCCAGACGCGCATGGTTTAGCCCGGTAGCTGCCAGTTTGGATGCCATTTCCTTGATCTGTTTTTCACTTTCAGGACGGAGCTTATAGTCATTTTTGTCAAACAGGATGTTGTCAGCCAGGCCAAGAGACCAGTCTCCTGATGCTTCGGTAAATCCATACGATTTCATGGCTGCAATTTGCTCTGGGGTAAATTTCCCCTGAGGTGCCTGACAGCCTGCAAGAATCAGTAAAAGCAGAAGAAACGGGGATAATAAACGTTTTAGCATGTGTGTAATTCCTTATTATTTAATAATGCGTTCAGAACGCAAATGTTTAGCCTGATACATATTTTGATCGGCAAGTTCTTGTAATTTTTCGGCAGAGGCATGTTCCCACGTCAGCGCAAACCCAATGCTGAGTGTCATGCTTGCCAGATGACCATTATGCAGGTCAAAAGGTCGGTTAAACTCTTGTGACAGTGCCGCGCAGATCCGCTGAACCTCATATTCAGAGTGAACGCTATACAGCACCATAGCGAACTCATCGCCGCCAAGTCTGTATGGGTAATGGCGACTCCCCCCAAACTCGGATAACCTTTTTGCGACTTCAATCAGGACCCGATCCCCCGCTGCGTGGCCCCAGGTATCATTAATAAATTTAAAATTATCGCCATCAAGGAATAACAATGCCGAGCTGCTGTGCGCTGCGTCGTCATTCATTAGGGCATTTATGCTGCTGCGAAATGCGGCGCGATTAGCCAGACCCGTCAGAGGATCATGTAGTGCAGTACGCAAAAGCTGAGCGTTTTTTGCCTGCAGTTTAAGTTGCCACTCCTCCATCTCGTCCAGCAGACTATTAAAGTCCAGGGCAAAGAGATGAAACTCTTCAATGCGTTCCTCTGATACGCGCCGTGAAAAGTTACGGTTGGTACGAACATCATGTACCACTTCGGTAATGTTTTGCAGTGCATCCACAACACCATTGTGTAAATAGCGAGTGAGCATTAATGCAATACTGGATGCCACCAGAATGCACCCGGTAAGGACGGCCAGCGACAAATAGATGAAATGACTGATAACGCTATCGCGCGCAGTCAATCGTACTTCGCCGATGACGTTGCCATTATGCAAAATCGGCTGAGTGACCGGTTGTGGGAACAGCCAGTGGCTGATCATCCCGCTGATCTTTTCAGTGGTATCCTGCGCGTTATAGCGCCAGGTGGCGATCACCTTCTGGTTTTTATTACGGACTTCTGCAACGGAAAATTGCCCCTGCTGGCCCAGTGCCGCCAGCGTTTCAGTTGCTGCAACACTATCAGAAAAGACTAATGCAGCTTCGAGCGTACGGGTCATGGTAGCGGCAGTCAGATCCAGATTCTTTTGCGCATACTGTCTTAATGCCAGCACGGAAGAAATGCTGAGCAGCAGCCAGATCAGCATCATGGTTACCAGAACGCTGATTATGCTGATACGCCGTAATGTTCGCTTAAACGTCGGGCGTGCTATGGGAGAATGGCCCTTATCCATGCTTATTATTCCGTGCAAGCATCAATACGTCTGGACTGACCCTTACGCCGCTGCGTGAAAGGGAATCCATATTTACGGAAAATCTTACATCTTCGTCTTTAATTATGAGACAAAAGGCGCTGCCAATAACGCATTCGGGGTTCTGTTCAGCAATTAATAACAATGCCTTAGTCGGATATTTATTCTTTAATTCCACCTGATAAGTAGGGGATTCTTTTCCAAAATAAAAACCGTCACACTGCGAAACTAATATTTCTTGTTCCGTACGGATGATGACGGGAAGATAGGGTAATGCGCCTGCACTGGTATCTTTCAGGACACTGGAAAAACGCGATGAAGAGAAAATACACAGTTTTGGGGGCCCGGAAAGTGCAGGCCAGCGTGTATAACTGACGATGCCGGAAACCATAGTGCGTACAGATTTTGCTTCTTCCGTAACGCTTTGGGCATACAGCGGTAATCCGGTCAGGAGCAGTGCCAGTAGAAGTATGAGTCGGTAAGAATAGCTCATGAATAGTTACCTACCAGCGTTTGCTGTAAAACGTCGAAATACATTCAAGATTGTTTGCAACAAAATAACATTATTTTCCTAAGCCGTCATTATTCCTGGAATAATGCTATTGGTGATTTAAGTTAAATCTTAATGGTTTATAAAATATAAACCATTGTTTAATTTAATCTTATCGAGGCGGCACCCTCGTTTGCCCCTTGCTGCCAGGCGCTGTGTAACTGGTCAACATTTTCGACAGTATCGCAACTGGGCGGAAAAGTTTTTCCGGTCAGGCCTCTGGCATAAACAAAATCCTGCTGGCAGGTTTTACGCTGTCCCTCGGCGTAACCCTTAAGGTATTCCGTACGATCGACGTTGCGGTCATTGTAGTTGTCGGCAAGCGTTTCATTATCTTTAACGGCATAGCCCGAAATGGCATCTTGTATCCCGGCGTCGTACCAGTCGGTACCAGTCCAGGTAGGGGCATGGGTGTAGGGATCTATCTGACATCCGCTTAGAAGTAATAGAAATAAGGTGCTGATGAGTTGCTTCATTGCCTGTGCTCCTTCGTTTTTTTAAGCATAGTGGATCTGAAAATTTGGTAATGTAAACTTAATTGTACATTTATAAGGGCTGATTTTGCCTTAAAATATCACCATGTAAATTAAAATTTACGGATTGTGGATTGAAATCTTTACCCGTTGTGATATCGTTATTTCCTCCTCGCTGAGGATCAACTATCGCAAACGAGCAAAACAGGATCACCATCATGCAAAAAGACGCGCTGAACAACGTACATATTACCGACGAACAGGTTCTGATGACCCCGGAGCAGCTGAAAGCTGAATTTCCGCTGAGCCAGGAGCAAGAGGCGCAAATCGCCCAGTCGCGTAAAACCATCTCAGATATTATCTCTGGTCGCGATCCTCGCCTGCTGGTGGTATGTGGCCCATGCTCCATTCACGATCCTGAAATGGCGATTGAGTATGCTCGTCGATTTAAAGCCCTTGCCGCAGAGGTCAGCGATAGCCTCTACCTGGTGATGCGCGTCTATTTTGAAAAACCCCGTACCACTGTCGGCTGGAAAGGGTTAATTAACGATCCTCATATGGATGGCTCTTTTGATGTTGAAGCAGGTCTGAAAATTGCGCGTCAGCTGCTGCTTGAACTGGTAAATATGGGACTGCCGCTGGCAACTGAAGCGCTGGATCCAAATAGCCCGCAATACCTGGGCGATCTGTTTAGCTGGTCCGCAATCGGTGCCCGTACTACGGAATCGCAGACTCACCGTGAAATGGCTTCCGGTCTTTCGATGCCGGTTGGCTTTAAGAATGGTACCGACGGTAGCCTGGCGACCGCCATTAACGCCATGCGTGCGGCTGCGCAGTCGCACCGCTTTGTCGGTATTAATCAGGCCGGGCAGGTTGCACTGCTGCAAACACAGGGGAATCCGGACGGTCACGTGATCTTGCGCGGGGGTAAAGCGCCGAACTACAGCCCGGCAGATGTCGCCCAGTGCGAAAAAGAGATGGAGCAGGCGGGACTAAGACCTTCTCTGATGGTAGATTGCAGTCATGGTAATTCCAATAAAGATTACCGCCGTCAGCCTGCCGTGGCTGAATCCGTGATTGCACAAATCAAAGATGGCAATCGCTCGATCATTGGCTTGATGATTGAAAGTAATATTCACGAAGGCAACCAGTCTTCTGAACAGCCGCGCAGCGAAATGAAATACGGCGTGTCCGTAACCGATGCCTGCATCAGTTGGGAAATGACGGATGCGCTGCTGCGTGAAATTAGCCAGGATTTAAACGGCCAGCTGTCGGCGCGTGTAGCATAAGAGGTTGGTTATGGTTGCTGAATTGACCGCATTACGCGATCAAATTGATGAAGTCGACAAGGCGTTGCTGGATTTACTGGCACGCCGCCTGGAGCTGGTTGCCGAAGTTGGTGAAGTAAAAAGCCGCTTTGGGCTGCCGATCTACGTACCGGAACGGGAAGCCTCTATGCTGGCCTCTCGTCGTGCGGAAGCGGAAGCCCTTGGCGTGCCGCCGGACCTGATTGAAGATGTGCTACGCCGCGTTATGCGTGAGTCCTACTCCAGTGAGAACGACAAAGGGTTTAAAACGCTTTGTCCTTCTCTGCGGCCGGTGGTGATTGTCGGCGGTGGCGGTCAGATGGGGCGTCTGTTCGAAAAAATGCTCACCCTGTCAGGTTACCAGGTGCGGATCCTGGAACAGCAGGACTGGGATCGCGCGCCGGAGATCGTCTCTGATGCCGGCATGGTGATCGTCAGCGTGCCGATCCACGTCACCGAGCAGGTGATCGCCAAACTACCGCGTCTGCCGTCTGACTGCATCCTGGTGGATCTGGCTTCAGTGAAAAATGGTCCTTTGCAGGCGATGCTGGCTGCACATGATGGCCCGGTGGTGGGGTTACACCCAATGTTTGGTCCGGACAGCGGCAGTCTGGCCAAGCAGGTCGTAGTTTGGTGTGACGGACGTCAGCCGGAAGCTTATCAGTGGTTTCTGGAACAGATTCAGGTATGGGGTGCGCGACTGCATCGGATCAGCGCCGTTGAACATGATCAGAACATGGCGTTTATTCAGGCACTGCGTCACTTTGCGACCTTTGCTTACGGTCTGCATTTAGCGGAAGAGAACGTTCAACTGGAGCAGCTGCTGGCGCTCTCTTCGCCGATTTACCGCCTTGAACTGGCAATGGTTGGCCGTCTGTTTGCCCAGGATCCGCAGCTCTATGCCGATATTATTATGTCGTCTGAGAGCAACCTTGCGCTGATTAAACGCTACTACCAACGTTTTGGCGAGGCGATCGGTTTGCTGGAGCAGGGCGATAAGCAAGCGTTTATCGACAGCTTCCGTAAGGTGGAGCACTGGTTTGGCGATTATGCGAAACGCTTCCAGAGTGAAAGCCGTACTTTGTTACGTCAGGCGAATGACAGCCGTCCTTAATTAAGATGCCGGATGGCGGCTTCGCCTTATCCGGCCTTCAAAAATCGTATGAATCGTAGGCCGGATAAGCGTAGCGCCATCCGGCATTGTCAAACGTTAGCTCGGATCGACTGGCACCACGTTCTCACTTGGATAGCATCCCAGTACTTTCATCGAACGCGTAATCTCACCCAGCTCTTTCAATGCTTTTTGCATCTGGGGCGATTCCAGGTTGGCCTGGATATCAAGATAAAACATCTCTTCCCACGGATTGCCGTGAATCGGGCGTGACTCCAGTTTAGTCATAATCAGATTATGGTTACGCAGTACCAGCAGCGCCTCAACCAGCGCACCGGCCTGTTGTCCTGTTGCCATCAGCAGCGTGGTTTTTGCCGGAACCTGGTCGGATACATTGATTGCTTTACGTGCCAGCACCACGAAACGGGTGATGTTTTGCGACTGGTTAGCCTCAATATGTTCGAGAACCTGCAATCCATACAGTACGCCTCCGGCTTCGCTCCCCAGGGCCGCCACGCGCGGTGAGTTAGCCTGCGCAACTTTTTCCATCGCCGCAGAGGTGCTTTCGGTGTACTCAATCTTCCAGTGCGGGTAGCGATTCAGGAACTTGCTGCACTGCTGGAACGGCTGCGGATGACTATATACCGTTTCAATGGTCTCAAGATCCGTTGTGCCAGACACCAGTACACAGTGGTCTATTGTAATGGTCATCTCGCCAACGATAGACAGGCTGGTGTGCTGAAGCAGGTCGTAAACGTCGTTAATCCCACCGGAGCTGGTGTTTTCAATCGGAACTACAGCATAGTCAGCCTGTCCGGTTTCGACCTGATTAAAGATATCGGCAAATTTTGCGCAGCCGCTTTCAATAAATTGTTCAAAATGGCGGGCAGCGTACTGACGTGCTGCGAGGTGAGAATATGACCCTTTTGGCCCAAGGAAGGCCACGCGCGCGGAGTGTGGGTTAATTTTGTTCAGGTGCTGCTGGAGCAGTGCCTGTTGAGTCAGGACGGAGTCTTCGATGATGAGCTGGAACAGGCGAGTAATGTAGTGAGCATCAAGATGATGTGCTTTGCCAAGCTGAATGAGTCGGTCCAAAAGGTCACGTTCACGGTCGATATCACGAACCGGACGATGCGAAAGCAGTTTGGCTTTACCAACTTCTACGGCCAGTCCACGTCGCTCAGCCAGCAGGGCCAGTAATTTTTCATCCAGCGTGCTGATCTTATCGCGCAGCGCCAGCAATGGGTTTTTCGATGTCATAGTGTTGCCTTTCTTGTTATCAATAAAAAAGGCCCCCCGTTGTGGGAGGCCTTATTGTTCGTCTTCGCATTCTTTATCACACGACGAAACGCCTCCCATTCAGGGGAAGGTAAAAAAGAATGCGAAGAAGAACGGGACAAGTTTCATGTAATTTTCCTTTGGCTACGTCAGTAAAGTACCCGTACTGTTTTCACCCTGTCAACAAAAAACGCGCCCGAAGGCGCGTTGGCGATACACTCAATGTAAGGGACTACTCTTCTTCTGCTTCGACGAAGTTGGCGTCTTTGACTGAAGTTGTTGCACGACGGGCTTCGCCTTTGTGCTGCACTTTATTGAGCTGCCGTTCCAGCTTGTTGATCAAATCGTTAATTGCGGTGTACATATCCTCGTGTTTTGCGCTGGCGACCAGATGTCCGTTCGGTGTATTGATGGTGGCATCAGCAATGAAACCCTGTGGCTCCTTAGACAGAATGATATGTGGATTAATCAGATGAGTTTGCCATTTTTCTAGTTTGGCGAGACGGTCTGCGACATGCTGGCGGATTGCCGGAGTAATTTCCATTTGTTTACTGGTAATGTTCATTGTCATAAATTTTACCTCTTGTCTTTCCCGTCTTGGTGATTCCAGCATACCGTTCCTAATGTCAAAATGTGTGATCTAAATCACATTATTTTGTCGCTTTTTGTCAAGAAAACCTTTTTGTGAGGCACCGCAGGAACAGGCGATTTTTTACTTGAGGAATACCTGAAAGCAGGCCATATTTGATGGGATGCGTTGGAGCTAAACCGCTTCAGTTGTGGCGTTAACGGATAAAAAAACGGCAGCCCTTGGGCTGCCGTTTTGCATTCTGAGGCAAATCAGGTATTGCTGCTGTTGGCGGCAATGATTTTCGCGACTTTTTCAGCCTGCGCATTCATCTGCATCTGGCGATAAGCGTTTTCCATCAACGGCAGGGCATTACGTGTTGCCTGGGTATCCGGGTAGTCGCGCAGCATGCCTTCCACACGGTTTACCACGGCAACCCATGCGCCGCGCGCAGTGTAGTATTCTGCAACGGAGTATTCATACTTCGCCAGCCGGTCTTTCAGGAACACCAGACGTTTGGTGGCGTCAGTGGTGTACTGGCTATTCGGATACCCACGCACCAGTTTGGAAAAGTCATTAAACGCAGCTCGGGCATGTTGTGGATCGCGATCGCTGCGATCCACACCAAAGAATCCTTGCAGTGCGCTATCATCCAACGCCATATTGGTCAGGCCACGCATATACATGACATAATCAATGTTAGGGTGTGTCGGGTTAAGACGGATAAAACGATCGATGGCAGCCTGAGCAAGTGGCAGATCGGCGTTTTTGTAGTAGGCATAGATGAGATCTAATTGCACCTGCTGAGAATACGGTCCAAATGGATAACGGTTATCCAACGCTTCCAATTGCGTTATTGCCTGTTTCCAGTTACCGTCCTGCAGCTTTTGCTGAGCAGTCGCGTAGATTTCATTTGGCGGATTATCGGGCACCTCTTCCTTTGAACCAGAGCAACCCGCCAAAAACAGGCTCAACGTGGCTGCTGCCACCAGATATTTCATGCGCGTCATGACGTTTTGACTTTCCTCAAAATGTAATACGGGAGATTCTCTGTTCCTGCTCCCGGTTAAGACCAGCTACAATAGCACACTATATTAAACGGCAAAGCCGTAAAACCCAACGTTAAACGAAGAAGCAGTTTATGGCACAACGAGTAGAACTCACCGCAACAGTCTCCGAAAATCAGCTCGGTCAACGCTTAGATCAGGCTTTGGCCGAATTGTTCCCTGATTATTCGCGATCGCGCATAAAAGAATGGATCCTCGACCAGCGCGTACTGGTAAATGACCAACTTTGCGATAAACCGAAAGAAAAAGTGTTGGGTGGAGAGCGTGTCTCCATCAACGCAGAAATTGATGAAGAGGTTCGTTTTGAACCTCAGGATATCCCACTGGATATCGTTTATGAAGATGACGACATTCTTGTCATCAACAAACCCCGTGACCTTGTAGTGCATCCGGGCGCCGGGAATCCCGATGGCACGGTATTGAATGCGTTACTGCATTACTACCCGCCAATCGCGGATGTTCCTCGTGCCGGTATCGTACACCGTCTGGATAAAGACACGACTGGATTAATGGTGGTGGCAAAAACGGTTCCGGCGCAAACACGTTTGGTGGAGTCGTTGCAGCTGCGCGAAATTACCCGTGAGTACGAAGCCGTGGCGATTGGTCACATGACTGCTGGCGGAACCGTTGAGGAACCGATTAGCCGTCACCCGACCAAGCGTACGCATATGGCGGTACACCCAATGGGTAAACCGGCGGTAACGCACTATCGCATTATGGAACACTTCCGTGTGCACACGCGTCTGCGGTTGCGTCTGGAAACCGGACGTACGCACCAGATCCGCGTGCACATGGCACATATCACTCATCCTCTGGTGGGCGATCAGGTCTACGGTGGCCGTCCACGTCCACCGAAAGGCGCTTCTGACGAATTTATCTCCGTACTGCGTAAGTTCGACCGTCAGGCGCTGCATGCGACCATGCTGCGTTTGTATCACCCGATTTCCGGTATCGAAATGGAATGGCATGCGCCGATTCCACAAGATATGGTGCAATTGATTGAAGTGATGCGCGCTGATTTCGAAGAACACAAGGATGATATTGCCTGGCTATGAGTAAGCTAATTGTCCCGCAGTGGCCGATACCGCAAGGTGTCGCGGCGTGTAGTTCTACCCGTATTGGCGGAGTCAGTATGCCGCCTTACGATTCGCTGAATCTGGGCGCCCATTGCGGCGATAACTCGGAGCATGTTGAAGAGAACCGCAAACGACTGTTTGCTGCGGGCAATCTGCCGTCAAAGCCGGTCTGGCTGGAGCAGGTCCACGGTAAGGATGTCCTGAAACTGACCGGCGAGCCTTACGCCTCCAAACGTACAGATGCGTCGTACAGCAACACGCCGGGCACCGTGTGTGCGGTGATGACCGCTGATTGTTTGCCGGTGTTGTTTTGCAATCGTGCCGGAACGGAAGTTGCTGCTGCCCATGCGGGTTGGCGCGGATTATGCGCCGGCGTGCTGGAAGAGACGGTGGCGTGTTTTGCCGACAAACCTGAAAACATTATTGCCTGGCTAGGCCCGGCGATAGGTCCAAACGCGTTTGAAGTTGGACCAGAAGTCCGCGAGGCGTTCATGACGAAAGATCCGCAAGCGGACCTTGCATTTGTGCCGCGCGGCGACAAGTATCTGGCGGATATCTACCAGCTTGCCCGTCAGCGCCTGGCCAATGTCGGCGTGGAGAATCTCTACGGTGGCGAACGTTGCACCTTCAGCGAAAGTGAGACGTTCTTCTCTTATCGTCGCGACAATACCACGGGTCGTATGGCAAGTTTTATTTGGCTGATATAACCTAAAGAATCAAGACGATCCGGTACGTGTAATTTTCTTTTCACATAATTCAGGTCATTCACCTTGAATAATTGAGGGATGACCTCATTTAATCTCCAGTAGCAATTTTGACCTGTTATGGGAGGAGTTATGCGTCTGGATCGTCTTACTAATAAATTCCAGCTTGCTCTTGCCGATGCCCAGTCACTCGCATTGGGGCACGACAATCAATTTATCGAACCACTTCATCTAATGAGCGCCTTGCTGAATCAGGAAGGGGGATCGGTACGTCCTTTATTAACGTCTGCTGGCATTAATGCTGGCCAGTTACGTACAGCCATTGACCAGGCGTTGAGCCGTTTGCCACAGGTAGAAGGTACCGGCGGCGATGTGCAGCCTTCTCAGGAACTGGTGCGTGTACTGAATCTTTGCGACAAGCTGGCGCAAAAACGTGGGGACAACTTTATTTCGTCAGAACTGTTCGTTCTGGCGGCGCTTGAGTCACGCGGTACGCTGACCGATTTATTAAAATCAGCAGGCGCGACGACCGCCAATATCACTCAGGCAATTGAACAAATGCGTGGAGGTGAAAGCGTGAATGACCAGGGGGCTGAAGACCAACGTCAGGCCTTGAAAAAATATACCGTTGATCTGACCGAACGTGCCGAACAGGGCAAACTCGATCCGGTCATCGGCCGTGATGAAGAAATTCGCCGTACCATTCAGGTGCTGCAACGTCGTACTAAAAATAACCCGGTGTTAATCGGTGAACCCGGTGTCGGTAAAACCGCCATCGTTGAAGGGCTGGCCCAACGCATCATCAATGGTGAAGTGCCGGAAGGCTTAAAAGGCCGTCGTGTACTGGCACTGGATATGGGCGCGCTGGTGGCTGGGGCCAAATATCGTGGTGAGTTCGAAGAACGTTTAAAAGGTGTGCTGAACGATCTCTCGAAACAGGAAGGCAACGTCATTCTGTTTATCGACGAATTGCATACCATGGTTGGGGCGGGTAAAGCCGATGGCGCAATGGACGCCGGGAACATGCTGAAACCTGCATTGGCCCGTGGGGAGCTGCACTGCGTAGGTGCAACAACGCTTGATGAATATCGCCAGTACATCGAAAAAGATGCGGCGCTGGAACGTCGTTTCCAGAAAGTGTTTGTGGCTGAACCTTCAGTGGAAGACACCATCGCAATCTTGCGTGGCCTGAAAGAACGTTATGAACTGCACCATCATGTGCAGATTACTGACCCGGCGATTGTTGCGGCAGCTACGCTGTCTCACCGCTATATTGCCGATCGTCAGTTGCCGGATAAAGCTATCGACCTTATTGACGAAGCGGCATCCAGCATTCGTATGCAGATTGACTCCAAGCCGGAGGAACTCGACAGACTCGACCGCCGTATTATCCAGCTCAAACTGGAACAGCAGGCATTAATGAAAGAGTCTGATGAGGCAAGTAAAAAACGTCTCGATATGCTCAACGAAGAGCTGGACGACAAAGAACGTCAGTATTCTGAGTTAGAGGAAGAGTGGAAAGCTGAAAAAGCTTCCCTCTCGGGAACGCAAACTATCAAGGCTGAGCTGGAGCAGGCAAAAATCGCCATCGAACAGGCGCGCCGCGTTGGCGACCTGGCGCGGATGTCTGAACTGCAGTACGGCAAAATTCCTGAACTGGAAAAACAGCTGGAAGCAGCCACCCAGTCTGAAGGCAAAACCATGCGTCTGCTGCGTAATAAAGTCACGGATGCAGAAATTGCTGAGGTGCTGGCGCGCTGGACCGGGATCCCGGTTGCTCGCATGCTGGAAGGCGAACGGGAAAAACTGTTGCGTATGGAGCAGGAGCTGCACAGCCGCGTGATTGGTCAGAACGAAGCGGTGGAAGCCGTTTCTAACGCCATCCGTCGTAGCCGTGCGGGCTTGTCTGATCCGAATCGTCCGATTGGTTCATTCCTGTTCCTTGGTCCAACCGGTGTCGGTAAAACCGAACTGTGCAAAGCGCTGGCAAACTTTATGTTCGACAGTGACGATGCAATGGTGCGTATCGATATGTCCGAGTTTATGGAGAAACACTCCGTGTCTCGTTTGGTCGGGGCACCTCCGGGATATGTCGGTTATGAAGAAGGTGGTTACCTGACGGAAGCAGTACGTCGTCGTCCTTACTCTGTCATCTTGTTGGATGAAGTGGAGAAGGCGCATCCGGATGTGTTCAACATTCTGCTGCAGGTGCTTGATGATGGTCGTCTGACTGACGGACAGGGGAGAACGGTCGACTTCCGTAATACGGTTGTCATTATGACCTCAAACCTGGGTTCCGATCTGATCCAGGAACGCTTCGGTGAGCTGGATTACGGCCATATGAAAGATATGGTGCTGGGCGTTGTGAGCAATAACTTCCGCCCGGAATTCATCAACCGTATAGATGAGGTTGTTGTGTTCCACCCGCTGGGTGAGCAGCATATTGCTTCTATTGCTCAGATCCAGTTGCAGCGTCTGTACAAACGTCTGGAAGAGCGTGGCTATGAAATCCATATTTCTGACGAGGCGCTTAAACTGCTGAGCGCGAATGGTTACGATCCGGTGTATGGCGCGCGTCCATTGAAACGTGCTATCCAGCAGCAGATCGAAAACCCGCTGGCGCAGCAAATTCTGTCTGGTGAACTGATTCCGGGCAAAACGATTCGTCTGGAAGTGAATGACGATCGCATAGTGGCAGTGCAGTAAGTCACAAAACAACAATAAACGGGCCCTGCGGGGCTCGTTTTTGTTTAAAATCCAGGCGGAAATGGACGTATTGATTGAAAAGTAATCGCTTGATAAGTTTTTTATATTTTTAACTTGTCAGCCTGAAATAACTCCCTATAATGCGCCTCCACTGACACGGAACAACGGATTACAAGCCGCCGGGTCAGCGGGGTTCCACTGAGAACTCCGGCGAAGAAAGCGAAATTAAATGCTTGACTTCGTAGCGGGATGGCGTAATATGCACACCCCGCGCCGCTGAGAAAAAGCGAAGCGGCACTGCTCTTTAACAATTTATCAGACAATCTGTGTGGGCACTCGAAGATACGGATTCTTAACGTCGCAAGACGAAAAATGAATACCAAGTCTCAACGAGTGAACACGTAATTCATTACGAAGTTTAATTCATTGAGCATCAAACTTTTAAATTGAAGAGTTTGATCATGGCTCAGATTGAACGCTGGCGGCAGGCCTAACACATGCAAGTCGAACGGTAGCACAGAGGAGCTTGCTCCTTGGGTGACGAGTGGCGGACGGGTGAGTAATGTCTGGGAAACTGCCCGATGGAGGGGGATAACTACTGGAAACGGTAGCTAATACCGCATA
>NZ_JAOWIA010000057.1:131484-347537 GCF_030332345.1 Citrobacter sp. Cpo221
CGCCGGAGGAATATCGGCAACACAATCATTTGGCCGGGATCTCAAAAAATGCCTGGAACTAAAACGGGTCTATTTACAGTGAGCATGCCTGGTTTTTGGGGAAACGTTTTGGGGAGAGTTTTGGGGAAAGAATTTTGAAGGCCCAAAAAAACGGGAACCAATCGGCTCCCGTTCTCATACAACCCAGAATGTGGATTACATGTTTTCGATGATTGCGTCACCAAACTCTGAACATTTCAGCAGCTTAGCGCCGTCCATCAGACGTTCGAAGTCATAGGTTACGGTCTTGGCGTTGATTGCGCCTTCCATACCTTTAACAATCAGGTCAGCCGCTTCAACCCAACCCATGTGGCGCAGCATCATTTCAGCAGACAGAATGATGGAACCTGGGTTCACTTTATCCTGACCTGCATACTTCGGTGCAGTACCGTGGGTTGCTTCGAACAGAGCGCATTCGTCACCGATGTTTGCACCCGGCGCGATACCAATACCACCAACCTGTGCGGCCAGCGCATCGGAGATGTAGTCACCGTTCAGGTTCATACAGGCAATCACGTCATACTCAGCCGGACGCAGCAGGATCTGTTGCAGGAACGCATCGGCGATAACGTCCTTAACCACGATCTCTTTACCGGTTTTCGGGTTCTTGATTTTCACCCATGGACCGCCGTCGATCAGTTCACCACCGAATTCTTCACGCGCTAACTGGTAACCCCAGTCTTTGAACGCGCCTTCGGTGAACTTCATGATGTTGCCTTTGTGTACCAGGGTAACTGAATCACGATCGTTGGCGATGGCGTATTCAATCGCTGCACGCACCAGACGTTTAGTCCCTTCTTCAGAACACGGTTTGATACCAATGCCGCAATGTTCCGGGAAGCGGATTTTCTTCACGCCCATCTCTTCGCGCAGGAATTTAATCACTTTCTCAGCATCGGCAGAGTCAGCTTTCCACTCGATACCCGCGTAGATATCTTCGGAGTTTTCGCGGAAGATGACCATGTCGGTCAGTTCAGGGTGTTTAACCGGGCTTGGTGTGCCCTGATAATAACGCACCGGACGCAGGCAGACATACAGGTCAAGTTCCTGACGCAGAGCTACGTTCAGAGAGCGAATACCGCCGCCAACAGGGGTGGTCAGAGGGCCTTTAATGGCAACACGATATTCACGAATCAGATCTAAGGTCTCAGCAGGCAGCCAGACGTCCTGGCCATAAACCTGAGTGGATTTCTCGCCGGTGTAGATTTCCATCCAGGAGATTTTACGCTCGCCTTTATAGGCTTTCTCGACAGCAGCATCGACAACTTTGATCATCGGTGGGGTTACATCAACGCCGATACCGTCGCCTTCAATGAACGGGATAATCGGATTTTCAGGAACGTTGAGTTTGCCGTTTTGCAGGGTGATCTTCTTACCTTCCGCCGGAACAACTACTTTGCTTTCCATTCACCTCTCCTTCGAGCGCTTCTGGTTCTGCTCGTCTGTCATCACGCTGCATGTGCATTTGCGTCCTGCTACACGGATGCGTTAGAGCAACTTTTTGTTAATGATTTGTAATGAGCGTGTCAATACTACCCTATTGTTCGCCGCCATGAAAGACACTCGTTCTTAGGCTATAATGCGGCAATTGATATAATCTGAAAATACCATGCAAAAAACTTCTTTTAGAAATCACCGGGTTGAGCGATTCAGCTCACGACAAGTCACTAAGCAGCGTAAAGAAAACCAGCCAAAACGCGTGGTTTTGTTCAATAAACCCTACGATGTTTTGCCACAATTTACTGACGAGGCTGGCAGAAGCACGTTAAAAGATTTTATTCCCGTGCCGGGAATTTATGCGGCGGGCCGACTCGACCGGGACAGCGAAGGGCTTTTGGTGCTAACCAATGACGGCGCGCTGCAGGCGCGGTTAACGCAACCCGGTAAGCGTACCGGGAAAATTTATTACGTCCAGGTTGAAGGCGAGCCGACAGCAGAAGCGCTGGACGCCCTGCGTAACGGAGTAACGCTCAATGATGGCCCCACGCTACCCGCAGGCATTGAAGTAGTAGAGGAACCCGTATGGCTGTGGCCGAGAAATCCGCCGATTCGGGAACGGAAAAACATTCCCACCAGCTGGTTGAAAGTTACCTTATATGAAGGCCGCAACCGTCAGGTACGTCGTATGACAGCGCATGTTGGATTTCCTACGCTGCGCCTCATCCGCTATGCCATGGGGGATTACACGCTGGAAAATCTTGCTAACGGCGAGTGGCGGGAACTGAAATCGTAACCGTACGGTTTAACGTGAGTGTTAACAGGGAAGAATGAAAAAAATGGATAAGCAGCTTTTTGCAGCATTCATCCTGCTCGGCGCGTCACCGTTTTGTTCAGCAAAACTGGACTGTGAGACGATTGCCGGAACAGCAGCCGGAGAGGCAAACTACCTTTATGAGTCTGCCAAAGTAAAAACCGACTCACGCCTGCATTTCTATTCTGCACCAGCAACAGAGTGTCAACTCCCCGCGTTCATGGTCAATGGCGACACCGTCGAGGTGCTCAGGAGTTCACAGCGCTACAAAAGCACGGGCATGCTTTCCAAAGATGAACCTTATCGTTACGTACGTTATCGGGACGCTAAAGGAACCTTCGCCACCGGCTGGGTCTCGGTAGTTGGGTTAACGCCGTTATCCAGTCCGCTTGCAGTAAGCGCGTCTTGCCAGACATGGGCAAATAAAGCGATGTCGCAGCGCGGGTTCTTACCCTCCTCCTCCGCAAACCACTATCAGGTAACAGGAGACACCCGCGCATGGTTCTATGCGATGCCAACCGAACAGTGTCGCAGCCCGTCCGTATTTTTAGTGCCCGGCGACCTCGTCTCTGTACAAGAACAATCCAACGATGATTTTATGGAAGCGGTCTATTACACCACCGATCGCCAAATCATACGCGGCTGGTTAAAAAAGTCGCAGTTACAGGCTATAAACAGCGGTGACCACTATCGCGGCGACATCAACCCGTTGTCGACAGACAAAGCAACAAGAGTCGCCACCCTTGGGCTACGTCACGACCACCAATGTATCTTTTATGAAAGCTGGAATGCTAAAAAGGCCATTGAAATTATCGTGCGCGAGGATCATCAAACCGCATTGTGCCGTGGAGGGGCCGACCCACAAACGTCACCTCCCGTGGCTTATATCAGTATCGACAAGGCCAGCGGTGAAATTAGCTGGCCTGATGTTACCGAAGGATTTGCTGAGGAATAAGGGGAAAACATGTTCAAACCGCACGTCACGGTCGCCTGCATTGTGCATGCAGAAGATAAATTCTTAGTCGTTGAAGAAACGATCAATGGCAAGGCCTTGTGGAATCAACCGGCAGGACACCTGGAAGCCGATGAAACGCTGGTGCAAGCCGCAGCACGCGAACTATGGGAAGAAACGGGCATTAAAGCGCAGCCGCAGCATTTCATTCGTATGCATCAATGGATTGCGCCGGACAGAACGCCCTTTTTGCGTTTTCTTTTCTCTATCGAGCTTGCCAATATGTGCGCTACAGAACCCCATGACAGCGATATAGATTGCTGTCGCTGGGTCAGCGCAGAAGAGATTTTCTCTGCGCCAAACCTGCGTTCGCCGTTGGTTGCAGAGAGTATTCGCTGTTATCAGAGCGGACAGCGCTACCCACTGGCCATGATCGGCGAATTTAACTGGCCGTTTACAGAGGGTGTCAAGTAAAGGGCTGCGTGCTAGAATATGCCGCCTTGAAGTTCAATGTCGTGAGTATTCCTATGTCTGAAAGCCCAAAAAAAGTGATCGTCGGCATGTCCGGCGGTGTCGATTCCTCCGTTTCTGCCTGGCTGTTACAACAACAGGGCTATCAGGTAGAAGGCCTGTTCATGAAGAACTGGGAAGAGGACGATGGCGAGGAATACTGCACAGCGGCCGCCGACCTTGCGGATGCGCAGGCTGTCTGTGACAAACTCGGTATTGAACTGCATACCGTCAACTTTGCCGCAGAATACTGGGACAACGTCTTTGAACTGTTCCTTGAAGAGTACAAAGCGGGCCGTACGCCGAACCCGGATATTCTGTGCAATAAAGAAATTAAGTTTAAAGCCTTCCTTGAGTTTGCCGCAGAAGATTTAGGTGCCGATTACATCGCCACCGGTCACTACGTGCGTCGCGCGGATGTCGACGGCAAAAGCCGCCTGCTGCGTGGGCTCGATGGCAATAAAGACCAGAGTTATTTCCTCTATACGCTCGGCCATGAGCAAATCGCGCAAAGCCTGTTCCCGGTCGGTGAACTGGAAAAACCGCAGGTGCGTAAAATTGCCGAAGATCTTGGTCTGATTACGGCCAAGAAAAAAGACTCCACCGGCATCTGCTTCATTGGCGAACGTAAGTTCCGCGAGTTTCTTGGTCGTTACCTGCCGGCTCAGCCAGGCAAAATCATCACCGTTGACGGCGAAGAGATTGGCCAGCATCAGGGGCTGATGTACCACACTCTGGGTCAGCGTAAAGGTCTGGGTATTGGCGGAACGAAAGAAGGGACAGAAGATCCATGGTATGTGGTGGATAAAGACGTTGAGAACAACATTCTGGTTGTCGCTCAGGGTCATGAACATCCACGTCTGATGTCCGTTGGGCTGGTGGCGCAACAGCTGCATTGGGTCGATCGCGAACCGTTCACCGGCACCATGCGCTGCACGGTGAAAACCCGCTATCGTCAGACCGACATTCCGTGCACCGTTAAGGCACTGGATGCTGAGCGTATTGAAGTCATTTTCGACGAGCCAGTCGCGGCGGTCACGCCGGGTCAGTCGGCTGTCTTTTACAATGGCGAAGTGTGCCTCGGCGGCGGCATTATCGAACAACGATTGCCTCTGCCGGTATAATTACTTACACATTTGATACAAGGAAGCAGTGAACGTGGCAAAGAATTATTATGACATCACCCTCGCCCTGGCAGGCATTTGTCAGTCGGCACGCCTGGTGCAGGAACTGGCGCACCAGGGGCATTGTGATGCCGATGCATTACACGTTTCACTGAACAGTGTCATCGACATGAATCCCAGCTCTACGCTGGGCGTGTTTGGCGGCAGCGAAGCCAATCTGCGTCTTGGCCTTGAAACGCTGCTTGGCGTACTGAACGCCAGCAGTCGTCAGGGACTGAACGCGGAACTCACCCGCTATACGCTAAGCCTGATGGTGCTGGAGCGTAAGCTGTCAGCGGCCAAGGGCGCTATGGACACGCTGGGAGACCGTATTAGCGGCTTGCAGCGCCAACTAGACCATTTTGATTTGCAGTCAGAAACGTTGATGAGTGCGATGGCTGGTATTTATGTTGACGTCATCAGCCCACTCGGCCCGCGTATTCAGGTCACGGGTTCCCCGGCCATCCTTCAGAGCCCACAAGTACAGGCTAAAGTACGCGCTTCGCTGCTGGCTGGCATCCGTGCTGCCGTGCTCTGGCATCAGGTTGGTGGAGGCCGTCTGCAACTCATGTTTTCTCGTAATCGCCTGACGACTCAGGCAAAACAAATTCTTGCTCATTTAACCCCGGAGTTGTGATCTATGGAATTATCCTCACTGACCGCCGTTTCCCCTGTCGATGGACGCTACGGCGATAAAGTCAGCGCGCTGCGCGGGATTTTCAGCGAATACGGTTTGCTGAAATTCCGCGTACAGGTTGAAGTACGCTGGCTGCAAAAACTGGCCGCGCACGCAGCGATCAAGGAAGTTCCTGCTTTTGCTGCCGACGCAATCGGTTTCCTTGATGCGATCGTCGCTAACTTCAATGAAGAAGATGCTGCGCGCATCAAAACCATTGAGCGTACGACCAACCATGATGTGAAGGCAGTTGAGTATTTCCTGAAAGAGAAAGTGGCGGATATCCCGGAACTGCACGCTGTTTCCGAATTTATCCACTTTGCGTGTACTTCAGAAGACATCAACAACCTGTCTCACGCGCTGATGTTGAAAACCGCACGCGACGAAGTGGTTCTGCCGTACTGGCGTAAGCTTATCGACGCGGTGAAAGATCTGTCTGTACAGTATCGCGATATTCCTCTGCTCTCCCGTACCCACGGTCAGCCAGCCACCCCTTCTACGCTAGGCAAAGAAATGGCTAACGTGGCTTACCGTATGGAGCGTCAGTATCGTCAGCTCAACCAGGTTGAAATTCTTGGTAAGATCAATGGTGCAGTCGGTAACTATAACGCCCACATCGCCGCTTACCCGGAAGTTGACTGGCATCAGTTCAGCGAAGAGTTTGTCACCTCGCTGGGCATCCAGTGGAACCCGTACACCACGCAGATTGAGCCGCACGACTACATTGCCGAGCTGTTTGACTGCATCGCCCGTTTCAACACCATCCTGATCGACTTTGACCGCGATGTCTGGGGTTACGTGGCGCTGAACCATTTCAAACAGAAAACCATCGCGGGTGAAATCGGCTCTTCCACCATGCCGCACAAAGTTAACCCCATCGATTTCGAAAACTCCGAGGGTAACCTGGGTCTGTCTAACGCGGTTCTGCAGCACCTGGCGAGCAAACTGCCGGTCTCCCGCTGGCAGCGTGACCTGACTGACTCTACCGTTCTGCGTAACCTGGGCGTAGGTATTGGCTATGCGCTGATCGCCTATCAGTCCACGCTGAAGGGCGTGAGCAAACTGGAAGTGAACCGCGATCATCTGCTGGATGAACTGGATCATAACTGGGAAGTTCTGGCAGAGCCGATTCAGACCGTGATGCGTCGCTACGGTATTGAGAAGCCGTACGAGAAACTGAAAGAACTTACCCGCGGTAAGCGCGTTGACGCCGAAGGTATGAAGCAGTTTATCGACGGTCTGGCGCTGCCGGAAGAAGAGAAAACTCGCCTGAAAGCAATGACGCCTGCCAATTATATTGGTCGCGCCATCACCATGGTTGATGAACTGAAGTAATCTGTTTGATGCCGGAGCGTGCTTGAGCCTGTTCCGGTCTTCCGTTCATATCGTAGTAAGCCGGAAAGCATCAGCGCTTCCGGCTTTTTTATTGTCCGCGAGATTATCCCTTCCCCCGGTTTATTAAATGTTTATCCCCACAGCCACATAATCAGCGTTAAACTATTCATACCATTATTTTAGGGAGAAACGATGATGCGCGTACTGGTTGTCGAGGATAATGCTTTATTACGCCACCACCTCAAGGTTCAGTTACAAGATTTAGGGCATCAGGTGGATGATGCAGAAGATGCGAAGGAAGCGGACTATTATCTGAATGAACATCTGCCGGATATCGCGATCGTTGATTTAGGACTCCCCGATGAAGATGGTTTGTCGCTGATCCGCCGCTGGCGCAGTAATGAGGTTTCGCTGCCGATTCTGGTATTAACCGCGCGCGAAGGCTGGCAGGACAAGGTGGAAGTCCTCAGCGCTGGCGCTGACGATTATGTCACCAAACCGTTTCACATCGAAGAAGTGGCTGCGCGCATGCAGGCACTGATGCGCCGCAACAGCGGTCTGGCATCGCAAATTATCTCCCTTCCGCCTTTTCAGGTGGACCTCTCTCGACGCGAGTTATCCGTCAATGATGAAGTTATCAAGCTCACTGCGTTTGAATACACCATTATGGAAACGCTCATCCGTAATAATGGCAAAGTGGTCAGTAAAGATTCGCTCATGCTGCAGCTTTATCCGGATGCCGAGCTGCGCGAAAGTCACACCATTGATGTTCTAATGGGACGTCTGCGTAAGAAAATACAGGCGCAGTATCCGGACGACGTCATCACCACCGTGCGTGGTCAGGGATATCTTTTTGAACTGCGCTAATGAATAAACTATTGCGTCATTTTTTCCCGCTATCGCTGCGGTTGCGCTTTTTACTGGCAACTGCGGGCGTGGTGTTGGTGCTCTCACTGGCCTACGGCATGGTTGCCCTGGTGGGCTACAGCGTCAGCTTTGATAAGACAACGTTCCGCCTGCTGCGGGGTGAAAGTAATCTGTTTTATACCCTGGCAAAGTGGGAAAACGGCAAGATAAACGTCGAGCTGCCTGAACATCTCGATATGCAAAGTCCAACAATGTCGCTGATCTATAACGAAAGCGGTGAATTGTTGTGGGCGCAGCGCAATGTTCCCTGGCTGACGAAAAGTATCCAACCGGACTGGCTAAAAACGAACGGTTTTCATGAAATTGAAGCCAATGTAAACGCCACCAGCACTTTACTGGGCGAAGATCACTCCGCTCAGCAGCAGTTAAAAGAAGTCAGAGAAGATGATGACGACGCCGAAATGACCCACTCCGTGGCGGTGAACGTCTACCCCGCCACAGCCAGAATGCCGCAACTGACCATTGTGGTTGTCGACACCATTCCTATAGAGCTAAAGCGCTCGTATATGGTCTGGAGCTGGTTTATTTATGTCCTGGTCGCCAATCTGTTGCTGGTCATTCCGCTGTTATGGGTGGCCGCCTGGTGGAGCCTGCGGCCAATTGAGTCGCTAGCGCGTGAAGTCCGTGAGCTTGAGGAACATCATCGTGAGATGCTAAACCCCGCCACCACACGCGAATTGACCAGCCTGGTTCGCAATCTCAATCGACTTTTAAAAAGCGAACGTGAGCGCTACGATAAATACCGCACCACGTTAACCGATCTCACCCATAGCCTGAAAACGCCACTGGCGGTACTGCAAAGTACGCTGCGCTCAATGCGTAATGAAAAGATGAACGTCAGCGACGCAGAGCCTATCATGCTGGAACAAATCAGCCGTATTTCCCAACAGATAGGCTATTACCTGCATCGCGCCAGTATGCGTGGCAGCAGTGCCCTACTCAGCCGCGAGCTGCACCCGGTCGCGCCGTTGCTGGATAAGCTCACCTCGGCGCTGAATAAAGTGTATCAGCGTAAAGGGGTCAACATTAATCTCGATATCTCACCTGAGATCAGCTTTGTGGGCGAACAGAATGACTTTGTCGAGGTGTTGGGCAACGTCCTGGATAACGCCTGTAAATATTGTCTGGAGTTTGTCGAGATTTCGGCGCAACTGTCTGAGGATCAGCTGCATATTCTGGTCGAAGACGATGGTCCTGGTATTCCGCAAAGCAAACGGGAAGTGGTGTTTGACCGTGGACAGCGCGTAGATACACTACGTCCCGGACAAGGCGTCGGTCTGGCGGTGGCGCGAGAAATCACCGAACAGTATGACGGGCAAATTATTGCTGGTGATAGCCTGCTGGGTGGCGCGCGCATGGAAGTTATTTTTGGCCGCCAGCAGCCGGGCCAGAAAGACGAGTAATCGTCGCATGTAATAAATATGTACTGACTTCACGCTTGAGGTTAAGTATCCGTTATAATCGGTTGCAGATACCAGCCTGCGGGATGCTCACTATGGAATACCAACTCACACTTAACTGGCCCGATTTTCTTGAACGCCACTGGCAGAAACGCCCGGTGGTCTTAAAACGCGGGTTTAATAACTTTATTGATCCTCTTTCTCCTGACGAACTGGCTGGACTGGCAATGGAAAGCGAGGTCGACAGCCGACTCGTCAGCCATCAGGATGGTAAATGGCAGGTTAGCCATGGTCCCTTCGAAAGCTACGACCATCTTGGCGAGAACAACTGGTCTTTGCTGGTGCAGGCGGTCAACCACTGGCACGAACCTACCGCCGCGCTGATGCGCCCGTTCCGTGAATTACCGGACTGGCGTATCGACGATCTGATGATTTCTTTCTCTGTACCCGGCGGCGGCGTTGGCCCGCACCTGGATCAGTACGATGTATTTATCATTCAGGGAACCGGTCGTCGTCGCTGGCGCGTAGGCGAAAAGCTGCAGTTGAAGCAGCACTGCCCTCACCCGGATCTTCTTCAGGTCGACCCGTTCGAAGCCATCATTGATGAAGAGCTGGAACCCGGCGATATCCTGTACATTCCACCGGGATTCCCGCACGAAGGCTATGCGTTAGAAAACGCGATGAACTATTCGGTTGGCTTCCGCGCGCCAAACACTCGCGAGCTGATCAGCGGGTTCGCCGATTACGTTTTGCAACGCGAACTGGGCAGCACCTATTACAGCGATCCTGACCTGCCACCGCGCGATCATCCGGCAGATGTTCTGCCGCAGGAAATGGACAAGCTGCGCGAAATGATGCTGGGTCTGATTAATCAGCCAGAACATTTTCAGCAGTGGTTTGGCGAGTTTATCTCTCAGTCTCGTCATGAGCTGGATATTGCCCCGCCGGAGCCACCGTATCAGCCAGACGAAATTTATGATGCCCTGAAACAAGGTGATGTTTTAGTGCGTCTGGGCGGATTGCGCGTATTGCGCATTGGCGATGACGTCTACGCTAACGGTGAGAAAATTGACTCGCCACATCGTCCTGCGCTGGAAGCGCTGGCCAGTCATATTGTGCTGACGGCTGAGAACTTTGAGGATGCGCTGGAAGATCCTTCTTTCCTTGCCATGCTTGCCGCGCTGGTCAACAGCGGGTACTGGTTCTTCGAAGGGTAATAGACTGTGCCTGATGCGACGCCATGCGTCTTATCAGGCCTACTGGAGTGAAATATTGTAGGCCGGATAAGCAAAGCGCCATCCGGCAACTACACATGCTTTATTTTTGTTTCGCGGCCAATTCAGCAATACGCACAATCACCTGCACCGCTTTTTCCATTCCTTCCAGCGTCACAAACTCATGCTTGCCATGATAGTTGTAGCCGCCGGTGAACAGATTCGGACACGGTAATCCCATAAACGACAGCTGCGCGCCGTCAGTGCCGCCACGGATCGGTTTCAGCACCGGCTCAATATCACAATCGCGCATCGCCTGCTGGGCGATATCCAGCACGTGCGGATGCTCAATCACTTTTTCGCGCATATTGTAGTAACTGTCTTCAATCACCAGTTCGATATAGCAGTCTGGGTGTAACCCTTTGCCAACCTTCTTGGCGATATCCATGATCTTGCGTTTACGCGCTTCAAACTGCTTACGGTCAAAATCACGAATAATGTAGTGCATATCCGCCCGATCGACCGTCCCTTTCATGCTCGCCAGATGATAAAAGCCTTCATAGTCTTCCGTCTTTTCAGGGCTTTCATCTGCCGGAACCTCAGCGTGAATACGCGCCGCCAGGGACAGCGCATTCACCATCACCCCTTTTGCGGTGCCGGGATGCACATTGTTGCCAACAATTTTGATATTAACCGACGCGGCGTTGAAGTTTTCAAACTCCAGCTCACCTACGCCACCACCGTCAACGGTATAGGCCCACTGCGCATCGAATGCCGCAACATCAAAATGCTTCGCCCCTTTACCCACCTCTTCGTCCGGCGTAAAGGCCACGCGGATATCACCGTGCGGAATATTTTTTTGGATAAGCACAGCCAGTGCGGTCATGATTTCCGCCACGCCTGCTTTATCATCCGCGCCCAACAACGTTTTACCGTCTGTGGTGATCAGCGTCTGACCCAGAAGTTGATGCAGCACCGGGAACATCACCGGCGATAAAACTTCATCACCAATGCCTAACGCAATATCGCCACCGCGATAGTTTTCAACGATTTGCGGATTGACATTTTTACCGCTGAAATCCGGTGAGGTATCCACATGGGAAATAAAGCCGATCGCAGGAATATTGCCAGCAACGTTAGCAGGTAACGTTGCCATCAGCGTGCCTTTTTCGCTCAGTGAAATATTAACCAGCCCCATCTCTTCGAGCTGTTGTTTGAGCAGTTGTAATAATTTCCACTGTCCTTCGGTGCTGGGTACCTGCCGCACGCCCGATTTTGATTGGGTGTCCAGCGACACGTAGTGTAAAAAACGCTCAAGTAGTTTATCCATGCAGTCACCCTCACTTTTTGTGACAACATTATCAATAAGCAACAAAAGACAAATATTGCGTCAGGTCACTTTTATCCCCGCAAGTGAGAATATTTCGCCCTGACATCCCCTCTGACTATAGGGCTAAGTCAGTAATTCGCAACAAGGATTGGCGATTACAATGGTTTGCCGTAGAATAACGGCCCTCATTAAGAGTCATCAAGGTGGTTAACCACAAACCCCGCATCGGTCAGCCATCCGTTGCGTTTACATGGGACAGAGTAAAAAATTGAATAAACAACCGCGTTCGCTTTCTCCACTGGTGCAATTAGCGGGAATTCGCAAAAGTTTCGATGGCAAAGAGGTGATTTCCAGCCTGGATTTGACCATCAATAATGGCGAGTTTCTTACGCTGCTTGGCCCCTCTGGCTGCGGTAAAACAACCGTTCTTCGCCTGATTGCCGGTCTGGAAACGGTTGATTCCGGTCATATTTTGTTGGACAACGAGGACATCACTCACGTTCCAGCGGAAAATCGCTACGTGAATACCGTCTTCCAAAGCTATGCGCTATTCCCCCACATGACTGTGTTTGAGAATGTGGCCTTTGGTTTGCGCATGCAAAAAACGCCCGCAGCCGACATTTCTCCCCGCGTTACCGAAGCCTTGCGCATGGTGCAACTGGAAGAGTTCGCCCAGCGAAAACCGCATCAACTTTCCGGCGGACAGCAGCAGCGCGTAGCGATTGCCCGAGCAGTGGTCAACAAACCCCGCTTACTCTTGTTAGATGAATCCCTCTCTGCGCTGGACTACAAACTGCGTAAGCAGATGCAGAATGAGCTGAAAGCGCTGCAGCGTAAGCTTGGTATCACTTTTGTCTTTGTCACACACGATCAGGAAGAAGCGCTGACTATGTCTGACCGCATCGTGGTGATGCGCGATGGTAAGATTGAGCAGGACGGTACGCCGCGCGAAATCTACGAAGAGCCAAAGAATCTGTTTGTCGCCGGGTTTATCGGCGAGATCAATATGTTTAACGCCACGGTGATTGAACGTCTGGATGAACAGCGTGTTCGTGCTAACGTTGAAGGCCGCGAGTGCAATATTTATGTCAACTTCGCGGTAGTTCCCGGACAAAAGCTGCACGTTCTGTTACGCCCTGAAGATTTACGCGTTGATGAAATCAACGATGATAATCATATCGAAGGCCTGATCGGCTACGTGCGCGAACGCAACTACAAAGGCATGACGCTGGAGTCGGTTGTGGAACTGGAAAATGGCAAAATGGTGATGGTCAGCGAATTCTTCAACGAAGATGATCCTGACTTTGACCACTCGCTCGACCAGAAAATGGCAATTAACTGGGTAGAAAGCTGGGAGGTCGTACTGGCTGATGAAGAGCACAAGTAAATTCCAGAGTGTGGTGATCTTCACCATTGTCGGTTGGCTTGTGTTATTTGTCTTTCTGCCCAACCTGATGATCATCGGCACCAGCTTTTTGACCCGTGACGACGCCAATTTCGTCAAAATGGTCTTTACGCTGGAGAACTATACGCGTCTGCTCGATCCGCTCTATTTTGAGGTGCTGGTTCACTCCCTCAATATGGCGCTGATTGCCACGCTCGCCTGTCTGGTACTCGGCTACCCGTTTGCCTGGTTTTTGGTGAAACTGCCGGAAAAAGTACGCCCGCTGCTGCTATTCCTGCTGATTGTTCCGTTCTGGACCAATTCCCTTATTCGCATCTACGGACTCAAAATTTTCCTCAGTACCAAAGGCTATCTCAACGAGTTTCTGTTATGGCTCGGCGTTATCGATACACCCATTCGCATTATGTTTACCCCCAGCGCGGTGATTATCGGGCTGGTATACATCCTGCTGCCGTTTATGGTGATGCCGCTCTATTCCAGCATTGAAAAGCTCGATAAACCGCTGCTGGAAGCCGCACGCGATTTAGGTGCCAATAAGCTTCAGACCTTCACTCGCATCATTATTCCGTTGACGATGCCGGGGATTATCGCCGGATGCCTGCTGGTCATGCTGCCCGCAATGGGGCTGTTTTACGTTTCCGACTTAATGGGCGGTGCGAAAAACCTGCTGATTGGTAACGTAATTAAAGTTCAGTTCCTGAACATCCGCGACTGGCCGTTTGGTGCAGCCACCAGCATTACGCTGACCATCGTGATGGGTCTGATGCTGCTGATCTACTGGCGCGCCTCCCGCTTACTGAACAAGAAGGTGGAACTCGAATGATCGGTCGACTGCTTCGCGGCGGTTTTATGACCGCTATCTACGCGTATCTGTATATTCCAATCATCATTCTGATTGTGAACTCCTTTAACAGTTCGCGCTTTGGCATCAACTGGCAGGGTTTTACTACCAAATGGTACGGCCTGCTGATGAATAACGACAGCCTGTTGCAGGCAGCACAGCACTCGCTGACGATGGCGGTGCTATCCGCCACGTTTGCCACCTTGATCGGCTCACTTACTGCGGTTGCGCTGTACCGTTACCGTTTTCGCGGTAAACCGTTCGTCAGTGGCATGCTGTTCGTGGTGATGATGTCGCCGGATATTGTGATGGCAATATCTCTGCTGGTGCTGTTTATGCTGATCGGCATTCAACTGGGTTTCTGGTCGCTGCTGTTCTCGCATATCACTTTTTGTCTGCCTTTTGTGGTGGTGACGGTTTACTCTCGCCTGAAAGGTTTTGATGTCCGCATGCTTGAGGCGGCTAAAGATTTGGGTGCCAGCGAAGTAACTATTCTGCGCAAGATAATACTACCACTGGCTATGCCTGCGGTGGCTGCGGGTTGGTTGCTGAGTTTTACGCTGTCGATGGATGATGTTGTTGTTTCATCTTTTGTCACCGGGCCGGGTTATGAAATTTTGCCATTAAAAATCTACTCAATGGTTAAAGTCGGCGTATCACCAGAGGTGAACGCACTGGCGACCATTTTGTTGGTTCTGTCGCTGGTTATGGTGATTGCCAGCCAACTTATTGCACGTGATAAAACCAAGGGCCGCTAAGGCCCTTAATTCAGGGGACGTTAAATGATGAAAAAATGGTCACGCCACCTGCTCGCGGCGGGAGCTCTGGCACTGGGCATGAGCGCCGCTCACGCGAATGACAACAACACGCTCTATTTCTATAACTGGACCGAGTATGTCCCGCCAGGGCTGCTGGAACAGTTCACCAAAGAAACCGGCATTAAGGTTATCTATTCGACCTACGAGTCGAATGAAACCATGTACGCCAAGCTCAAAACCTATAAAGACGGCGCATACGATTTGGTGGTTCCGTCCACCTATTACGTCGATAAAATGCGTAAAGAAGGCATGATCCAGAAGATCGACAAATCGACGTTGACCAACTTCCACAACCTCGATCCGGAAATGCTCAACAAGCCGTTTGACCCGAACAATGACTACTCCATCCCGTATATCTGGGGTGCGACGGCCATTGGCGTCAACAGCGATGCTATCGATCCTAAAACCGTCACCAGTTGGGCCGATCTGTGGAAGCCGGAGTACAAAGGCAGTCTGCTGTTAACCGATGATGCGCGAGAAGTGTTCCAGATGGCGCTGCGCAAGCTGGGATATTCCGGCAATACCACCGAGCCTAAAGAGATTGAAGCTGCCTATAACGAGTTGAAGAAGCTGATGCCTAACGTTGCTGCATTTAACTCTGACAACCCGGCCAACCCGTATATGGAAGGCGAAGTTAATCTGGGGATGGTGTGGAACGGCTCCGCGTATGTTGCGCGTCAGGCGGGCACACCGCTGGAAGTGGTATGGCCGAAAGAAGGTGGCATTTTCTGGATGGACAGCCTGTCTATTCCGGCTAACGCGAAAAACAAAGAAGGTGCGCTGAAGCTGATTAACTTCCTGCTGCGCCCGGACGTGGCGAAAGAGGTTGCGGAAACTATTGGTTATCCGACGCCAAACCTGGCAGCGCGTAAGCTGTTAAGCCCTGAAGTCGCAAATGATAAAACGCTCTACCCTGACGCAGAAACCATCAACAAAGGGGAATGGCAGAACGATGTCGGTTCCGCCAGCGCTATCTATGAAGAGTATTACCAGAAGCTGAAAGCAGGACGCTAATTCAGCGGTGTAAGGAATGCCCGATGGCGCTACGCTTATCGGGCCTACATCAATGCAAACCGTAGGCCGGATAAGGCATTTACCGCCATCCGGCAAAAAAAAATCACAGCCCTTTCAATAACTTCTCAACAAACTCAGGCACTACCTGGCTTGCCGGACCGTAATACTTCTCTTCAAACTCGCTGCCTACCTGGCTCGGTTCGAGGTTTAGTTCTACCGTATGTGCCCCATGCAGCCGCGCCTCATGCACAAAACCCGCTGCCGGATAAACATGTCCCGATGTGCCAATCGCAATGAACACATCTGCCATTGCCAGTGCCATATAAATTTCATCCATACCCAGCGGCATTTCACCAAACCACACTACGTGTGGTCGCAGCGGTGCCGGAAACTGGCAGCAATGACATTTATCTTCCGGGGTCACATCGCCCGTCCATTCCAGAATCTGCCCGCTTTGCGAACAGCGAACTTTGAGCAACTCGCCGTGCATATGGATAACGTTCTGGCTGCCCGCACGCTCATGCAGATTATCAATGTTCTGCGTCACCAGTAAAAAACGATCGCCCAACTCGGCTTCGAGTTTTGCCAGTGCGATATGCGCCGCGTTGGGCTGGATTTCCGGCTGTTGCAACTGATGGCGACGGGCGTTATAAAACGACTGAACCAATTCCGGGTTTCGACTAAATCCTTCCGGAGTCGCAACGTCCTCTACCCGATGTTCTTCCCAGAGACCATCCGCCGCGCGGAATGTTCGAATTCCTGACTCAGCGGAGATTCCCGCTCCAGTCAGTACCAGCACTCTTGGTTTTTCCATCAATTCAGGCACCACTCTGTCTCTGAAAAAGATTCGTTGACGCAGGCGATCGCGCAAATGGCGTTTATTTTTACGAAAGCGGCTTAACCGATGACCCCGACGCGACAGCATAACAACCTCTTTGTATTAATCGGTAAGATGTAGGAAAGCAGCCCCGCGCATCCCGCCGGCATCACCGTGCCGTGCCTGCTCAATACGCGGTACCCGGGCAACCGGCAGCAGATGACGCGGCAATCGGTTCGCCAGTTGCGTCGTAATAGCGGTAAAATTCGACAAGCCTCCGCCAATCACCACCAAATCAGGATCGACGATAGTCAGGATATTCCCAAGACACACCGCCAGCAAATCCAGATAGCGTTCAACGTGGGCCAGCGCGTGCTCATCACCCTGCTCCCACAGCGCGATAATTTCGCGGGCATCCAGCGGTTGATGGTAGTAATGCTGATACAACCACGCAAATCCACCGCCGGAAAGATAACTTTCGATGCATCCCAGTTGACCGCATCCGCAGCGGCGCAGCGGGAAATCAAAGCCCATCAGCGTCAGCGCATCGACCGGCAAACGAATATGACCAAACTCACCGGTGATATAGCTGCGTCCGGTGATGGATTTCCCGTTAAGCACCAGGCCGCCGCCGACGCCCGTACCGAGGATCAACCCCATCACCAGCGGATACTGGGTGAACTCGTCATCCCAGGCTTCGGAGAGAGCAAAACAGTTCGCATCGTTATCCAGACGCACATCGCGGTCAAGGCGAGCGCTGAGATCGGCGCGGAGCGGTTTGCCACTGGCGGCAGGAACGTTGGCCGCGTACAGCGTGCCGTCTTCGGTTTCCGGCATGCCCGGAATGCCGATGCCTACCGAACCTTTGATGCCAAACCGCTGATCCGCTTCCGTCACCAGATTGCAGACCGCATCAAGGAAAGCGTCGTAGCTGTCGCGAGGCGTAGGAACGCGAGTTTCCCATTGCAGACGACGTTGCTTATCAAACACGCCCAGCGCAATTTTGGTCCCGCCGATGTCAAATCCGTAATACATCACCGCTCCTTGATACACGTCATCCTTCAAGATGCCTCTGCGTTGGCTACGCCTTGATGCAGCATGAATGCTGTCGTGTATTATTGTTGTTATTGGCCGCTAAGTACTCTCGCAGGATCAATATTGCTGGCGCGACGCGCCGGATACCAACTTGCCAAAAGACTCAGCACGAGTGCTGTCACCAGCACGTAAATCACATCCAGCCAGTGTAATTCCGATGGCAGGAAGTCAATGAAATAGATATCGCCGGACAGGAACTGATGGCCGATAAGCGCCTCAATCCCGTTTATGATCGGCGTCAGTTGCAACGAGACAACCACCCCGATGACGACGCCTATCAGGCTACCGAACAGACCCGCCAGCAGGCCGTACCAGACAAAAATGGCACGGATCAACCCATCTTTCGCCCCGAGTGTTCTTAATACCGCAATATCGCCACTTTTGTCTTTTACCGCCATCACTAACGTGGAAACGATATTAAAACAGGCCACGCCAATCACCAGCACCATAGCCAGATACATAATGGCGCGGATCATTTGAATATCGCGGTACATATAGCCGTAGGTGCCAATCCAGCTCTTGATGTAAACATAGTTATTGGTGACTTCACCCGCGTCTCGCACCAGCTTATTGGCGTTAAACACGTCGTTAACCTTCAGCGCGATCCCGGAAACGCTGGTTCCCATATCGAGATATTGCTGCGCATCTTCCATTGGGATCATGGCAAAGCTGTGATCGAGCTGACCGCTCAGTTGCAGGATCCCCGTCACGTGCAAACGCACGCGTTTAGGCTGCTGTAGCTTATGATCCGCACTGGCGTTAGGGATCATAATCGACACCCAGTCGCCCTGCTTCACCTTCAGCGCATCGGCAATACCCTTACCAATGATGATTTGTTGTTCACCGGCTTTAAAATTATCCCAGGCGTGGTTTTGCACAAAGGATGGCAGCGCGCTTAAACGCTGTTCCTGTTTCGGGTCAACGCCCTTCACCTGCACCGCGCGTAAGTTCGCCCCGCTCTCCACCAGTCCGGTAAAGTTGATATAAGGCGCCGCGGCGACAATACCCGGCACTTTTTGTACCTTGTCGAGCGCTTCCTGCCAGTTATTCCACGGCTGATTTACGGCTTCAATCTCTCCGTGTGGGACTACGGCCAGAATACGGTTGTTCAGCTCACGCTCAAATCCGTTCATGGCACTTAAACCGACGATCAGCACCGCCACACCCAACGCGATGCCAACGGTAGATATCACCGAAATCAAAGAAACCATACCGCCGCGACGCCGACCACGGCTAAAGCGCAGACCAATCAATAACGATAAAGGCGAAGCCATTACTCAGCTCCCATCAAGCTCAGTTCAGCCGTCAGGCGACCATCGCGCATTTCAAGCTGGCGACTCATCCGCTTCGCCAGTTGCAGATCGTGCGTCACCACCAGAAATGCCGTGCCCTGAGAGCGGTTCAGCTCGCCCAGAAGCTCAAAAATGCTGTCCGCGTTACGCGCATCCAGGTTACCTGTTGGCTCATCTGCCAGGACCAGGCGCGGGTTATTCACCAGCGCACGCGCGATGGCCACACGCTGGCGTTCGCCGCCAGACAGTTCAGACGGGCGATGACTGGCACGATGATCCAGCCCTACTGCTTTCAGCATATCCCGTGCGCGCTCGGTGATTTCAGCCGGTTTTTTCTTGCCGATCAGCAGCGGCATCGCTACGTTTTCCAGCGCGGTAAAATCCGGCAGCAAATGGTGGAACTGGTAAATAAAGCCCAGCTTCTGATTACGCAGTTCCGCTTTCGCCGCCGACGAGAGCTTGCTCATTGGCTGACCGCTAAAAATGACGTCGCCGGAAGTCGGGGTATCCAACCCACCTAACAGATGCAGCAGCGTACTCTTGCCGGAGCCGGAGCTGCCGACAATCGCCATCATCTCACCTTCACCGACGCAAAAACTGACATCGTGCAGTACATCGGTCTGCACAGTGCCTTCCTGATAGCGTTTGCACAGGTTGTCGCATTGCAACAGGATCTTATTCATAACGTAAAGCCTCAGCGGGTTGAGTGGCGGCAGCGCGCCAGGAAGGATAAAGCGTAGACAGCAGCGCGATGGCCATCGCCACCAGCGCAATGACGATAACCTGCAGCGGCTCGATAGCGACCGGCAGCGCAGCGCCATCCAGCAGCACACCAATAATTGGCATCAGATTGTTCAGTTGGCTGGCGAGCAATGCACCCAGTACAGCGCCCAGCAGCGCGCCAATCACCCCGGCACTGGCCCCCTGAACCATAAACACCATCATTATCTGCCGCGGCGTTAGCCCCTGCGTTTGTAAAATCGCCACTTCCCCTTGCTTCTCCATTACCATCAGACCCAGCGAGGTAATAATATTAAAAGCCGCCACCGCCACGATCAGGCTAAGCAGCAGCCCCATCATGTTCTTTTCCATGCGCACGGCCTGGAACAGTTCCCCTTTGCGCTCGCGCCAGTCCTGCCATTTGGTGCCTTGCGGCAGCGTTTGCTGGCTCAGCGAGTCAACTTTTAACGGTTCGTTCAGCCACAGACGCCAGCCAGTGATATTACCCACCGGATAGCGCATCAGACGCGAGGCATCCTGAATGTTGGTCAGCATCTGGTAGCCATCGACTTCGCTGTTGGCGGCGAAAGTGCCAATCACCGTAAACAAACGCTGGCTCGGCAAACGCCCCATCGGCGTAAACTGGCTGGCCGAGGGCACCATCACACGGATTTGATCGCCACGGTTCACGCCCAACTGCCCGGCAAGCTGCTCGCCGAGGATGACATTATACTTACCCGGTTGCAGATCTGTTTGCTTCACATTGACCAGATACGGCGTTAACGGATCTTTTTGTGCCGGATCGATACCGAGCATCACGCCGACCGCCACGCTACGCGCGCTTTGCAGCACCACATCTCCCGTAGTTATGGGTGCAACGCGGTTGACGCCGTTCAACACCACCGCTTTTTCCGGCAGTTGTTGCGGGTTGAGGGAACCCTGTTCAGACGAGAGTACGGCCTGAGGCATCAGGCCAAGAATATTGTTTTGCAGCTCGCGCTCGAAACCGTTCATCACCGACAACACCGTGACCAGCGCCATTACCCCGAGAGTAATGCCTATGGTGGAGAGCCAGGAAACGAAGCGACCGAAGCGATCTGCTGCACGCCCACGCATATAACGCAGGCCGATGAATAGAGCGACAGGTTGGTACATGAAATCCGTCTGGTTGCTGTTAGCAAAGTCACGAGTATATAAGCGAAAGCGGAATGGGTAAATGACTGAACCGTAAGTGTTCGTCAGCACTATTCCTAAAAGTATAAATAAATCAATTCGCTAAAGTTGTCCCTCTTCCCTTCAGCCCGGGTCCCTGATCTTTATCTTAAAAAAACAAAATGCAGACAGTTACGCATTACAGCGCACAGTGGGTTGCGCAGGATGGCAGGCTATAGCCAACAATATGGATACGCCGTCTCGATGAAGAAAAAAGAACTATGGATTAATCAAATCAAAGGGTTATGTATTTGTCTGGTGGTGATTTACCACTCGGTAATCACATTTTACCCGCACCTTACTACTTTTCAGCATCCGCTTTCAGAGCTGCTGAGCAAATGCTGGATTTACCTCAATTTGTACCTGGCGCCATTTCGCATGCCGGTGTTTTTCTTTATTTCGGGATATCTGATCCGTCGCTACATTGATAGCGTCCCGTGGACAACCTGCGTGGATAAACGGATCTGGAGCATTGCCTGGGTGCTGGTACTTTGGGGTGTGGTGCAATGGCTGGCGTTAGTCGCGATCAATAACTGGTTGGCCCCACAGCGCGATCTGAGCCATGCCGCCAACGCCGCTTATGCCGATTCGATCACAGGTTTTACCCACGGAATGCTGACCGCCAGCACCAGCTTGTGGTATCTGTATGCGCTGATTGTCTATTTTGTTCTGTGTAAGATTTTCAGCCGCTGGGCGGCGCCGCTGTTGGCGTTATTTGTGGTGCTGAGCGTGGCGATCAATTTTGTCCCGACGCCGTGGTGGGGAATGAACAGCGTGATTCGCAATCTGCCCTGGTACAGCCTCGGTGCATGGTTTGGCGCAACGCTGATGGTATGGATCAAGGAGGTGCCTCTGCGCCGCCATGCGGTCATTGTTCTGGTTAGCGCAATCGCCGCTGTCGTCGCGTGGCTGGCAAATGTCTCACTATTACTTTCTCTGCTTTCCATTGTGCTGATCATGAAGCTGTTTTATCAATTTGAGCTGCGCTTTGGTATGCGTGAGTCCGGCCCGTTAAGCGTGATTGGTGCCAATACCATCGCTATCTACACTACCCACCGTATTTTGGTTGAGCTGTTCAGCTTAACGCTAATCCCCAAAATCAATCATGCCGCCTGGCCTGCCTATGCGGAGCTGGCCCTGCTGCTGGTGTATCCGTTCGCCTGCCTGCTGCTGTGCACCTTGTTTGGCCTGTTGGTACGTAATATTTCACAAAAAACAGTGGCTGACCTGCTCTTTTCCCCGCCTTCTTTATCGGCTGTCTCGCGCTAACCCCTACGCGCTTTTTGCCCCCATCAGGGGGCGAATCAATTTGCTTATGAGAAACGATCACGGATAATAAAGAACATTGCTTATCAGATGTATATCTAAACGAGATCCTGACAACCGAATGCCTGAACAACATCGTTATACGCTCCCGGCGAAAGCTGGCGATCAGCGCCAGTTAGGTGAGCTTACCGGTGCAGCCTGCGCAACGCTGGTCGCCGAAATCGCCGAACATCACGCGGGTCCAGTGGTCCTGATCGCGCCGGACATGCAAAATGCGCTGCGTCTGCATGATGAAATTCGTCAGTTTACCGACCAGATGGTGATGAACCTGGCCGACTGGGAAACGCTACCCTACGACAGCTTTTCTCCCCATCAGGAGATTATCTCCTCGCGGCTCTCCACGCTGTATCAACTGCCTGCCATGCAGCGCGGCGTGCTGATCGTTCCGGTAAATACACTGATGCAGCGCGTTTGTCCGCACAGCTATCTGCACGGCCATGCGCTGGTCATGAAAAAGGGCCAGCGACTTTCACGTGACGCTCTGCGTGAACAGCTGGACAGTGCGGGCTATCGCCATGTTGATCAGGTCATGGAACACGGCGAATACGCCACCCGCGGCGCGTTGTTGGATCTGTTCCCGATGGGCAGCGAGTTGCCTTATCGTCTGGATTTCTTTGATGACGAAATCGACAGCCTGCGTCTGTTTGATACCGACACCCAGCGCACGCTGGAAGAAGTCGATGCCATTAATTTGCTTCCCGCCCACGAATTCCCGACTGACAAAACGGCCATCGAGCTATTCCGTAGCCAGTGGCGCGATACCTTTGAGGTGAAACGCGACGCCGAACATATTTACCAGCAGGTCAGCAAAGGCACGTTACCTGCGGGTATTGAATACTGGCAACCGCTGTTTTTCTGCGAGCCGCTGCCGCCGCTGTTCAGCTACTTCCCCTCCAATACATTATTGGTGAATACCGGTGATATCGAGACCAGCGCAGAACGCTTCCAGGCCGATACCCTGTCACGCTTTGAAAATCGAGGTGTTGATCCGATGCGCCCGCTTCTGCCGCCGGAATCGCTGTGGCTGCGGGTTGATGAGCTGTTTTCTGAACTTAAACGCTGGCCGCGCGTTCAACTGAAAACCGAGAGTCTGGCGAACAAAGCAGCAAATACCAACCTCGGGTTCCAGAAGCTGCCGGATATTGCCGTTCAGGCGCAGCAAAAAGCGCCGTTAGATGCGTTACGTAAATTCCTTGAAGGCTTCACCGGTCCGGTGATTTTCTCGGTGGAAAGTGAAGGCCGCCGTGAAGCGCTTGGCGAACTGCTCGCCCGTATCAAAGTGGCGCCGAAGCGGATATTGCGACTCGATGAAGCCGTAGATAACGGTCGTTATCTGATGATTGGCGCAGCTGAGCACGGCTTCATCGATAGCAAACGCAATCTGGCGCTGATTTGTGAAAGCGATCTGCTTGGGGAACGCGTGGCGCGCCGCCGCCAGGATTCTCGTCGCACCATCAACCCGGATACGTTAATTCGTAACCTCGCAGAGCTGCATCCCGGTCAACCGGTGGTGCATCTGGAGCACGGCGTGGGCCGTTATGCCGGTATGACCACGCTGGAAGCGGGCGGCATCACCGGTGAATACCTGATGCTCACTTATGCCAACGACGCCAAACTGTACGTGCCGGTGTCGTCACTGCATCTGATCAGCCGCTATGCCGGTGGCGCGGAAGAGAATGCGCCGCTGCATAAACTTGGCGGCGATGCCTGGTCACGCGCCCGACAGAAAGCCGCTGAGAAGGTGCGCGATGTTGCGGCAGAGCTGCTGGATATTTATGCCCAGCGCGCGGCGAAAGAAGGCTTTGCCTTTAAGCATGACCGTGAACAGTACCAGCTGTTTTGCGACAGCTTCCCGTTTGAAACCACGCCTGACCAGGCGCAGGCGATTAACGCGGTACTCAGCGATATGTGTCAACCGCTGGCCATGGACCGCCTGGTGTGCGGCGACGTCGGCTTTGGTAAAACCGAAGTCGCGATGCGCGCGGCCTTTCTCGCCGTAGAGAACCACAAGCAGGTTGCCGTGCTGGTGCCGACCACCCTGCTCGCACAGCAGCACTTCGACAACTTCCGCGACCGCTTTGCCAACTGGCCGGTACGCATTGAGATGTTGTCCCGTTTCCGTAGCGCCAAAGAGCAAGCGCAGATTCTGGAGCAAGTTGCCGAGGGAAAAATTGATATTCTCATCGGCACGCACAAACTGCTGCAAGCGGATGTGAAGTTAAAAGATCTGGGTCTGCTGATTGTCGATGAAGAGCACCGTTTCGGCGTTCGCCACAAAGAACGCATCAAGGCGATGCGCGCAGATGTCGATATTCTGACCCTGACGGCAACGCCAATTCCACGTACGCTCAATATGGCAATGAGCGGCATGCGCGATCTGTCGATTATCGCCACGCCGCCCGCTCGTCGTCTGGCGGTCAAAACCTTCGTGCGCGAATACGACAACCTGGTGGTACGCGAGGCGATCCTGCGTGAAGTTCTGCGCGGGGGACAAGTTTATTATCTGTTTAACGACGTCGAAAACATCCAGAAAACCGCTGACAGGCTGGCTGAACTGGTGCCGGAAGCGCGTATTGGTATCGGTCACGGACAAATGCGCGAGCGCGAACTGGAACGCGTGATGAACGATTTCCACCATCAGCGTTTTAACGTGCTGGTGTGTACCACCATTATCGAAACCGGGATCGACATCCCCACCGCTAACACCATCATCATCGAACGAGCGGATCACTTCGGTTTAGCGCAATTACACCAGCTGCGCGGTCGTGTGGGACGTTCTCACCACCAGGCTTACGCCTGGCTGCTGACGCCGCATCCGAAAGCAATGACCACCGACGCGCAAAAACGTCTGGAAGCCATCGCCTCGCTGGAAGATTTGGGCGCAGGTTTTGCGCTGGCGACCCACGACCTCGAAATTCGCGGCGCCGGGGAATTACTGGGTGAAGATCAGAGTGGTTCCATGGAAAGCATCGGCTTCTCATTGTATATGGAACTGCTGGAAAACGCGGTCGATGCGCTCAAAGAAGGGCGTGAGCCGTCACTGGAAGATCTCACCAGCCAGCAAACCGAAGTTGAACTGCGCATGCCGTCTCTGCTGCCGGATGACTATATCCCGGATGTAAACACCCGACTGTCGTTCTACAAGCGCATTGCCAGTGCGAAAGGCGAAAACGAACTGGAAGAAATTAAGGTTGAGCTGATAGACCGTTTTGGCTTGCTGCCCGACCCGGCTCGTACGCTGCTGGATATCGCCCGTTTACGCCAGCAGGCGCAGAAACTGGGGATCAGAAAGCTCGAAGGCAATGAAAAAGGCGGTACCATTGAATTTGCCGAGAAAAACCACGTCAACCCGGTCTGGCTGATTGGTTTACTGCAAAAGCAGCCGCAGCACTTCCGTCTGGACGGTCCAACCCGGCTGAAATTCATGCAGGAGTTGAGCGAGCGTAAAACGCGGATCGACTGGGTCCGCCAGTTTATGCGTCAGCTTGAAGAAAACGCCGTAGCATAAGCATAGCAAACAGGCCGGGTGAACACACCACTCACCCGGCCTGATGAATTTACAAACTCTTTGCACTTCCCTGCACTTCCCGACACAGCAAACAGCCATAATTCTCGTTTACTTTTACATAATAAAAACCACGTAAAAACAATGGATTTATGGTGATGTTAAACAATAAACGACTCTCTCGCTGGCTCGCGTTTTTTACGCTTGCAGCGACATTCGCGTTAGCACTTCCGGCTCAGGCAAACACCTGGCCGCTGCCGCCACCGGGAAGCCGTCTGGTGGGTCAGAATGCCGTTCATGTTGTTGAAGACAATGGCGGCTCTCTGGAGGCGATTGCGAAAAAGTACAATGTCGGCTTTCTCGCGCTACTGCAGGCCAACCCTGGCGTTGACCCTTACGTACCACGTCCGGGCAGCGTTTTGACGATCCCGTTACAAACTTTGCTACCTGACGCTCCGCGCGAAGGTATTGTTATCAACCTCGCCGAACTGCGTCTTTATTATTACCAGCCGGGGACCAATTCGGTGACCGTGTATCCTATTGGTATTGGCCAGTTAGGTGGTGACACGCTGACGCCTACGATGGTAACCACCATCTCTGATAAACGCGCCAATCCCACCTGGACGCCAACGGCAAATATCCGCGCGCGATACAAAGCAAACGGGATTGACCTGCCTGCCGTTGTGCCTGCCGGTCCGGATAACCCGATGGGCCATCATGCGATTCGCTTAGCGGCATACGGCGGCGTGTACCTGTTGCACGGTACAAATGCTGATTTTGGCATCGGAATGCGTGTCAGTTCCGGCTGTATTCGTCTGCGCGACGGTGATATCGAAACCCTGTTCCGTCAGGTAACGCCCGGAACTAAGGTCAATATTATCAATACGCCGATTAAAGCATCCGTTGAGCCTAATGGCGTGCGCCTGGTGGAAGTACACCAACCGCTGTCCGAAAAAATCAATGACGATCCGCAACTGCTGCCGATCGTGCTGAACGCGTCCATGCAGACATTTAAAAATGCGGCGCAAACAGATACCGCCGTCATGGATCATGCGATGGAGATTCGCTCAGGCATGCCGGTCGATGTGACCCGTCATCATGACGTTGCTCAACAACCGCTGTAATCGTAGCGTATAAAAAAAACCCCGCTGGATTTTATTCCGCGGGGTTTTTTTATTTAACTCGCAGTGGCATTGCGATGGGTTAAATCTTATTTGTAGATAACAGCAGTTCCGTGAAGAGTGTTAGGACCGGTAACGGAAGTAATACGGAAAGACTTCGCACCCATCTCATCGGCTTTCTGCGCCAGTTGATCTTCCAGAGAACCTAAGTTAGTCCCCGCATTCGCAGAAATAGTACCGACTTTCTCTTGACCCGCAGGAGTGGACTGAACTTCAACAGCGGCAAAGCTTGCAAATGACAGTGAGCTAAGAACAGCAGCGACAAACAGTGTTTTTACGTTTTTCATGATAGTGACCTTTAGCAGATGAATGGGTGTCGAAAAGATTAACTTAACGATCGATAGGTAAATCATAGATGTGATCCAGGTCACACGTCAACATTTTTTTATAATGATCGTTATATAAAATATAAAGGTCTTATTTTTCATGCTAATAGCTATAAATTATTTTTATCGTGAATCCGCTGGAGTGTGCAGTCGAATATTTTTATAATGGTTATTCAATAAACCCAACAAAGGTACATCGGCGCCATGACAACTGAAACGACAGGTTGTGCTAAAAAAAGCCGTGGCCGACCAAAAGTGTTCGACAGGGAAGCCGCGCTTGATAAGGCCATGACACTCTTCTGGCAGCACGGATATGAAGCGACATCACTCGCCGATCTCGTGGAAGCCACCGGCGCAAAAGCGCCCACGCTGTATGCGGAGTTCACCAATAAAGAAGGGTTGTTCCGTGCCGTACTGGACCGCTACATCACCCGCTTTGCGGCGAAACACGAAGCCCAACTGTTTTGTGAAGAAAAAAGCCTTGAGTCCGCACTAGAAGACTATTTCACCGCCATAGCGGCCTGCTTTACCAGCAAGGACACCCCGGCGGGATGTTTCATGATTAACACTTCTGCGACGCTGGCAGCCTCTTCCCGCGATATTGCGCACACGGTGAAATCCCGCCATGCAATGCAGGAACAGACGCTTACCCAGTTTCTTCGCCAGCGCCAGCAACGAGGCGAAATTCCAGCCCATTGCGACGTGCAAAAACTGGCTGAATACCTGAACTGTATTTTACAAGGTATGTCGATCAGCGCCCGGGAAGGTGCAACGTTTGAAAAACTGATGCAGATCGCACACACAACGCTGCGTCTGTGGCCCGAACTCGTCAAAGCTTAACCCTTTCCCGCAATTCCCCCGCAGTACTCACAACCCCGGGAGCTGATAAAGCCCCCGGTTAGAATTTCATGCATTACCCCTACATTCTTCATTGTTTTCATCATCTTACCCGATCATTTTTTGTAAAAGGTATTGATAACGACAATTATTATCAGCAATATTCGCATTTGTTTTAACGCCTGTTTCACAATGTAACCATCGGTTTCTCTACCGCTATAACAAAAACAGACCGACTTTTTTAAAAGGAATACAAATGCATAAGCGTCTCTGGGTGCTCAATCCTCTTCTGTTATCTTTAACTCTACCCGCTGTTGCGGCTGAGGAAGAGAACCTCATCGTCAGCGCCAACCGTAGCCAGCGCACCGTGGCAGAAATGGCGCAAACGACCTGGGTTATTGAAGGAAGCGAGATTGAACAACAGGTTCAGGGAGGAAAAGAGTTCAAGGATGTTCTTGCTCAGCTAATCCCAGGAATCGATGTTAGTAGTCAGGGACGCACAAACTACGGCATGAACATGCGTGGTCGCGCCATTGTCGTGCTCATTGACGGCGTCCGTCTGAACTCCTCGCGAACCGACAGCCGTCAACTTGACTCCATTGACCCGTTTAATATTGCGCACATTGAAGTCATTTCAGGCGCAACCTCACTTTATGGCGGTGGCAGTACCGGCGGATTAATCAACATTGTCACCAAAAAAGGCCAGCCGGAGCGTGAAGTAGAACTCGAACTGGGGAGCAAAAGCGGTTTCAACAATAGCAACGATCATGATGAACGTGTTGCCGCGGCGGTGAGTGGCGGAACCGATCGCGCTTCCGGGCGTATGTCCGTCGCGTATCAACGATTTGGCGGCTGGTATGACGGTAATCACGATGCCCTGCTGCTGGATAACACCCAAACCGGGCTACAGCACTCCGATCGTCTGGACATCATGGGCACCGGGACAATTGAACTTGACGACAACCGTCAGTTGCAACTGGTTACTCAGTACTATAAGAGTCAGGGGGATGACGATTACGGGCTGGATCTCGGCGAGAACATGTCCGCCGTGACCGGAAACGGCAAAGCATACACCAGCAGCGGACTGAATTCCGATCGTATTCCCGGCACCGAACGTCATCTTATTAGCCTGCAATATTCAGATGCGGATTTTTATGGCCAGAACCTGGTCAGCCAAATCTATTACCGTGATGAATCACTGAAATTCTATCCCTTCCCTACGCTCAGCAAAGGTAAGGTCACCAGTTTCTCCGCATCACAGCAGGACACAGACCAGTTTGGTGCCAAAATTACTCTCAACAGCCAGTTGATGGATAACTGGGAGCTGACGTGGGGTGTCGATGCCGATCACGAAACCTTCGACTCCAATCAGAAATTCTTCGATCTGGCCTGGTCCCTGCCCTCCGGCGGTATGGATAACCGTACAGCTTATACCACCGGACGTTACCCCGGTTACAGCATCACCAACTTCGCGCCTTTCCTGCAAAACAGCTATGACATTAACGACATCTTTACCCTCAGCGGCGGTGTGCGCTATCAGTGGACCGAAAACAGGGTTGATGATTTCGTTGGCTATGCCCAACAGCAGGGAATCGCGACCGGGCTTGCGAACTCTGCCGATACCATTCCGGGCGGCAAAACCGATTACGATAATTTCCTGTTCAACGCCGGTATCCTTGCCCACCTGACCGACCGTCAGCAAACGTGGTTTAACTTTTCTCAGGGCGTGGAGCTTCCGGACCCAGGGAAATATTACGGTAACGGTACCTATTCGCTGGTTGGCGATCATTACCAGCTCCAGCGCAGCGTCAACGTGGCGGATTCACGTCTGGAAGGGATTAAAGTGAACTCGTACGAACTGGGGTGGCGCTACACCGGCGATAGTCTGCGCACGCAACTGGCCGCTTACTACTCGACTTCGGATAAATCGATCGTTATCAACCGCAGCGATATGACCATTAACGTTCAGCCCGACGATCGCCGCATTTATGGCCTTGAAGGTGCAGTGGATTATTTCATTGCGGATACGGACTGGAGCCTGGGCGGCAACTTCAATGTCATTAAATCGGAAGTGAAGCAGAACGGTAAATGGCAAAAATGGGATGTCACGCTGGCCTCACCGTCCAAAGCAACCGCGTGGGTCGGCTGGGCACCAGAACCGTGGACCTTGCGCGTACAGAGCCAGCAAACATTTGATCTGACCGACGCCAGCGGTAACAAGCTGGATGGCTATAACACCATGGACTTTATCGGCAGCTATCAGCTCCCGTTGGGTAAGCTGACCTTCAGCGTGGAAAACCTGCTGAATGAAGAGTACACCACACTGTGGGGACAACGTGCGCCACTGCTGTACAGCCCAACCTACGGCAGCCCGTCACTGTATGAATACAAGGGCCGGGGTCGTACTTTTGGTCTGAACTACGCCTTAACCTTCTGATAAAAAAAGCCCCCCAGCCTGAGCGAATGGGGGGCTAATGTTCAGGATAATGCTATTTTACGCTTTGTTATTCAGTACCAACTGTCCGTTGTTATCCAACGGAATTTGCGCACCGGGGTCCTTATCCATACGGATTTTCCCCTGCTGATCGCCAATTTTGTACGTCACGTCGTAGCCCAGCATCTTTTCAGATTTGTCATACACCGTTTTACAACGTTGCTGCGTGGTGGTGTAAGTATCGTTTTCCTGCATCGAACCCTGAATCTGGTTTCCTGCATAGCCGCCGCCTAAAGCACCGGCCACGGTGGCAATATCTTTACCACGTCCACCGCCAAACTGATGCCCAATAACACCACCCGCAACCGCGCCCAGCACGGAACCCGCGATACGGTTTTCATCTTGTACCGGCTTACGGTGCGTGACCGTTACGTTCCGGCACTCCTGACGTGGTGTTTTTACCGACTCTTTAATCGGTGTTGCAGAGACAACTTGCGCATACTGTGGGCCACGCTCGAAAACGTTCAGACTGGCCACCGCTGCAACACCCAGCGCAGCAGCTACGCCAATCCCTATACCCGCCAACATTGATTTATTCACGGGACTTCCTCCTTTTTTGCTATTAGCAACAACTTTGCAACAGAAGGTAAGGAATGCCAATCAGATTACGGATGAAAATAGCGGGAGGTGGAGCGAAAGCGGAATGATTCAGACAACTCTGAAGGAAGGCGCCGGATGCGTAAAATCATCCGACGCCACAAGTCGATATTAATGCAGTTTCAGACGCGGGCGAATCACCCGGTTGATACTGCCGACCAGCATCATCAGGCCGGTTTTGAAGTAGCCGTGCAAAGCAATCTGGTGCATGCGGTACAGTGAGATGTACACAAAGCGCGCAATACGCCCTTCCACCATCATCGAACCACGGGTCAGGTTGCCCATCAGGCTACCCACGGTAGAGAAGTTAGAGAGCGAGACCAGAGAGCCGTGATCTTTGTACTGATACGCTTTCAGCGGCTTGCCGTTCATCTGTGCCAGAATATTGTTCATCGCACAGGTCGCCATCTGGTGTGCAGCCTGAGCGCGCGGAGGCACAAAACCGCCTTCCGGACGGGCGCAGGAAGCGCAGTCGCCAATCGCGTACACGTCAGGATCGCGCGTGCTCTGCAGAGTTGGCTCAACCACCAGTTGGTTAATACGGTTCGTTTCCAGACCGCCAATGTCTTTCATAAAGTCTGGCGCTTTGATACCCGCCGCCCACACCATCAGATCGGCTTTAATGTATTCGCCATCTTTGGTGTGCAGTCCGCCTTCGTCAGCGCTGGTTACCATCGTCTGGGTCAGTACGCGTACGCCCAATTTGGTTAACTCATTATGCGCAGCACCGGAAATACGCGGCGGCAACGCAGGCAGAATACGCTCACCGGCTTCGACCAGCGTAACGTTCAGCGCGTCGTTGGTCAGCCCTTTGTAACCATAGCTGTGCAGTTGTTTTACCGCATTGTGCAGCTCAGCGGAGAGTTCAACCCCCGTCGCACCGCCACCCACAATGGCGATATTCACTTTTCCGTTAGCGCCCAGATTCGCGGAATACTTCAGGAACAGATTCAGCATCTCCTGGTGGAAACGACGCGCCTGATGCGGGTTATCGAGGAAAATGCAGTTTTCTTTCACGCCAGGGGTGTTGAAATCGTTGGACGTACTGCCCAACGCCATCACCAGCGTGTCATACGGCACTTTACGCTCAGGAACCAGCAGCTCACCCTTCTCATCACGCAGCTCAGCGAGAGTAATGGTCTTCGCTTCACGATCGATATCCACCACCGAGCCTAACTGGAACTGGAAGCCATGGTTACGGGCATGAGCCAGATAACTCAGCGCATCCACACCTTCGTCCAGTGAACCCGTCGCCACTTCATGCAGTAACGGTTTCCACAAGTGACTGTGGTTTCTGTCTACCAGTGTGATTTTGGCCTTTTTCTTACGCCCGAGTTTTTTACCCAGCTGCGTCGCCATTTCCAGTCCGCCAGCACCGCCGCCGACAATCACGATCCTTTTCAATGGTGTAGTCAACGTGACCCCCTCAAATTTATTAACCAATTGTTAATTAAAGGTTATGAGCATAGCCTTTAATTAACAACAAGTTACGGTAATGAAAATGTTCTTCGAGAGTGAGAATAACACGAACGGTGCATTGGTCATACCAAAATTGATGTGTATCAAGTTTTGATGCTGAAAAGATAGACAACCGGAACTTTAAGAACAAAAAAACAGCCCGATGGCTGTAATGCCAGTCAGTTAGCACCTCAGTTTCAGAAAGCTTCAAGCTGTGCTGCCCGAGGTAAAGAACATGCTATCTCGGAGAAAGAGTTCCGTTCACCTCATGCTCATCATTTCTCTTAAGCACCGATTCCTGTGAACGTGTAAAGGGCGTTCTCCGCCACGCCCTTTACAATCCCGGCTCCCGGCAGGAAAATTGTTGCTGCGCAATACCCTCCGCTTATTCCTCCAGGCTACCGGGCCGGGCGCGAGGAAGCGTCCTTGCAAAGCGCGCCCTGAGCCAGCATCCATGCTGGCTCTCCCGGCCTTACGGAAACACGTCGGCAATTTTCAGCCGGACCAGCCCACACCTGACCATCTGCGTTTTTTGTTTAAACAGCAAAAAAGATTTAACTGGAAGTCAGTGCGTTGAAGCGATGACCCCGGTCCGGCTGAAAATCGATGAGGCATTGACGGCTGACCGGGTCTGTCCGCAGGGATGCGGACAGAGGGGACGGCCTGCATGGACGCAGGCTCGACCCCGACCCGACAGGCAGACGGCATAAGACGAATAACTCGCGCAGCGACGATTTTCCCGCCGGGAGCCTGGGTTGCAAGGGAGGCGGCGGTGAGCCTCCCTTGCACGTTCACAGGTATCTGCGCTTCAGAGAAATGATGAGCATGAGGTGAACGGAACCCTGAGCCGGGATCACATGTTCACCATACGTTCGTAACTGACGAGCATTAGCCTGGCGGCTGTTTATTTAAACGCTCAATAAGAATTAACCTAACGTTTTGAACGCTTTGATGCGCTGCAAATGCGGAGAGATATTCTTAAACTTATGCGTCTGCTCTTCGTCCCAGACTATCTCGTAAAAATGATGCAGCTCTTCCGACGAACGCTGACTGTTAAGCGCTTCATCATGACGTGACAGGATCACCAGGCAGCGATCGCGATTCTTCTCACGGAAATTGGTCACGCATTTTGTTGCGATGTCTGCATACTCCTCAGGTCTGTCGATTTTGCCTTCCATGTTCTCATACGGGAACAGGTTGGGATTAAACACTACCTGACGAATATCACACAGGAAACCAATCCGTTCAGCCCAATATCCCCCGAGCCCCACACCACAAATCAGTGGACGGTCATCCACATTCAGCTGCAGCATTTTGTCCACTTCTTTCAGCAGATGCTGCATATCATGTTTAGGATGCCGCGTACTGTAGCTAATCAGCCTGACATCCGGGTCGATGAATTGCAGCTGCAACACCTTCTCATGGTTGCCCGGGCTGTTAGAGTCAAAACCGTGTAAATAGATAATCATCGCATCCTCGCCAAACTTGCGTTAATGACCTGCTTTCTCTTCCTGCCAGCGCTCATGAAGTTGGTTAAGTTGAGCGCTTACCGTCTTCCAGCGTGCCGAGTCCATCAGTTCCTGACGTGAAAATGAACCTTTATGATACAAACGTGTAACACGTTCTGCATTGATCGGCGACAGATTATCTAACACACTGACCGCTCCCTTACGATTATTGCAGACCAGGATCATATCGCAACCTGCATCCAGCGATGCCTGTCCACGCTCCGCATAGCTTCCCATAATCGCCGCCCCTTCCATCGACAAATCGTCGGAGAAAATGACACCATCGAAGCCAAGCTCCTGGCGCAGCACCGTTTTCAGCCAGTGAGGTGAACCACTCGCCGGACGCGGATCTACATCACTGTAGATGACGTGCGCAGGCATAATGGCATCCAGTTTGTTTTCCGTAATCAACGTCTGGAACACGGACATATCTTTCGCACGAATCTCGGCTTCTGGGCGTGGATCGGTTGGGGTTTCTTTGTGTGAATCCGCCGTCACCGCCCCATGTCCTGGGAAATGTTTACCGGTCGTTTTCATGCCAGCAGTATGCATCCCGTCAATGAAGCGGGTCGCCATCGCCAGCGCTTTTAGCGGATCGGCATGGTAAGAACGCTCGCCGATTGCCGCGCTGATATGGCCCACATCCAGTACGGGTGCAAAGCTGATATCAATGTCCATCGCGATCATTTCGCTGGCCATCAACCATCCGGCGTCCTGAGCCAGTTTGCCGCCCTCTTCCAGACCGTGCAACGCAGCAAAGGATTGAGCCGCAGGCAGGCGGGTAAAGCCCTCACGAAAACGCTGTACGCGTCCGCCTTCCTGATCTACCGCCACCACCAGATGGTTACGTGACGCAGCCCGGATCTGGCGCACTAATTCACGCAGCTGTTCCGGATCATGATAATTTCGGGTAAAGAGGATCAACCCACCTACCAGCGGATGCGCCAGAATCTCACGCTCTTCAGCGTCCAGCTCATACCCTTCGACATCCAACATTACTGGGCCCACACTGCTCTCCTTATCCTTTCATTGTTAGCTGCCGCCAGGTTTCATCGGCCAGCCTGATAAATTGTCGATCGCCGGTTTGCCGCCAGCGATACTCAAACCACCCCGCCTTCAGCATCATTATCCAGGGTTGCCATTGTCTGACTTGTCGCCACAAAACGTCTGGCTCAATGTGCGCTCGTTGGCCGTAGGTGCTAACCAACTGTTGGTGCTGGGATTCATCGCTGACCCATACCGCCGCCAGCTCCAGGGCAATATCACCGTCTCCGGCGTATTCCCAGTCAATCAGCCGCAGCCCTGAGTCTGTTCGTACGATGTTGTCACCGTGAACATCCATATGCAGCGGCCCCAGACGCAAAGGTCGAGGCTCACCTCGTTTCCTTAGCCGCTTCAGCGCGCGCAGCCAGCATGGCGTACGACGCGCCGGATCGCCACACTGCCAGTACTGTTCAAGTAGCGGCAGCAGGCTGATTCGCCAGCCCAATCGGGGTTGCTGGTGCAGATGATACAGTAAGCCTGCGAGTTCGTCGGCGTCCGGTAATCTGGATTCTACCTTACCGTGAAAAAACTCGACTGCCATCCACCCACGCGTATAAAAGTGAGGACGTGGCGCAAGGCTTTCTGGCAGGTGTTTTAGCGCATGATATTGGCGTAAGAAATGAGATTCCGGCGCGTCAGGGTCGTGATGGCAGCGCAGCACCAGCCGGTGGGAACGGTGTTCAATGATGCAGCTCCCGCCGCTCAGACCGGTTTGGCTGGCTGCGACGGGATGATACTGCGGGAAATAGCGCGACAACACTTCGCCGCGCGTGAGTTTGTTATTGTTGCTGAACGGCACCTTTACCTGACCAGATTATCTCGCCAGTTTGTACCAGCATTAATTGCATTTGCAGCGCAGGCGAATTGACGTTGCCAGATGCGCTGGAATAAAGCACATACTGCGCACCAACGTTACGGGCGATACCAATCGCTTTACTGCGTGTTCCCAGGCTATCGTTTGGCGACAGACCTAACTGCTGCTTGGCGACAGCCAGTTGTTGGGCAGAAATCAGCGTAAACTTACCGTTATTCGCCAGCGCGTTACGCAAGGTCTCGGTGGCTTCCCCCGCGTTCAACGAGCCGTTGGTACGGTTATTCACGCTATCAACCAGCAGAACGCCACCCGCTTTGACGCCGTCGGCCTGCAGCATTTTGCCGACCATCGGCTGCATCGCCCCATTCCAGTCATAATGACGTTGACGTGGCGTCGGCTGCGCCGTTTGGTCCTCGTGCTCAATCGGGCCCGGCTGCTGCGGTATGGTTGGCACCGTTGGCACAACCGGCACCGGCTGTTGCGGCTGCGCAGGCTGTTCCGGCACCGGCTTGACTTCCTCTACCGGCGCGGGCTCACGTTGCACCACACAGCCAGAGAGAAACATCGCCAGCGCGGCAATCAGTGCGTAGCGATTCATTTTGTTCATCAAGATTCACCCCTTACAAATAAAGATAAAGTCTAACCTTGTGCGCCCCCAGATAATTGGCGCTGCCGTACAGCGTCACCGACGAATGAGCCGGAACAGTCACACTGCGTGGCGCTTCCAGAGGGTGCATTTCCAGCCCTCTGGCGTCATACCAGTAAAACCGATAATGAACGGTAACGGGTTCTTGTCTTTCGTTATAGAGTCGAGAGGATGCCGAGGCCTGAATATCAGACGTGGTTAACGTGGGCTGCTCTGCTGTAATACCCGCCGCCAGAATTGTTGATTCCATCACCAGCGACTGTTCATCACTTACTGGGATTTCAGGGTGTGAACGACAACCCGCCAGCAACAGCAAGCCCAGTGAAAGCGCAATGCATCCTCTGGTCATGCTTACAGACCTTTATGCGCAAGCATTGGGCCAAGCGTACGTCCACCCAGCAGGTGCATATGAATGTGATACACCTCCTGCCCCCCGTGGCGGTTGGTGTTCATGATTAAGCGGTACCCATCTGCAGCAATGCCTTCCTGCTCAGCAATTTTCGCCGCAACGGTGATCATGCGGCCCAATGCCTGTTCATGTTCCGCCGTCACATCGTTGACAGTTGGGATCAGAATATTAGGAATGATCAGGATATGCGTTGGTGCCTGAGGGGAAATATCACGAAACGCAGTGACCAGTTCATCCTGGTATACGATATCCGACGGAATCTCACGACGAATAATTTTGCTGAATATAGTTTCTTCTGCCACGACGTTTTCCTTTTTCATTAACAGCCCAGGCGTTTTGCCATGCTACGCCGGGTAACTCTGCGAGTATAGAGTATGAGCGAGTTCCTCACGCTCTTTCAACTTTAACCCTCGATTTTTTAAGCGAAAACCTCAGTCAGTGCTGCTCTTATAACCATTTTCCTGCGCTATTGCTCAAGCATAGTACTGAAACAATATTTCATTTATGTCGTAGCATCTGTTTACACATTAATTGCTAATGCGTATATTTCGCATTTGTATTTACATGCGCATTTAATAGTTTACAACCAAAGGGTTCATCACAACTACCGGTGATTCGAACTTAATATTAATAATTATCAAGGACTTTTCGATGTCTTTCACAACACTCAACGGGAATGTTCAACGCCAACCGGGGCTTGCCCCTTCTTTGCTGGCAGCATGCATCACGCTAGCCCTTTTACCTTCCACCAGCCTCGCAGCCCCTGCAGAAGAGACAGTGATCGTGGAAGGTTCTGCTCCTTCGGCATCCAGTGAGGAGCAAGATTACAGCGTTAAATCAACGACCGCTGGCACAAAAATGCAGATGACACAGCGCGATATTCCGCAATCGGTCAGCATTGTCAGCCAGCAACGCATGGAAGATCAGCAATTGCAAACGCTGGGCGATGTGATGGACAACACGTTGGGGATAAGCAAAAGCCAGGCGGATTCCGATCGCAGCAGCTATTACTCGCGCGGATTTCAGATTGATAACTATATGGTCGATGGGATCCCGACCTATTTTGAATCCCGCTGGAATCTCGGTGACGCCCTTTCTGACACCGCCCTTTTTGAGCGTGTCGAAGTGGTCCGTGGCGCAAACGGGCTAATGACCGGGACGGGTAACCCTTCAGCCTCCATTAACATGATCCGTAAGCATGCCACCAGCCGCGAGTTCACCGGTAATGTTTCAGCGGAATATGGCAGCTGGAATAAACAACGCTATGTGACCGATTTGCAAAGCCCGCTTACGGCAGACGGCAACGTGCGCGGCCGCATCGTGGCGGGTTACCAGAATAACGACTCCTGGCTTGATCGCTACAATAGCGAAAAAATGTTCTTCTCTGGGATTGTCGATGCCGATTTGGGTGACACCACCAGCCTGTCTGCGGGCTATGAATATCAGCGCATTGATATCAACAGCCCAACCTGGGGTGGATTGCCGCGCTGGAATACCGATGGCAGTAAAAACAGCTATGACCGTTCGCGCAGCACTGCGCCGGACTGGGCTTACAACGATAAAGACTTCAACAAAGTGTTTGTCACCATCAAACAACGTTTTGCCGATACCTGGCAGGCGACCATGAACGCCACCCACTCCGAGGTCAAGTTCGACAGTAAAATGATGTACGTCGATGCCTATGTTAATAAGGCCGACGGCACGCTGATTGGCCCATATGGCAACTATGGACCGGGATATGACTACGTCGGAGGAACCGGCTGGAACAGCGGCAAACGTAAAGTGGATGCTGTCGATCTATTCGCCGACGGCGGTTACGATCTGTTTGGTCGTCAGCATAATCTGATGTTGGGCGGCAGCTACAGTAAACAGAATAACCGTTATGAAAGCTCGTGGGCGAACGTTTTCCCCAACGAAATCGGCAGCTTCTATACCTACGAGGGTAACTTCCCGGAAACCAACTGGAACCCGCAGTCATTGGCTCAGGACGATACCACGCACATGAAATCGCTGTACGCCGCAACGCGTATTTCGCTAGCCGACCCACTGCATTTGATTGTCGGCGCGCGTTACACCAACTGGCGTATCGACACCCTGACCTACAGCATGGAGCAAAACCACACCACGCCGTATGCGGGTCTGGTCTATGACATTGACGATAACTGGTCTACCTACGCCAGCTATACCTCAATCTTCCAGCCGCAGAACAAGCGCGACAGTTCCGGTAAATATCTCTCTCCGATTACCGGCAACAACTATGAACTTGGCCTGAAGTCCGACTGGATGAACAGCCGTTTAACCACCACTCTCGCGGTGTTTCGCATTGAACAGGACAACGTAGCGCAATCAACCGGCGTGCCAATCGCTGGTAGCAATGGCGACACGGCCTATAAAGCGATGGATGGAACGGTCAGCAAAGGGGTCGAATTCGAAGTTAACGGTGCAATCACCGATAACTGGCAGATGACATTTGGCGCGACACGCTATGTTGCTGAAGACAACGAAGGCAATGTGGTAAACCCGAACCTGCCACGGACCACGGTAAAACTGTTTACCCGTTATCGCCTGCCAGCCATGCCGGAACTGACCGTAGGCGGTGGAGTTAACTGGCAGAATCGTGTTTACAGCGATACGGTCACGCCTTATGGCACATTCCGCGCGGAACAGGGAAGCTACGCCCTGGTAGATTTGTTCACCCGCTACCAGGTAACAAAAAACTTCTCAGTGCAGGGTAACCTCAATAACCTGTTCGATAAAACCTACGACACGAATATCGACGGTTCTATCGTTTATGGCGAGCCGCGCAACGTCAGCATCACCGCCTGCTATCAGTTCTGACACCGGGTATTGCGTAGAATCGCTAACTCGCTGACTTAGGTTGCAAATTCTCATCAAACTCCAGCCGCTTTCTGTCGGGTTCCACCGCAGTCAGCGGCTTCACTTCGGCAAGCGTCTGCTGACAGCGTCCCACCAGCACCTGATACTCGCGAGTGCCCTGTTTTTTCCACACCAGTTCCTGCTCAGTTAACATACGAATCGCTTTCGCCGGACTGCCGACAATCAGATGGTTGGCAGGCATCTCAGCGCGAGCTTTCACAAACGCCGAGGCACCAACGATACTGTTTTCACCGATGGTCGCGCCATCGATAATCACCGCACTCATGCCGACCAGCGCGTTACGCCCTATCACACAGCCGTGCAGAATCGCCCCGTGGCCGATATGTCCGTCCTCCTCAACCACCGTATCCTGGCCGGGAAATCCGTGCATCACACAGTTATCCTGGATATTCGCCCCATCTTTAACCACGATGCGCCCAAAATCTCCGCGCAGGCTGGCGTTAGGGCCAACATAAACACCTTTGCCGAGAATGACATCGCCAATCAGCACTGCGGTTGGGTGAACATAGCTTTCTGCAGGAACTACCGGGATCATCCCGTCAATCTGGTAAATCGGCATGGCTTCTCCTGTTACATCTCGGCTAATCCGCCGAAACGTTGATAATAGAGCGGCCCCGGCGCGGGCAGTTCCCCCACCGAACTCTCGCCTTTTTCGCTGACGAAAACCTGGGCGCCGGGCGCAACACGTTGATAAATATTAATGCACAGCTGACGCGCCGTCTGACCCAGCCAGTGAGCAGGCAGCAATTCTTCCGGCAGCAGCGGATCTTTGAGCACAACCCGACGATAGAAGTGAATAAGCAACAGGCGGATCTGGAAGCAGCGCTCTGGCGTAAGTTCGTCCGGCCCGGCGTCACGCAGTAGCGGTAACAACGGACGGAACAGCGTGATAAACGCCTCGTACATGGCATTTTGTTCGGTTAAGTGCCAGCACCCTTCTACCCGCTCACGCAGTGCAGCGCGGGAGAGTGCCAACGGCGAATGCGCCTCAAAAACGATGACATTTTCCGCCACCCCAGCCTCATGGAGCAGCGACTGTACGTCCGCCAGCTTTTGCGATGGCGACGCCAGCAGACTCGGCGCCAGTACGCCAAAACCTTGCCATAACAGCTGCTTTTTAACTTCGGCCAGGGTATTTTTCTCCAGCCCCTCCGACAGCAGCAGCAGCCAGGTACCGTCCCACTCAGGGGCGCTGGCACGATAGATTTTGCTCTCGGCGCGGCGCGTCAAGCGTAGCCCTTTATCACTCAGGCGGTAGAAACTGCGGCGGCCGATACGTATTACGTCCAGCCATTCTTCTTTATTAAGGCGAAACAGTGCGGTACGTACAAAACGTTCACCGAAGCCAAGCCCTTCCAGCAGCGCGGCAACGCTACCGAGCCAGACTTCTCCACCGCGTTGCGATAAACAGTCCCCGTAAAGCGAGGCGATAAGCGAGGTGCCGCTGACCGGCATCGCGGTGACCGCCTGCTGGATAAAATTATCGAGCTTTTCCATATGATTCATAGTGTTGTTATTTTTGTCCTTTTTGAATCATAGCACAGGAATAAAGCAGCGAAACGCCAGGAGTTTGTAGGCCGGATAAGGCAACGCCGCCATCCGGCAGTGTTGCACTGTTCTGCCTGATGGCGCTACGCTTATCAGGCCTACAGGGTTAACCGTTGGCGGCAACTTTGCGCAGGTCGAACACCCGGCACGCCTTACCTTCAGAGCGCGGGATGCTGCCGCAGTTAACAATGCTTACGTCGGTGGAAATACCCACCATCGACTTAATACGATGACGCAAATGATGGCAAATCTGGCAGCGCTGCTCATGGCTCAGCACCAGGCTACTCTCTTTAAGCTCCACGCGTACCGAAAGCGAATCAAGATGCCCTCGGCGATCCACTTCCAACTGGTAATGCGGAGCCAGATGCTCAATCTTGAGGATCTCTTCTTCCACCTGCGATGGGAAGACGTTGACGCCGCGAATAATCAGCATATCGTCGCTGCGCCCGCTAATGCGATCCATACGACGCATCGTGCGCGCGGTACCCGGCAGCAGGCGCGTCAGGTCGCGGGTACGATAACGAATGACCGGTAGCGCTTCTTTCGTCAGCGTGGTGAACAGCAGTTCGCCGTGCTCGCCGTCGGCCAGTGGCGTACCGTCATCCGGATTGACCACTTCCGGGAAGAAATGATCCTCCCATATTGTCGGACCATCACCCGTTTCGATGCACTCCATCGCCACGCCCGGCCCCATCACTTCCGAGAGGCCATAAATATCCAGCGCCGTAATACCGAGGCGACGTTCGATCTCCGCGCGCATCCCCGTGGTCCACGGTTCTGCGCCAAATACACCGGTACGCAGTGAACAACCCCGCGCGTCACCGCCCATCTGGCGCTCCAGCTCTTCAATCAGGTTCAGGCAGTAAGACGGCGTGACCATAATCATGTCAGGTTTGAAATCGCGAATCAGCTGCGCCTGCTTTTCAGTCTGCCCGCCGGACATTGGGATAACCGTTGCCCCTAAGCGCTCCGCGCCGTAGTGCGCGCCCAGGCCGCCGGTGAAAAGGCCATAGCCATAAGCGACGTGGATTTTATCTTTCGCGGTACCACCTGCGGCACGCAGCGAGCGGGCGACGATGTTCGCCCAGGTATCGATATCATTTTGCGTATAGCCCACCACAGTCGGTTTACCCGTGGTGCCGGATGATGCATGGATACGCACCACCTGCTCCATCGGTACCGCGAAGGTGTCGAAGGGATAGTTGTCACGCAGGTCCTGCTTGGTGGTGCAGGGAAACTTGCTCAGATCGCTCAGCTCACGGAAATCATCCGGGTGAACCCCCGCCGCGTCGAACTTACGGCGGTACATCGGGACATTTTCATAGGCGTGTTTTAACGTCCATTTCAGGCGCTCGGTTTGCAAAGCCTGTAATTCGTCACGCGATGCGGTTTCAATCGGATCTAATTTTGTTGTTGTCGTTGTCATTTTGTAGGGCACTCGCAGGTCAATTAGCTCACACTCGCTCAAGGATCATGGCAATGCCCTGACCCACGCCAATACACATCGTACACAGCGCATAACGTCCATTGCGTCGTTCCAGCTCCAGCGTTGCGGCCAGCGCTAACCGCACACCGCTCATCCCCAGCGGGTGACCTAAAGCGATAGCCCCCCCATTGGGATTCACGTGTTCTGCGTCATCTGCCAGTCCAAGCTGTCTCATCACACCCAACGCCTGGGCGGCAAAGGCTTCATTCAGCTCAATCACATCCATATCGTTGATATTCAGCCCGGCGCGCTCCAGCACTTTTCGTACCGCAGGAACTGGCCCAAGCCCCATAAACTTCGGCTCCACGCCCGCCGTCGCCATCGCGACAATGCGTGCACGCGGCGTTAGTCCCTGGGCCTTTATGTGTTGCTCGCTGGCTACGATCATTGCTGCCGCGCCGTCGTTCACCCCAGAGGCATTGCCTGCGGTAACCACGCCGTTCTTACGAAACGGTGTTTTCAGTTGTGCGAGTTGCTCCAGCGTGGTTTCTGCACGCGGATGTTCATCTTCACGTACTGCGCTAACTGCCCCTTTCTTGCCAATGATTTGTACCGGCACAATTTCCTGCGCCAGAATGCCGTCACGCTGGGCTTTCGCCGTGCGCTGCTGGCTGCGATACGCAAAGGCGTCCTGGTCCTCTCGGCTTATATTTAACAATTCAGCTACATTCTCCGCCGTTTCCGGCATGCTGTCAGTTCCGAATTGTTGCTGCATGAGCGGGTTCACAAAACGCCAGCCAATGGTGGTATCAAACATCTCGGCCTGACGCTGAAACGGCGCGGTGGCTTTGCCCATTACAAACGGCGCGCGTGACATTGACTCAACACCACCAGCGATCAGCAGGTCGGCATCACCGGCTTTGATCGTGCGAGCAGCGAAGCCGATCGCATCAAGCCCGGAGCCGCACAGACGGTTGATGGTCGTGCCGGCAACGCTGTGCGGATAACCCGCCAGCAGGGTCGCCATATGCGCCACGTTGCGGTTATCCTCGCCCGCCTGGTTGGCGCAACCGAAGATCACATCGTCAATAGCACTGGGATCCAGGCGTGGGTTGCGGTTGAGTAATTCACGCAACGGGATGGCCGCCAGATCGTCGGCACGCACGCCTGCCAGCGCCCCGCCGTAGCGACCAATCGGGGTACGAATACCGTCACAAATAAATGCGTCACGCATTAGACTTCTCCTGTAATCGTGCCACCGATGCGGTGGGATTTGCCGCGAAACAGAGCCACGGTTTTGTGTTGCTGATTGACAATTTCAATGTCGTAAACGCCAGTGAGTTTGCCTTGCTGCTTGACCCGCGCGGTGGCGGTCAGTTTGTCACCTGCAAAGGCCGGACGCAGAAAGTCGATACTGGCCGCTGAGGCTACTGCTGCCAGTCCCTGACTGTTGCAGGCGTAAGCAAAGGCGGTATCCGCCAGCGAAAACAGTTGCCCGCCGTGACAGGTCTGATGGCCATTCAGCTGCGACGGCGACACGGTCATGGTCATCTGCGAATAACCGTCGTCCATCTCAATAATTTCAATCCCCAGCGCCTGCGCGCAGGTGTCTTTCACATACATGGCGCGGGCGTTGCGCCAGGCTTCATTACTCATGACGCATCTCCATCAGCACTTTCTGGCGCAGCAGCGCACTCGGGCGATAGCGTTCTTCGCCATAGTGCTGTTGTAGGTTTTCCAGCAGACGCAGCACACGTCCCCAGCCGAGCGATTCGCCCCAGGCCAGCGGCCCGTGCGGGTAGTTAACCCCCAAGCGCATAGCGATATCGATATCCTCGGCGCTGGCGACTCCTTTTTGCAGCGCATCCAGCGCTTCGTTCGCCAGCATCGCTACCGTGCGCCATACCAGCAGCCCTGGGTAGTCGGCAATACGCAGCACTTTTTTGCCCTGCTGCTGGAAGTAGTACACCGCTTTGTCGGTGGCTAAAGCCGGGTTGGTTGGTGCGCTTGCCAGCACGACGGTGTCGCCCACAGCATGGTCATGCACCACCACCGGGCGCTGGTGCTGCACGCTTAAGGCCAGCGCGGTTTCACCGGTTGTTTCAAGGAGCAGCACATCATCCAGTTCAGTGACAACGTCACGCTTGATATTTTTTGCTGCATTTTCAGGCGCTACCGCTGCAACAGCCAGTTCAGGCGATACTTCAGCAGGCCAGCGATAGACGCCGTGGCCGCTCTTCTTGCCCAGACGCCCCGCCAGAGCGAGCTCCTGTTGCAGCAAAGACGGTAGAAAACGGCGGTCCTGCCAGAAGGCGTTAAACACCGAACAGGTCACGGCAAAATTGACGTCCTGACCAATCAAGTCGGTCAGCGCCAGCGGTCCCATCGGGAAGCCGCCGCCGTCACGCAGCGCCGCATCAATCACTTCCGCTGACGCAACCTGTTCTTCCAGCGCGCGCCAGGCTTCAGCGTAGTACGGACGCGCCACGCGATTGACGATAAAACCCGGCGTTGAGCGGCAGCGCACCGGCTGCTTGCCCCAGGCGATTACGCACTGGCAAAGCAGCTCGACTACCTCAGTTGAGGTGGCAAGGCCGCTCACCACTTCCACCAGTTTCATCACCGGTGCCGGGTTAAAGAAGTGCAGCCCCGCCACACGTTCCGGATGCTTCACTCCCGCCGCAATTGCGGTGATTGAGATCGACGAGGTATTACTGGTCAGCAGCGTTGACGGCAAACAGATCTCCGCCAACTGACTAAACAGCGCTTTTTTAATTTCCAGCCGCTCGGAAGCGGCTTCAATCACCAGTTGTGCATCGGCAAGCTGATTCAGTTCAGTCGCGGGTACGATTCGTGCCAGCAGCTCACTGGCCTGTTCCGCACTAATTTTTCCACGACCAACACGAACGTCGAGTCGCTGGCGAATACCCTCAATAGCGCGAGTAATCGCCTCAGCGGAAATGTCATACAGCAGGACCGAATGCCCGGCGCTGGCAGCCACTTCGGCAATGCCTGCACCCATTGTTCCGCCGCCGATCACGGCAACGCGGTGAAGAGTTTTCGTCATGGCTTATTTCCCGCTGAACTGTGGTGGGCGTTTGCCGAGAAAGGCGCTGACCCCTTCGCGATAGTCGTCGCTGCGACCGGCCATGCGCTGGTAGTCGCGCTCAAGCTCAAGCTGCTGATCCAGCGTGTTGGTTTCGGAAAGCTGCAAGGCTTTCTTAATCAGCCCCAGGCCATAGGTCGGCTGCGTCGCGAAACGGCGCGCCATGGTCAACGCGGTATCTTTCAACTCGGCATCGTCGACCACTTGCCAGATCATGCCCCACTGCGCGGCCTGTTCGGCGCTGAGGTTATCGCCAAGCATCAGTAAGCCGACGGCGCGAGCGCGACCGGCTACGCGCGGCAGCACCCAGCTTCCGCCGCAGTCCGGCACCAGGCCGAGCTTGCTGAAGGCCATGACAAACTTCGCCGAGCGCGCGGCGAGGACGATGTCGCAGCCCATGGCCAGCGTGGCACCGGCACCAGCGGCAACGCCGTTGACGGCACAGATAACCGGCTTCGGCAGCGCGGCTAAGCGGCGCACCAGCGGGTTGTAGAAGCGTTCCACCGACATGCCCAGATCCGGCGCGGGGCCGCTCGGGTCAACGTTACGGTCGTTCAGATCCTGTCCGGCGCAAAACCCGCGTCCGGCACCGGTGATCAGCAGGCAACGAATGGTGTCGTCGCGCTCGGCCTGTTTCAGGCAGTCGGCGAGCTGCTGGTGCATCACGTCGTTAAAGCTGTTGAGTCGGTCCGGGCGGTTCAGGGTGATAGTCATCACGCCCTGCTCCACTTCGCTGAGAATAAATGCGTCCACGATTAGCGTCCTTTAAATTCCGGTGTGCGTTTTTCTAAAAAGGCGCTGACGCCTTCACGACGATCTTCGGTGCCGCTCAGCAGCGTAAACAGCTGACGTTCCTGCACCAGACCTGCCTGGAGACCCACTTCTTGCGCAGCGCGTAGAGACTGTTTTGCCGCCCGCAGCGCCAGCGGTGAGTGACGGGCGATGGTCGCCGCCAGCTTGAGCGCGTATTCATCGGAGAGGTTCGCCGGGTGAATGTCACTCACCAGCCCGGCCCGTTGTGCTCGTTCGGCATCAATGCTTTCACCGCTCAGCACCATTCGGCTGGCCAGCGCTTTGCCAACACAACGGATAAGCCGCTGCGTACCGCCCGCCCCTGGCATGGTGCCGAGAGTAATCTCCGGCAGACCAAAGCGCGCGTTATCCCCGGCAATCACCAGGTCGCACAGCAGCGCCAGCTCGCAGCCCGCGCCCAGTGCGTAACCGTTAACCACCACGATCAACGGCTTGTTGAAGGCATCAATACGTGCCCACAGGCGTGGGCGAATATCGTCGAAAGTGGCGGGCAGATCTTTTTCCGCCATTTCATTAAGATCGGCCCCGGCGGCGAAATAGCTCGGGTTACCGCCAATCACGCAAACGCTGATGCTGGCGTCCGCCGCCGCGCTTTCCAGCGCGTCAGCAATCTGCGTTAGCAGCGCATTGTTCAGGGCGTTACGCGCCTGCGGACGGTTCAGAGTCAGTTGCAGTACACGGTCGTGACGGGAAATCAGCAGTTCGCTCATGCCATCCCCCGCGCATCGAAGTCGACCACTACGTCACCGCTGGTTGGCAGCGCCTGGCAGCTCAGCACATAGCCCGCCGCCAGTTCATCGGCTTCAAGGCTGTAGTTGGCGGCCATCGCCACCTCGCCACTGACCACCTTGCATTTGCAGGTGGCGCACACGCCGCCTTTACAGGCGAACGGCAGGTCAGCGCCCTGGCGCAGCGCGGCGTCGAGAATGCTGTCATCTTCCGCATTCAGTGAAATCAGGCGATCGCGCCCATCCTGACGAAGGGTGACCGTGCGGCCTTCCGCCTGGATGCCGGTGGCGCGTTTCACGCTGGTCCCCGGCGTATTAAAACGCTCAAGGTGAATGGATTTTTCCGCTATACCCAGTTCGCGCAGTGCCACTTCGGCTTCATCCATCATCGCCGATGGGCCACAGATAAAGGCGTCATCAAAGCGGCTGAAATCGAGCAAGTTTTTGCCCAGCGCACGCAGTTTGTCGCCGTCAATACGACCCTGTAGCAGATCGCTGTCCATCGACTCCTGACTGAACAGGTGCACCACCTGTAAACGCTGCGGATAGCGGTCTTTCAGATCGGCCAGCGCCTGACGGAACATCATGCTGTGGCTGCTGCGGTTGCCGTAGATCAGCGTGAACTGGCTGGCCGGTTCGGTCGTCAGCGTCGCTTCAATAATCGCCATCATCGGCGTAATGCCGGACCCGGCGGCAATCGCCAGATATTCGGCTTCGCGCTCGGCCTGCGGCTGGTAGCCAAAATGGCCTTGCGGCACCATCACTTCCAGCGTCATACCCTGCTGGATATCCTGCTGGGCATAGCGGGAGAAACGCCCACCGTCGATAGCTTTAACCGCGACGCTAATTTCCGACGGCAAGCGGCTGCGACAAATGGAGTAACAACGACGCAGCTCTTCTCCACCGAGGTGAGCTTTCAGCGTCAAATGCTGGCCCGGTCGAAAGGCGTAGTCATTACGCAGCGCGTCAGGAATGGTGAAAGTGATGGTCACCGCATCGCGCGTTTCCGCTTCGACGTTGGCCACGGTAAGCGAATGAAATGTTGTCATCGCAACCTCAAATACATTTAAAGTAATCAAAGGGTTCACGGCAGCTGTCGCAGCGATATAACGCTTTACAGGCCGTGGAACCGAATTCGCTAATCAGCGAGGTATGGGTGCTGGCGCAGCGCGGGCACTGTACGTCAGTTGGCATTTCGGCATGACAGGCGTGGGCCTGCGGCGGGCTGATACCATACTGGCGCAGGCGTTCACGGGCGTCCAGGCTCATCCAGTCAGTGGTCCACGGTGGGTCAAGCTGCAAGACGATATGTACTGGCGTATAGCCGTGCTCCGCCATCACCATGCGAATTTCACCCAGTAGATGCTCGGTGGCCGGGCAGCCGGAGTATGTCGGCGTAAAGCCGATTACCCAGCCGTCGCCGCAGCGCTCAACGCTGCGTACCATGCCGAGATCGGTGATGGTCAGCACCGGCACTTCCGGATCGGAAATCGCACTTAACAGCCCCCAAACGGTGTGCACCTCTGGCGGTGCGACCGCGGTAAGACGTTGCATAGCCACCCCCTGCTACCACTGCTGACCAGGATACGCACGCTGCAAGTACTGCATCTCGGCCAACATCGGCCCGAGATGTTCGCTGTGTAGCCCCTGCTTACCGCCGTTGCGAAACGCCGCCTCTTGCGGAACGTGTAAACCAGAATCAATCAGCGCAGTGTGTACCGTCGTCTGCCATTCGGTTTGCAGTTCGCGCGGATCGACGGCAATGCCCTGCCTGGCCAGAGCGATCTCCAGTTCGTCGGCAAGGAACAATTCGCCGGTGTAACGCCACAGATTGTCCACCGCCTTCTGCATCAGTTGCGCGGAGTAGTCAGTACCATTCCCCAGTCGCTCCAGCCAGCCGCGGCTGAAGCGCAGGTGATAACGCACTTCTTTCAGTCCTTTGGCAGCGATAGCCGCAATCTGCTTATCGCGGCTGTTAACCAAACGAGTGAACAGCGCCACGTGCCAGACGTCGATAAAGAACTGGCGAGCGATCGTGTCGGCAAAGTTGCCGTTAGGTTGTTCTACCAGCAACAGGTTGCGGAACTGACGCTCGTCACGGCCAAAAGCCAGCGTGTCTTCGTCGCCGCTACCCGCCAGTTCGGCTGCGTAGCTGAGGAAGTTGCGCGCCTGCCCCAGCAGGTCGAGGCCGATATTAGCCAGCGCCAGATCAATCTCCAGCTCCGGCGCATGGCCGCACCAGGCACCCAGACGCTGAGCCAGCACCAGGCCGTTATCGCCCAGACGCAAGGCATAGGTTGCAACGGGATTCAGGTTATTCATCGTTGCCTCACATATGTTCCATGCCGTCCGGCACGGTGTAGAACGTGGGATGGCGATAGACTTTGCTCTCCGCCGGGTCGAAAAATTCACCGCGTTCTTCCGGCTGCGACGCAACAATTTCGCTGGCTTTCACCACCCAGAGGGAGCAGCCTTCGCTGCGGCGAGTGTAGGCGTCGCGGGCATTTTCCAGCGCCATCTGGTCATCGGCGGCATGCAGACTGCCAACGTGACGGTGCGATAACCCCTGTTTGCTGCGGACAAAAACTTCGTATAACGGCCAGTATATTTTGCTCATGACTCTCTCCTTACGCCGCGTCGCGGGCCTGTTGCTTTTCGGCGTGCGCCAGTGCGGCCTCGCGCACCCATGCCCCTTCTTCCCAGGCCTTACGCTTTGCGCCCAGACGTTCGTGGTTGCAGACACCACGACCGTTGATGACCTCATTAAATTCCTGCCAGTCGATCTCGCCGAATCGATATTTCCCCGTCGCTTCATCAAGCTGTAGGTCGGCGTCCGGCACGGTCATACCGAGGATTTCTACCTGCGGGACCGTGTTATCAACAAAGCGCTGACGCAGTTCGTCGTTGGAGTGCAGTTTGATTTTCCACGCCATGCTGCGGGCGCTGTTCGGTGAGTTGTCGTCGTTCGGGCCAAACATCATCAGCGCAGGCCACCAGAAACGGTTGATGGCGTCCTGCAGCATCTGACGCTGTTCCTCGCTACCGGTAGCCAGCGCCATACACGCTTCGAAGCCCTGACGCTGATGGAAGCTCTCTTCTTTGCAGATTTTGACCATCGCCCTGGCATACGGGCCGTAGGAGGTACGACACAGCGCCACCTGGTTAACAATCGCCGCGCCATCGACCAGCCAGCCGATCACACCGATATCCGCCCAGCTCAGAGTTGGGTAGTTGAAGATGGAGGAGTATTTCATCTGGCCGTCGAGCATCTTCTGGTACAGATCTTCACGCGCGCAGCCCAGTGTTTCCGCCGCGCTGTAGAGGTACAGACCGTGTCCGGCCTCGTCCTGTACTTTTGCCAGCAGAATGGCCTTACGCCGCAGCGTGGGTGCGCGGGTTATCCAGTTGCCTTCCGGTAACATGCCGACAATTTCCGAGTGCGCATGCTGGCCAATCTGGCGGATCAGCGTCTTACGGTATGCGTCCGGCATCCAGTCCTGCGGCTCGATGGCCGTTTCCTGCGCGATGCGCTGGTCAAAGCGTTGTTCTTCTGTCACGTCATCACCTTATGATTCCGATAATTTCAACAAATCAATATTTGTGAATCACTTTGTTTTATAAAAGTTACATCTTGGTTAAATAAAACCACAAATTTTGTTTGCTGGTTTTGCGATGCTTGTCGCAAATGGTTTTTGTTTATCCATTAATAACAGATAGATAACCAATGAAGGTAAGGTGTTCGCGATCTCATTGTTAATAAATTATTAAAATCTCGCTTGCATTTTGTGATTCATAAAAGAACTATTTAAAGAGATATTACGGAACACATCTGGAGATTAACGATGCAGCAGTTAGCCAGTTATTTATCCGGTGCCTGGCAGACAGGCCGGGGCCGCACCCGCACCATCCACCACGCCCTTACCGGTGAAGCGCTTTGGGAAGTGACAAGCGTTGGACTGGATATGGCGCAGGCGCGCCGCTTTGCTATTGAGCACGGCGGCAAAGCGTTACAGGCAATGAGTTTTATTGAGCGCAGCGCGATGCTAAAAGCGGTGGCGAAGCATTTAATGGAACTGAAAGCCGATTTCTATGCCATATCTGCGCAAACCGGAGCAACGCGCGGTGACAGCTGGGTCGATATCGAAGGCGGCATTGGCACGCTTTTCACTTATGCCAGTCTCGGTGGCCGCGAGCTGCCGGACGATACACTGTGGCCGGAAGACGAACTGATCCCGCTGTCCAAACAGGGCGGTTTTGCCGCACGCCACGTGCTGACCTCCAAATCCGGTGTTGCGGTGCATATCAACGCCTTTAACTTCCCCTGCTGGGGTATGCTGGAGAAGCTGGCGCCAACCTGGCTTGCCGGGATGCCAGCCATTATCAAACCTGCAACCGCCACCGCGCAGCTCACTCAGGCAATGGTGAAAGCGATTATCGACAGTGGCCTGGTACCGAACGGCGCAATTAGCCTTATCTGTGGCGGCGCGGGTGACCTGCTCGATCACCTCGACAGCCAGGATGTGGTGACCTTTACCGGTTCTGCTCATACCGGGCAGCAGTTGCGCGTGCACCCCAACCTGGTGGCTAAATCGGTTCCATTCACCATGGAAGCGGATTCACTCAACTGCTGTGTGCTTGGTGATGACGTCACCCCAGAACAGCCTGAGTTTGCATTGTTTGTACGTGAAGTCGTGCGCGAGATGACGACCAAAGCCGGGCAGAAATGTACCGCTATCCGCCGCATTATCGTGCCACAGGCGCAGGTGAAAGCAGTCAGCGAGGCGCTGATTACCCGTCTGCAAAAAGTGGTAGTGGGCGATCCGGCGCAGGAAGGCGTGAAGATGGGGTCGCTGGTGAATAACGATCAGCGTCAGGACGTGCAGGATAATGTGAATCGTCTGGTTGAAGCCGGGTGTGAGGTGCTGCTGGGCGGAAAAGCAGATCTGAGCACGGCTGGGGCTTTCTTCCCGCCAACGCTGCTGTTTTGTCCGCAGCCGGATGAAATTGCCGCGGTACATGCAATTGAAGCCTTTGGTCCGGTCGCCACGCTGATGCCGTATCAAAATACCGGGCATGCCATGACGCTGGCGCGCGCCGGTGAAGGCAGTCTGGCAGGAACGCTGGTGACGGCGAGCGGCGAACTGGCGCGAGAGTTTATCCTCGGTGCGGCCCGCGCCCACGGGCGTATTCAGGTGCTGAACGAAGAGTCCTCGGCGGAATCGACCGGTCACGGCTCTCCGCTGCCACAGCTGGTCCACGGCGGGCCTGGACGTGCAGGCGGCGGTGAAGAGCTGGGCGGTCTGCGTGCGGTGAAACACTACATGCAACGCACCGCCATTCAGGGCAGCCCAACCATGCTCGCGGCGGTAAGCCAACAGTGGGTGCGTGGCGCTCGGGTAGAGGAAGATCGTATTCACCCGTTTCGTAAATACTTCGAAGAGATCCAGCCGGGCGACAGCCTGCTGACGCCACGTCGTACACTGACCGAAGCGGATATCGTTAACTTTGCCTGCCTCAGCGGTGACCACTTCTACGCCCATATGGACAAGATTGCAGCAGCCGATTCCATTTTCGGCGAGCGCGTGGTGCACGGTTACTTCCTGATTTCCGCCGCAGCCGGTCTGTTTGTTGACGCGGGCGTCGGTCCGGTGATTGCCAACTATGGCATGGAAAACCTGCGCTTTATCGAGCCGGTTAAGCCGGGCGACACTATCCAGGTGCGTTTAACCTGCAAACGCAAAACAGTGAAACGTCAGCGCAATGCCGAAGAAAAAGCGACCGGCGTGGTGGAGTGGTCGGTGGAGATCTTTAATCAGCACCAGCAGGCGGTGGCGCTGTATTCCATTCTGACGTTGGTTGCGCGTCAGCATGGGGATTTCCCGGCGTAAGATTCCGGTGTAGGTTCGCTCGATCAGGCTTGAAACAAAAAGCAAAAAGCCTGCTTAGTTTCCTGAGCAGGCTTCTTAAATATGGCTCCTCTGACTGGACTCGAACCAGTGACATACGGATTAACAGTCCGCCGTTCTACCGACTGAACTACAGAGGAATCGTTGTGGAGGCTTATCTTAGCGGCGAAAAAAATTTTGTCAAACCCCATTTCCTCGAATGCGAATCAATTGATGCTTCTCTCGACAGTTTGTTGCATTTACAGACATTTTAAATAGAAAAAACTTTGCAGCTTTTTTGATTCTCCCTCATCATTTGAAATGAGGTTTCAACTTTCTTCGTTAAGGTCCACTTTGAACGTCTCCGCTGCCTTACGCCAGGTCGCTTCCCGCACGCCCTGGTATGCCAAACGCAAGAGCTATAAGGTTCTCTTTTGGCGCGAAATCACTCCGCTGGCTGTCCCCATTTTTCTGGAAAACACCTGTGTGCTATTGATGGGTGTTCTGAGTACCTTCCTGGTCAGCTGGTTGGGAAAAGAAGCGATGGCCGGTGTCGGACTCGCCGACAGCTTTAATATGGTCATCATGGCATTTTTCGCCGCCATCGATCTGGGCACCACCGTGGTTGTAGCATTTAGCCTCGGGAAACGAGATCGTCGACGGGCCAGAGCCGCGGCCAGACAATCGCTGGTGATCATGACAATTTTTGCTACCGTTCTGGCAGCTGTCATTCACTATTTTGGTCAACAGATTATTGACGTTGTGGCAGGTGAAGCAACGCCAGACGTTAAAGCTTTGGCACTCACCTATCTGGAGCTGACGGTGCTCAGCTACCCGGCGGCAGCCATTGCGCTGATCGGCAGTGGCGCACTACGTGGAGCCGGAAATACAAAAATACCGTTGTTGATTAACGGCGGCATGAACATCCTGAATATCATCATCAGTAGCATCCTGATTTACGGGATCTTTTCCTGGCAAGGTCTGGGATTTGTGGGAGCAGGCCTGGGACTGACCATTTCGCGCTACATCGGGGCGATTGCCATCATCTGGGTACTGATGATTGGTTTTAACCCCGCGCTGCGAATTCCCTTCAAAAGCTATTTTAAGCCACTCAATCTCGCCATTATCTGGGAAGTGATGGGGATCGGCATTCCGGCAAGTATTGAGTCAGTGCTGTTCAATGGCGGTAAACTTTTGACGCAGATGTTTGTTTCAGGCATGGGAACCAGCGTTATCGCCGGGAATTTTATTGCATTTTCTATCGCCGCGCTTATCAACTTACCGGGGAATGCTTTAGGTTCCGCGTCGACAATCATTACCGGCAGGCGTCTGGGAAATGGTCAGATTGCCCAGGCTGAAATCCAGCTGCGGCATGTATTCTGGCTGTCGACGATCGGCCTGACGGCAATTGCCTGGCTAACCGCTCCTTTCGCCGGAGTGATGGCCTCATTTTATACCCACGATCAGGATGTAAAAGAGGTCATAGTCATCCTGATTTGGCTCAACGCAGCATTTATGCCGATATGGGCTGCATCCTGGGTGTTACCAGCAGGCTTTAAAGGTGCGCGAGATGCACGTTTTGCTATGTGGGTATCGATGCTGGGCATGTGGGGCTGCCGTGTAGTCGCGGGTTACACCCTGGGTATCGTATTAGGATGGGGCGTTGTCGGCGTTTGGTTAGGTATGTTCTTCGACTGGGCCGTACGCGCCGCGTTATTTTACTGGCGTATGGTTACCGGCCGCTGGTTGTGGAAATACCCGCGCCCCGAACGCGAAAAGTGCATAAAACAACCGGTTGCGTCTGAATAAGCGGCGAAATGGGGAATATTTCAGCAAACGATCGCATTTATCTATTCAGGCTTTGACAACGCTGAACGGCATCGCTAATATTCGCCTCGTTCACACGATTCCTCTGTAGTTCAGTCGGTAGAACGGCGGACTGTTAATCCGTATGTCACTGGTTCGAGTCCAGTCAGAGGAGCCATATTTAAGAAGCCTGCTCAGGAAACTAAGCAGGCTTTTTGCTTTTCTGCGATCCCATTTGCCGGGTAAAGCGCTTCACTCCACATCCAGGCTTTTCCATACTGACGACGGGAGAATGTCCGTCTGCTTATGCTAAATGTCTCTATGATCCAATTCGTTAACGTCATGGTTAAGTATCTTATCGTGCAACGACATCAAAATGAGCCCCATACTTGCCCATGCCGATACTGCTGAAAGCAGCGCTAACCGCTTTATTAGTAATTCCACTGAGTACAATAGCCGGTGAGAAAGTCACGCTACGTTGCCCGGACAGAGGCTGGGCGGAGGTGACATTTCATCTGTTCCAACACGTTAGCGTGCTGTGGGAAAACAATAGTTTTTATGTTTCCGATGCCCGGCGTAGTCAGAGTAATAAATTCTATATGTTTACCAATCGAGATGTTCTTTCGGTGAAGAATGGATTTCAGTTTATTTATGCGGATTCGGGACGGGCGGTGTCTTGTTCGATATTGTCGCGGGTACCGACGCAGGATCTGAGGCTGGAGACCTTGAGGTAACGCAGCTTTCTACCCGCCATTCAGCGACGTCAGGGAAGCCAGTTTACTCACGGGCTTTTGTAGTTAAATCTGATAATCAATCACCGCCTCATCTGGCTCCATCGCCTGGCGCTTAATTTCATCGACGGATAAGCCTGCATTGCATAGCTCGATGAATCGCCAGACGTAGTTGCGCTGCAACTGTCCGCGTTTAAGCCCTAGCCAAACGGTATTTGCATCAAACAAATGCCGGGTATCAAGACGGGTTAAGGTCCCCTCTTCCTGCTCGCCGCTGGATTGCTCTGCCACCAGCCCAATCCCCAACCCCAGCGACACGTAAGTTTTAATCACATCCGAGTCCTGGGCGCTGAGAATAATATCCGGTATCAGCCCTTTGCGAGCAAATGCTTCATCGATGCGGGAACGCCCTGTAATCCCCTGACGATAGGTAATTAACGGCCAGTGAGCAATAGACTCCAGCGTGAGCGGAGAAGCTTTCACTAATGGATGGTCGTGAGGAACAAGCAGGCTGTGGTGCCAACGAAACCAGGGAAAAGCCACCAACAATGGATCGCTGCTCAGCCGCTCACTGGCAATTCCGATATCTGCCCCGCCATTTTGTAGCAGGACATCAATCTCCTGTGGCGTACCCTGAATAAGTTCCAGACGCACCTCAGGGAACAGCTCACGAAAGGCTTTTATCACCGCAGGCAAGCTATAGCGTGCCTGGGTATGCGTGGTGGCAATCGTCAGAACGCCGGACGTGTCATTGGTAAACAGATCCGCCAGTCGACGAACATTACTGGCCTCATTCAGAATACGCTCGGCAATAATCAGCAAGGCTTTACCCGGTTCGGTCATGCCCAACAGGCGTTTACCGCGACGGATAAAAATCTCGATGCCAAGTTCATCTTCAAGTTCACGAATGTGTCGGCTGACACCCGACTGCGAGGTATACAGTATATTCGCGACCTCTGTCAGGTTGTAATCCTGACGGGCCGCCTCGCGGATTATTTTAAGTTGCTGGAAATTCACATTTCGCTCCGGGCACATCAGACATTACGCTATTGTTAAAGTCTGATGCCCGGCATAACAAATAATAAAAACCTGCATCTTATTCCTTGTGGGAATAAGGTTTAGCTGACCAGCTGCAGCTCGCGATTTTCCAGCGCCGGACGGCTGACCAGCGACAACAGGATCTCCTTCACGGCCTGCGCCTGGGGCGATAAGCTCCCTCTGGCTGATACGTTCAACGATAATGGCAGATTCATCGATGGTGTTGTGATGCGTGCCATCCAGCCGTTAGCCGCATTGCATAATGAACGGGCGGCCGACTCAGGCAACACTGTGACACCCATACCACTGGCAATGGCGGCCGTTAGGGTGGAGATAGACTCAATTTCGCCAATCACTTTAGCCGTTAAGCGACGTAGCGAAAATGCTTCATCCACGCGCAGGCGAACCGCGCTGTAATCCCGTGGCAAGAACAAATTCATCTGCGCCACCGCGGCTAAATCGACGCTTTGGCCAGGACACTCACGCGTGCCGACCAGGTAGAGATCCTCTTTAAGCAACGGTTGACTGCTGATGCCCGCCACAGGTGAACGCTCATAGAGCACTGCCATATCTAATTGCCCGCTGAGCAGCTTGTCATTCAGCACTGCCCCACTGTTTTCATGCAAATAGACCAGCACATCAGGCAGTTCGGCACGTAGCGTCTGTAATAACGGCATGGTAATGGATGACGCGACTGTCCCCGGCGCAAGGCCGATAGAGACCTGTCCACTCAAGGTCTGGCCCACGTTATTAACCGCAAGTTGCGCCTGTTCGCACTGACGTAAAATCGTCCGGGCGTGGGTATATAGCACTTTTCCTGCTTCCGTCGGCGTGACGCCACGCTTGGTACGAATCAGCAATTGCTGATCCAGCTCACCTTCCAGCGTAGCAACCTGCTGGCTCAGCGCGGGTTGCGCAATGTGCAACACTTCCGCTGCCTGGGTCAGGCTACCAATATCGACGATTTTCACGAAATATTTCAGTCGTCTGAAGTTCATTTTGCCTCCTGTCGGAATACCAGAACCCTTGCTGGCAGTCATTGAACTCAGGATTGCAAGATGCTTGCCACTTTCGTCTAAAACTGTGTTTTACGGTTAAAGCCGCATAAAGTCAGGAGTAAAAGCGAAGGAAAAATCATTCTGCACACCTAAGTATCTCATTCAGGCTGCCCTGGAAGAGGTAGACACGCACCAGAATGGGGCAAAAGCATAAAAAGACGGAAAGATCGCCGCTTTGCTGATTTTGTCAGCAAACGAACACACAAATGTATTTACCCCTTTGACAAGCCTCACCACCTTCGCTAATATGCGCCTCGTTCAAACGATTCCTCTGTAGTTCAGTCGGTAGAACGGCGGACTGTTAATCCGTATGTCACTGGTTCGAGTCCAGTCAGAGGAGCCAAATTTAAGAAGCCTGCTTAGGAAACTAAGCAGGCTTTTTGCTTTTATGCCATTGCTCATTGCGCATATCAAAACCTCAACTTAGTCTGGCCAACACTTCATTCATAATAGCCGCAGGTATTTGTTCCAGACGCTTGCCGTTCCGGGCTTTCATATCAATAGACAGGAACACCAATGAGTTGAGATGTCCGCTCTTCGCTCACTGCAGACTTTAAACTCACCCAGTACCTCCGCTCTGTGCCAGCAGAGGACTTTTCTATCGCCGCTGATATATTAATCCATGGAGAGCAGGCCATATTTATAATATAAATGGACGGGTACGCTGAATTTTACAGGAACATCTCCAATGAATATTGCCGCCTCAATTGCCCTTTTGGGCGCTTGCCCATTTGTGAGTCTGGCGGCAGTACCGGTGACCTTTTCCGAAACTGTCCTGGATGCCGCAGGGCCAAAAGGCCCTTTGAAAGGCACGTTACTCACCCCGAATTCAAAACCAACAGCCGTTGTTCTTATCATTCCTGGCTCCGGGCCAACCGATCGGGATGGAAACAACCCGCTTGGTGTGAATGCATCGCCTTACCGACTTCTTGCTGAAGGCCTTGCTGCCAAAGGCTTTGCGACGCTTCGTATCGACAAACGTGGAATGTTCGCTAGCGCAATGGCCGTAGAGGATGCCAATGCGGTGACGATTGCTGACTATGTTGACGACGTTCGATCCTGGGTAGACGTGCTTAGACGTCACATGCACACCCCCTGTATTTGGGTTTTAGGGCACAGTGAAGGGGGCGTAGTCGCACTTGCCTCGGCTCAAGAAGAGAATGTGTGCGGTGTGATTCTTATCGCAACGCCCGGGAGGCCGATGGGCGAGGTGTTGAGGGGGCAACTTAACGCTAATCCGGAAAATGAAATTCTATTAAAGCACGCACTGCCGATAATTGATGCTCTGGAGCATCGGCGGCGAGTCGATATTACGAATATTCACCCAGCACTGCAAAGTATCTTTAATCCTGCTGTTCAGGGGTTTTTGATCAATGCATTTTCATATAATCCGGGTCATCTCATTTCGAGTATTTCCAAACCCGTGTTAGTGCTACAAGGGCAACGCGATCTCCAGGTGGAAGAAACGGATGCAAGACTGCTTAAGGCCGCGAATCCTCAAGCGTCCCTGGTTATACTGCCCAATATGAACCATGTTATGAAAGAGGTGACTTCGGACGATCGCAAAGCGAATATCGCGTCATACACTGAACCCGCGCTCCCCTTAGCTCCCGGTTTAATCGACTCGATTGAGCATTTCCTGATCCGCAACTCACTTTTTCCCGAAAAGTAACAGCTGCTCTGCTCTCGGTGTCCTCCCAAAAACGGTTTACTTTTAAAGAGTTCAGCATGCTTTAAAGCATTCGTCTGCTCCATGCTCACAGCTGACATGGTCAGATGTCATTCCAACCGTCACATGCCAAAAGCAGACTCCCCCTTCCCCATCCGATATCCACCTCATAACATTTTTATAAATAACAAAGCATTAAGAAGTTCAACGTAATACAATTATATTTATAATTGTAATGATAACCATTCTCATATTACTATAAACGCGTGATAATTAACTTTTGATACATTCCACATGTCTGACCACGCCACTACCACTGCTTCCTTTACGCTCGAGTCGCTTTATGGCGCACATCACGGCTGGTTGAAAAGCTGGCTGACGCGCAAACTCCAGTCCGCCTTTGATGCAGATGACATTGCCCAGGACACTTTTCTACGGGTAATGGGCAGCGACTCGCTCTCGACGATCCGCGATCCGCGCTCCTTTCTGTGCACTCTCGCTAAACGGGTGATGGTCGACCTGTTTCGCCGAAACGCGCTGGAAAAAGCCTATCTGGAGATGCTGGCGCTTATGCCGGAGGCGCTCGCGCCTTCCCCCGAGGAACGCGAGAGCCAGCTCGAAACCCTGCAACTCATCGACAGCATGCTTGACGGGCTGAACGGAAAAACACGAGAAGCGTTTCTGCTTTCGCAACTGGATGGTCTGACATACAGCGAGATCGCGCTGAAGCTCGGTATCTCCGTCAGCTCGGTGAAAAAGTATATGGCAAAGGCTATCGAACATTGTCTGCTGTTTCGTCTGGAGCACGGCCTGTGAACGCTTCTATCACTGATTCTCGCCGCCAGGCATTGCGCTCGGCATCGCACTGGTATGCTGTATTGAGCGGCGAGCGTGTCAGCCCACAGCAAGAAGCGCGCTGGCAACAATGGTACGAAGAGGACAAAGATCATCAGTGGGCCTGGCAACAGGTTGAAAACCTGCGCAGCCAGCTCAGCCGCGTACCGGGCGATGTCGCCAGCCGGGCGCTGCACGATACGCGCCTTACCCGTCGTCATGTCATGAAAGGGCTACTGCTGCTACTTGGCGTAGGCGGCGGCTGGCAGCTCTGGCAATCTGAAGCCGGTGAAGGTCTGCGCGCGGATTACCGCACCGCCAAAGGCGCGGTCAGCCATCAGCGGCTGGAAGATGGCTCGCTGCTGACGCTCAACACACAAAGCGCCGCGGACGTTCGTTTTGATACGCGTCAACGCGCTGTCCATCTCTGGTACGGCGAAATTGCTATTACTACTGCAAAAGACGCGCAGCAGAGACCTTTCCGCGTTGTGACCCGCCAGGGCCAACTCACCGCATTAGGCACAGAATTTACCGTCTATCAGCAGGACAACGTCACGCGCGTTACCGTACAACAACATGCTGTGGAAGTCATACTGGCAAACCGTCCGCAGGAAAAACGCATCGTCAGCGCTGGCGAGAGCCTGCAGTTTAGCGCGTCTGAATTTGGTGCAATAGCCTCAGCGGATGATGAAAGCGCCGCATGGACGCAGGGCATTCTGAGCTTCAGCGATAAACCTTTGGGTGAAGTGATTGCCACGCTGAGCCGTTATCGCAACGGCGTGCTGCGCTGCGATCCGGCTGTGGCCGGGTTACGCCTGAGTGGCACTTTCCCGCTGAAAAATACCGATGCAATCCTGGATGTTATTGCCAAGACTCTTCCAGTGAAAATTCAGTCAGTTACGCGATACTGGGTAAATATTTCTGCATTGTAAGAAAAATAATTCTCATTTCGATTGTCCTTTTTCCCCTTCTCATTCGACTCATAGATGAACACAACAAAAATGATGATGGAGAAGGTATGACGCCTTTACGCGTTTTTCGCAAAACAACACCTTTGGTTAACGTCGTTCGCCTGAGCCTGCTGCCGCTGGCCGGGCTGTCGTTATCCGCCTTCGCAGCGCAGGTTGATATCGCACCGGGTTCGCTCGACAAAGCCCTTAATCAGTATGCCGCGCTCAGCGGAATTACCCTGTCGGTTGACGCCAGCCTGACGCGCGGCAAACAGAGTAACGGTCTTCACGGTGACTACGACGTCGAAACCGGCCTGCAACACCTGCTGAACGGTAGTGGCCTGCAGGTGAAACCGCTGGGTAATAACAGCTGGACGCTGGAGCCCGCACCAACACCGCAAGAAGATGCCCTGACCGTGGTGGGCGACTGGCTGGGGGATGCGCGCGAAAACGACGTTTTCGAACATGCTGGCGCACGTGACGTTATCCGCCGTGAGGATTTCGCCAAAACCGGCGCAACATCCATGCGCGAGGTACTGAACCGCATTCCTGGCGTTACCGCCCCAGAAAACAACGGCACCGGTAGCCACGATCTGGCGATGAACTTTGGTATTCGCGGCCTGAACCCGCGCCTGGCCAGTCGTTCAACGGTACTGATGGACGGTATTCCCGTGCCGTTTGCCCCTTACGGCCAGCCGCAGCTTTCACTGGCGCCTGTCTCACTCGGAAATATGGACGCCATCGATGTGGTTCGCGGCGGTGGCGCGGTGCGTTACGGGCCACAGAGCGTGGGCGGTGTGGTGAACTTTGTTACCCGCGCTATTCCGCAAGACTTCGGCATGGAAGCCGGCGTGGAAGGCCAGCTCAGCCCAACATCTTCACAAAATAACCCAAAAGAAACGCACAACCTGATGGTGGGCGGCACGGCGGATAACGGTTTTGGTACCGCCCTGCTTTACTCCGGCACACGTGGAAGCGACTGGCGCGAACACAGCGCGACCCGCATCGACGACCTGATGCTGAAAAGCAAATATGCGCCAAACGAAGTGCATACCTTCAACAGTCTTTTGCAATACTACGACGGTGAAGCTGACATGCCCGGCGGCCTGTCTCGCGCGGATTACGACGCCGACCGCTGGCAATCCACGCGCCCTTACGATCGCTTCTGGGGGCGCCGCAAGCTGGCGAGCCTCGGCTATCAGTTCCAGCCGGACAGCCAGCATAAATTCAATATTCAGGGCTTCTACACTGAAACTCTGCGCAGCGGCTACCTGGAACAGGGCAAACGCCTCACCCTTTCACCGCGTAACTACTGGGTACGCGGCATTGAACCGCGCTACAGCCAGAGCTTTATGGTGGGTCCTTCCGCGCACGAAGTGGGCGTGGGATACCGCTATGTGAGCGAGTCGACGCATGAAATGCGTTACTACACGACCACCAGCAGCGGACAACTGCCGTCCAGCGCCAGCCCTTACGATCGCGACACTCGTTCCGGCACCGAAGCGCACGCCTGGTATCTGGATGACAAAATCGACATTGGCAACTGGACTATCACACCGGGTATGCGCTTTGAACATATCGAGTCATACCAGAACAACGCCATCAAAGGCACACATGAGGAAGTGAGCTACAACGCCCCACTTCCGGCGCTAAACGTGCTTTACCACCTGACTGATAGCTGGAATCTTTATGCAAACACTGAAGGCTCATTCGGCACCGTACAGTACAGCCAAATTGGCAAGGCTGTGCAAAGCGGCAATGTGGAACCGGAAAAAGCGCGAACCTGGGAGCTCGGAACCCGATACGACGATGGCGCGCTGACGGCGGAAATGGGGCTGTTCCTGATTAACTTTAATAATCAGTACGATTCCAACCAAACCAACGACACCGTTACCGCACGCGGTAAAACGCGCCATACCGGACTGGAAACTCAGACTCGCTATGATCTTGGCACATTGACGCCAATGCTCGACAACGTTTCAGTCTACGCAAGCTATGCGTATGTGAACGCTGAGATTCGCGAGAAAGGCGATACCTATGGCAATCAGGTGCCCTTCTCACCAAAACACAAAGGCACGTTGGGCGTGGACTATAAGCCGGGCAACTGGACCTTCAACCTGAATAGCGATTTCCAGTCCAGCCAGTTTGCGGATAACGCCAACACCGTTAAAGAGAGCGCTGACGGTAGTACCGGTCGCATCCCTGGCTTTATGCTCTGGGGCGCACGCGTAGCCTATGACTTCGGCCCGCAGATGGCAGACCTGAACCTGGCGTTCGGTGTGAAAAATATCTTCGACCAAGAGTATTTCACCCGCTCTTACGACGACAACAACAAAGGCATCTACGCAGGCCAGCCGCGCACGCTGTATATGCAGGGTTCGTTGAAGTTCTAAACCCCGTTTACCCGGCCTGCATGCTGTTTTGTAGGTCGGGCAAACGAAACGCCACCCGACGCAGGCAATTTACATGTTCACACCATTACGCACCCTATTCGCCGCTCTGCTGCTCACCGGCCATGCTTTTGCCGCCACGGTTCATGACGAACATGGCACCTTTACGCTTGATAAAACGCCACAACGGATAGTGGTGCTGGAACTGTCGTTCGCGGACGCACTGGCTGCTGTCGATGTCAGTCCGGTCGGCATTGCCGACGATAACGATGCCATGCGCATTCTTCCAGAGGTTCGTACCCATCTGAAACCCTGGCAGTCTGTCGGCACGCGTGCGCAGCCGAGTTTAGAAGCCATCAGCGCGCTGAAACCGGATCTGATCATTGCCGACAGCAGCCGCCATGCGGGTATTTACAGCGCCTTACAGCAAATCGCACCGGTGCTGCTGCTCAAGTCCCGCAATGAAACCTACGCTGAAAATCTTCAGTCTGCGGCCATCATCGGTGAAATCGTGGGTAAAAAGGCACAGATGCAGTCACGCCTGGCGCAACACCAACAACAGATGTCAGAGTGGGCCAGCCAACTGCCAAAAGACACGATGGTGGTGTTTGGTACGTCCCGAGAGCAGCAGTTCAACCTGCACACGCAGGAGACCTGGACCGGGGGCGTCCTGACCTCTCTGGGGCTGACGGTGCCTGCGGCTATGGCGGGTTCGTCTATGCCTTCCATCGGTCTGGAACAGCTGCTGGCGCTCAATCCGGCATGGCTGCTGGTCGCGCACTATCGTGAAGAGAGCATCGTGAAACGCTGGCAACAAGACCCGCTGTGGCAGATGTTAACTGCGGCGCAGAAGCAGCAGACGGCGTCGGTCGACAGTAACGCCTGGGCGCGGATGCGCGGCATTTTCGCAGCCGAACGCATTGCCAGCGACACGGTAAAAATCTTTCACCACCAGCCTTTATCCGATGTGAAATGACAGTTTTCAAACATCCAGCGCTACAGTGGGGGATTCCCCTTGTCGCGCTTATCGCTATCTTCTGGCTGAGTCTGTTTTGCTACTCGGCCATTCCTGTTTCTGGCGTTGATGCCATTCACGCCCTGCTGCCAGGCCATACGCCGACGCTTCCACAAGCGCTGGTGCAAAACCTTCGTTTGCCGAGAAGCCTGGTCGCCATTTTGATCGGCGCAAGCCTGGCTCTGGCGGGAACGCTGCTGCAGACCCTGACGCATAATGCAATGGCCTCCCCTTCACTACTCGGTATTAACAGTGGCGCAGCGCTGGCGATGGCGCTTACCAGCGCTATCAGCCCTGCGCCCGTTACGGGTTACTCCATCGCCTTTATCGCCGCCTGCGGTGGCGGCGTAAGCTGGCTGATGGTGATGACCGCAGGTGGTGGATTTCGTCACACCCAGGACAGAAACAAACTGATCCTCGCGGGCATCGCGTTCTCGGCTTTCTGTATGGCCCTTACCCGCATCACCTTGCTGCTGACGGAAGATCACGCTTACGGCATTTTTTACTGGCTAGCGGGAGGCGTATCCCACGCACGTTGGCAGGAGTTCTGGCAGCTTTTCCCAATGGTGGCGGTTGCTGTACCGGTGGTATTGCTGCTGGCTAATCAACTGAACCTGCTTAACGTCAGTGACAGCACCGCCCGCACGCTGGGGGTGAATCTGCCGAAGCTCCGTTTGATCATCAATATTCTGGTGCTGCTTCTGGTCGGTACCTGCGTCAGCGTGGCAGGTCCGGTGGCGTTTATCGGTCTGCTGATGCCGCATCTGGCTCGCTTCTGGGTGGGATTCGATCAGCGCAAGGTCCTGCCGATGAGCATGCTGATGGGCGCCACACTGCTGCTGCTGGCTGATGTTCTGGCCCGAGCGCTGGCCTTCCCTGGCGAATTGCCCGCGGGGGCAGTAGTGGCGCTGATTGGTGCACCCTGTTTTGTCTGGCTGGTCAGGAGGCGTGGATGAAAATTGCGATAGTCATTCTCATCGCCCTCACGCTGGCAGGATTTTCGGTTCTGTCACTACAAATGGGGGTGATCGCCATTCCCTGGCGTGCTCTGCTGAGCGACTGGCAGACCGGGCGCGAATATCATTACGTGTTAACGGCCTACCGCCTGCCGCGACTGCTGCTGGCGTTGCTTGTCGGTGCAGCCCTCGCGGTGGCAGGCGTGCTGGTACAAGGGATCGTGCGTAACCCTCTGGCATCGCCGGATATTCTCGGCGTAAACCATGCCGCCAGTCTTGCCTCTGTGGGCGCGCTGCTTCTCTTACCGTCACTACCGGTGATTTCTCTGCCGCTACTGGCCTTTGCCGGTGGCATGGCGGGCCTGATCCTGCTGAGAATACTGGCGAACACCAGCCAGCCGATGAAGCTGGCGCTCACGGGTGTTGCGCTCTCTGCCTGCTGGGCCAGTCTGACGGATTATCTGATGCTTTCGCGTCCGCAGGATGTGAACAGCGCCCTGCTGTGGCTGACCGGCAGCTTATGGGGGCGTGACTGGAGCTTTGTGAAAATAGCCGCCCCGCTGCTGATTTTGTTTCTGCCGCTGAGTCTGCGTTTTTGCCGCGATCTCGACCTCCTGGCATTGGGTGATGCGCGCGCCACCACGCTCGGTGTGTCGGTGCCGCGTATACGGCTCCAGGCTTTGCTACTGGCCGTCGCCATGACATCGACCGGCGTGGCCGTCTGCGGCCCAATTAGCTTTATTGGTCTTGTGGTGCCGCATATGGTGCGCAGCATTACCGGTGGACGTCACCGCTGGCTGCTGCCCGTTTCAGCCATGACAGGTGCGTTGCTGCTGGTGGTTGCCGACCTGCTGGCACGAATTATTCATCCCCCGCTGGAGCTTCCGGCTGGCGTGCTGACCGCCATTATCGGTGCACCATGGTTTGTCTGGCTGCTTGTGAGAATGCGATAAATGACATTACGAACTGAAAATCTGACGGTCTGTTACGGTACAAACAAGGTGCTTGATGGTGTTTCACTCGCCCTACCAGCAGGGAAGACAACCGCCCTGCTCGGCCCTAACGGCTGCGGGAAATCAACGTTGTTAAACTGTTTTTCACGACTGTTAACGCCGCAGTCGGGTGGCGTATTTCTCGGCGAGAATGCCATCAACACGCTCTCATCACGCCAGCTAGCACGCAGGCTGGCGCTGCTGCCCCAGCACCATTTAACTCCCGAGGGGATCACCGTCCAGGAGCTTGTTTCGTACGGTCGCAACCCGTGGTTGTCACTCTGGGGGCGTCTCTGCGTTGATGACAATGCGCGGGTCCATGACGCTATGAGCCAGACCCGGATCCTACATCTTGCCGACCGACGGCTAACCGATCTCTCAGGCGGTCAGCGACAGCGCGCATTTCTGGCGATGGTGCTGGCGCAGGATACGCCCGTTGTACTTCTCGATGAGCCAACCACCTATCTCGATATCAATCACCAGGTAGAACTGATGCGGCTGATGGGCGAACTCCGGACTCAAGGGAAAACGGTGGTCGCAGTGCTGCACGACCTTAATCAGGCCAGCCGGTACTGCGACCATCTGGTGGTCATGGCGAACGGACATGTTATGGCGCAAGGCACACCAGAAGTGGTGATGAACCCTGGATTGCTGAGAACCGTATTCAGCGTGGATACGGAGATACACCCCGAACCGGTATCTGGCAGGCCGATGTGTGTAGTGAGGTAGATGATACAGTCTGTAATGGTACCATGGCTTCAACAGGTCGCCGGTTATATCACTCGTGCTACGATGACTTCAGTCCGCCCAGGTAACATTTCAACGGTTCTGGGCTGGATCATGTTGCAGCGTTCTGTCATCAACCATCATGCGTTTAGAACCAGTCAAAACCATATGAATCATCGGTTCATAAACCGCAGACAACGGTGTTCAGGGATTACTCTCTGCACCATAGCAACCCGTGAAATGCAGTTTACCGAGTGATAACACGTCGCTGTATGCACAGCAACAAAGGCAGGATTAAGTAAAACGCGAAGAGGATGACGAAACGGGGAGACACGCTAATTCATCTTTCCGCTTAATATTAACGGGCGCTGGGTTGCTTCATACCGACGTCCGCGGTGTGCCAATAGCCGACGTTGTTAAGCTTATGCAAAGAACAACGTTATATTTTGTCCTGATTGACACGGGATGAAAGCTCCTGATGGTTCTCTTTTCGTTCGCTGTAACGATCCGCAAGATAGCCGGTTTGCCCCTTAAGCAGCAGAGTGATTTTAAACAGCTCTTCGGCTACATCGACAATGCGGTCATACCATGACGAAGGTTTCATTCGTCCGTTTTCGTCGAACTCTTGCCATGCCTTGGCTACGGAGGACTGGTTAGGGATCGTAAACATCCGCATCCACCGGCCCAGAATACGCATCTGGTTCACTGCATTGAAGGACTGTGAACCTCCGCAAACCTGCATTACCGCAAGTGTTTTGCCCTGCGAAGGACGAACTGCGCCTTCACTTAATGGTATCCAGTCAATCTGCGCCTTCATAACTGCGCTCATAGCCCCGTGCCGTTCCGGAGAACTCCACACCATCCCGTCACACCATCTGACCAGACCGCGCAGCTCGGCGACTTTAGGATGTGTATCTGGCGCATCATCCGGCAGGGGTAAACCTGAGGGATTAAATAGTTTTACCTCCGCGCCCATCGCTGCCAGCAGGCGACCAGCTTCTTCCGCAGCAAAGCGGCTGTAGGAGCGCTCTCTAACTGAGCCATATAGGATCAGAATCCGCGGCGGCTCGTGCAGGTGCAGGCGCTCGGCGATGTGTTGATCAAAGCATTCACTATTCAGTGCTGGAAATTGTTCCATTTTTCTACTCCGGAGAGATCAGATGATTTCAAATTTAACACATATGATTTACCATATGTATATTCTAAAGGGAACGGAGTGAAAAATGCTACAACCTGTTCAGCTTTTCAAAATCCTGTCGGATGAAACCCGGCTCGCCATCGTCATGATTCTCCGGGAGTCAGGAGAACTGTGCGTCTGTGATATCTGCGCAACCATTTCCGAATCACAGCCCAAAGTCTCGCGACATATGGCTATTCTTCGCGAGGCTGGGTTGGTTCTGGATCGTCGTGAAGGCAAATGGATCCATTATCGTCTGTCACCCCACATACCGGCATGGGCAGCTGAGACAATCACAACGTCCTGGCAGTGTATGCGAGAGGATGTGCGTGAATGGCTGGATAAATCAGCCTGCACCTCCTGTTGAGAAATGAAAACACATTTACATAATCATATATAACTGAGTCTGAGATGCTTTTGGCAGGGAGTATATTTTTACTGACGCTGATACTGGTGATCTGGCAACCCAGAGGCTTGAGCATTGGCTGGAGTGCGAGTATCGGGGCTGTGCTGGCGCTGGTAACCGGTGTCATCCATATCAATGATATTCCCGTTGTCTGGAATATCGTCTGGAACGCGACAGCGGCATTTATTGCGGTCATTATCATCAGTCTGCTACTCGATGAGGCCGGTTTCTTTGAGTGGACCGCACTGCACGTCTCCCGCTGGGGTAACGGGCGTGGTCGCCTGCTGTTTTCCTGGATAGTGTTGCTCGGTGCCGCTGTCGCTGCTTTGTTCGCCAATGACGGCGCCGCGCTGATTCTGACACCAATTGTGATTGCGATGCTGCTTGCAATGGGATTCAGCAAGGGCACAACACTGGCCTTTGTGATGGCCGCAGGATTTATAGCAGATACGGCCAGCCTGCCGCTCATTGTTTCTAACCTGGTGAATATCGTCTCGGCGGACTTTTTCGGTCTGGGCTTTACGCAGTATGCCTCCGTTATGATCCCCGTAGATGTGGCAGCGATTGCGGCCACGCTAGTCATGCTGCATCTCTTCTTCCGCAGGGACATTCCGGCGACGTATGACGTTTCGCTGCTGAAGACTCCTGCCAGTGTGATAAAAGATCCGGCAACGTTCAGGGTGGGCTGGATTGTCCTGTTATTGCTGCTTGTCGGTTTCTTTGTTTTGGAGCCTATGGGGATCCCGGTCAGTGCGATAGCGGCTACTGGCGCAGCAGTACTGTTTATAGTGGCGAAAAGAGGTCATGCCATCAACACCGGAAAAGTCCTGCGCGGTGCGCCATGGCAGATCGTTATTTTTTCGCTGGGCATGTACTTGGTTGTCTATGGCCTCCGCAATGCAGGGTTAACGGAGTATCTGTCTGGCGTGCTAAACCTGCTGGCAGAAAAGGGATTATGGGCAGCAACGTTTGGCACCGGCTTTCTGACCGCGTTCCTGTCGTCGGTGATGAACAATATGCCGACAGTGCTGATTGGCGCGCTGTCGATTGATGGGAGTACGGCGACTGGCGTCGTCAAAGAGGCAATGATTTATGCCAACGTGATCGGCTGCGATTTAGGCCCGAAAATCACCCCGATTGGCAGTCTGGCAACCCTGCTTTGGCTGCATGTGCTTGCCCAGAAAAATATAACGATTACATGGGGATATTACTTCCGCACCGGCATTATCATGACTCTGCCCGTGCTGTTTATCACTCTGGCCGCGCTGGCGTTGCGGCTCTCCATCACTTTGTAATGAGATACAGATATGAGCAACATTACCATCTATCACAATCCAGCCTGTGGCACCTCACGTAACACGCTGGAGATGATCCGTAACAGCGGTAACGAACCAACCATTATTTATTATCTCGATACTCCCCCGACTCGTGATGAACTTAGCAAACTGATTTCAGATATGGGCATTTCAGTACGTACATTGCTGCGTAAGAACGTCGAACCTTATGAGCAGTTGGGTCTTGATGAAGACAAGTTTTCTGATGAGCAGTTGATTGATTTTATGCTTCAGCATCCGATCCTGATTAATCGGCCGATTGTAGTGACACCGATCGGCACACGTCTTTGTCGTCCCTCCGAAATGGTGCTGGATATTCTACCGGAAGGTCAGAAAGGAGTGTTTACCAAAGAGGATGGTGAGAAGGTCATTGACGAAACGGGTAAACGAGTTAAGTAATCTGCCCACTTCAAAATATCGGACGCCTGTTAACGCTATGCGGGCGTCCGCTTCTCGCTCACAGCGGACCTTCAGCTCAGTCAGCAATGTCCGCTCCGTGCTGTGAGTTCAACGGGTCGATGCAACGCTAATGAGAGCCAGACTTACGAACTACTTTATTCGACCAGCTACCCCTGACGATATCAACAAAATCATCGAATTCACCACTCAGGAAGCACAAGAATCTGAAGGTTCAGTGATTGACCTTGTTGCTGTGGAGCGTGGCGTTTCCTCGGCGTTTTGTGAAAACCCACGTTCAAAATATTGGGCCATGGAAGATTCTTCAGGAACAGTGATCGCCAATACCTCTGTCGTAAAAGAATGGAGTGCTTTTCATGGAAATGACTACTGGTGGATCCAAAGCTTTTATATCGCCCCGGAGCATCGTGGGATGGGATTAGCTGATGAGCTCATCAAACATCTTACAAAAGAAGCTAAATCAGAAAAGGCACTGGAGCTTCGCTTATATGTCCACGGAGATAACGGGCGTGCGATTCGTGCTTATGAGCGATGTGGTTTCACCGAATCTCCGTATACCATTATGAAAGTGGGTTTATAACTTCCCCAAATACAGCGCTCCTAATGCTCCGCCTGAAATCAGAACACTCCTGACAGGCCACGATTCCACCAGGTTCAGATTTCTCATTCGTCTTATTTTTCATGTTGCCATCAGATGAGGGAGATAATCGTTTTCACTTCTCGTCTGTCGCGGTAATCTCATAACGGTCGTTAATATTGCGACTGCAATGTGTGTAACCCAACTCAAATACTAATAACTAAAAAACAGTACAGACAGGATAACTATGGATTCCTCCCTCACCTCCACGGGTCCCCAACAGGACGCCTCTTCGCTTAACCGCGCCCGACGCGCTGCGCTTGGTAGCTTCGCGGGTGCCGTGGTTGACTGGTATGATTTTCTGCTTTACGGCATCACTGCCGCACTGGTCTTTAACCGCGAGTTCTTCCCGCAGGTTAGCCCGGCGATGGGGACGCTTGCTGCATTCGCCACCTTTGGCGTCGGATTTTTGTTCCGCCCGTTAGGCGGGGTGATCTTCGGCCACTTCGGCGATCGCCTGGGTCGTAAACGAATGCTGATGCTCACCGTCTGGATGATGGGGATCGCCACTGCACTGATAGGGATTATTCCTTCCTTTGACGCCATTGGCTGGTGGGCTCCCGTTCTGCTGGTAACGCTGCGTGCTATTCAGGGATTCGCCGTTGGCGGTGAATGGGGCGGCGCGGCGTTGCTCTCGGTCGAAAGCGCGCCGAAAAATAAAAAAGCGTTCTACAGCAGCGGCGTTCAGGTCGGTTATGGCGTCGGGCTACTGCTTTCTACCGGTCTGGTCTCGCTGATTAGCTCGCAAACCACCGATGAGCAGTTCCTGAGTTGGGGCTGGCGTATTCCATTTCTGTTCAGCATCGTACTGGTATTGGGCGCGTTGTGGATGCGTAACCGAATGGATGAATCGGCCGAATTCGAACTGCAGCAGCAGGCACCGCAACCAGAGAAAAAGAGACTACCGGTAGTCGAGGCGTTAATCCGTCATCCCGGTGCCTTTTTGAAAATTATCGCTCTGCGCCTGTGTGAACTGCTGACGATGTATATCGTCACCGCGTTTGCCCTAAATTACTCCACGCAGAATCTGGGCTTACCCCGTGAACTGTTTCTGAATATCGGCTTGTTGGTGGGTGGGCTGAGCTGTCTGACCATCCCCTGCTTCGCCTGGCTCGCCGACCGTTTTGGTCGCCGGCGCGTTTACATTACCGGCGCACTGGTCGGGACGCTCAGCGCATTCCCGTTCTTTATGGCGTTAGAAGCGCAATCCATTTTCTGGATCGTGTTCTTCGCGATTATGTTGGCCAACATTGCACACGATATGGTGGTCTGCGTGCAGCAACCTATGTTTACCGGTTTGTTTGGCGCAAGCTATCGCTACAGCGGCGCAGGCGTTGGTTATCAGGTAGCAAGCGTGGTCGGCGGCGGTTTTACCCCCTTCATTGCTGCTGCACTGGTAACATTCTCCGGCGGAGACTGGCACAGTGTGGCCATTTATCTGATGGCGGGTTGTCTTATTTCCGCCACTACAGCATTGCTGATGCGGGATAAGCAGCACGGTTAAGCCCGGGTGCGGAGGCCGTCCGGTCTTCGCACAATCTTCCTCAACGTCTGACTTTTGTTTCACATTCCTGTGACATACTATCGGGAGAGCAGTACATCTGTGGAACAAGGAGACAGACATGAACAATAAGGGCTCCAGCCTGACCCCGGCTCAGGCACTGGATAAACTGGACGCGCTGTACGAGCAGTCGGTTAAAGCACTGCGTAGCGCCATTGGTAAGTATATTGAAACAGGGACGCTCCCTGACGTAATCGCCCGCCATAACGGTCTTTTTGTTTACCCATCACTGTGTGTCACCTGGGATGGCAGCGCCACCAATCCCCCGAAAACCCGCGCCTATGGTCGTTTTACCCATGCGGGCTGCTACACCACTACGATTACCCGTCCGTCGCTTTTTCGTCCGTATCTTGAAGAACAACTCACGCTGCTGTATCAGGATTATGATGCGCATATCTCCGTCGAGCCATCGCAACATGAGATTCCCTATCCGTATGTCATTGACGGTTCTGAACTGACGCTCGACCGCTCGATGAGCGCCGGATTAACGCGTCATTTCCCAACAACCGAGCTGTCACAGATTGGCGATGAAACAGCAGACGGTACCTATCATCCGGCGGAATTCTCCCCGTTGTCACACTTCGACGCCCGACGAGTAGATTTTTCGCTGGCGCGACTACGCCACTACACGGGAACACCGGTTGAACATTTTCAGCCGTTTGTGCTGTTCACCAACTACACCCGCTATGTCGATGAGTTTGTGCGTTGGGGGTGCAGCCAGATCCTCGACCCTGATAGCCCATATATCGCGCTTTCTTGCGCGGGCGGGATTTGGATCACCGCTGAAACTGAAGCGCCTGAAGAAGCCATCTCCGATCTCGCCTGGAAGAAACATCAGATGCCCGCCTGGCATTTAATCACCGCCGACGGTCAGGGGATCACGCTGGTTAATATCGGCGTTGGCCCGTCTAACGCCAAAACCATTTGCGATCATCTGGCTGTACTGCGTCCTGACGTCTGGCTGATGATTGGTCACTGTGGCGGGCTGCGTGAAAGCCAGGCGATCGGCGACTATGTTCTGGCCCACGCTTATCTGCGTGACGACCACGTGTTGGATGCCGTACTGCCGCCAGATATTCCAATTCCGAGCATAGCGGAAGTGCAGCGCGCACTGTATGACGCCACCAAAGAAGTCAGCGGTATGCCCGGCGAAGAGGTTAAACAGCGCCTGCGTACTGGTACCGTCGTCACCACTGACGATCGCAACTGGGAGCTACGCTATTCCGCTTCTGCGCTACGCTTTAACCTCAGCCGAGCGGTGGCTATCGATATGGAAAGCGCCACCATCGCCGCCCAGGGATACCGTTTCCGCGTTCCTTACGGCACGCTGCTGTGCGTTTCCGACAAGCCACTGCACGGTGAGATCAAACTGCCTGGTCAGGCCAACCGTTTTTATGAAGGTGCCATTTCTGAGCATCTGCAAATAGGTATCCGGGCTATCGATCGTCTGCGTGCTGAAGGCGACCGACTGCACTCCCGTAAATTACGTACATTCAACGAACCGCCGTTCCGTTAAGACCTGAAGGTAACTATGCACAACTCAACTCCTCTTTCCGCCCTGCGCAACCTGCTGATAGCGCAGGGGCTGGATGGCATGATTGTTCCGCGCGCCGATGCTCATCAAAGTGAAGATTGTACGCCGCATGACAATAAACTGGCCTGGCTGACCGGTTTTAGCGGCTCTGCCGGCCTCGCGTTGGTCCTTCGGGATCGCGCGTTAATGTTTGTCGATGGACGCTATCAGGTCCAGGTACGCAATGAAGTCTCGCTGGATGATTTTGAAATTCATCATTTACACGATGAGCCGCTGGCCGACTATTTGCAGTCTCACGTTGCAGCGGGTACACGTATCGGCTTTGAACCAATGCTGATGGTCAACAGCCAGTTTGAAGCCTTGTCGGCAACACATTGCAAGCTGGTGCCTCTTGAGCAAGATCCTTTTGACCAGGTATGGCTAGACCGACCGGCAGCCCCCTGCGGCATCATTCGTGAAATGCCCATTGAAATCAGCGGGGAAAGCAGCACGCAAAAGCGTGCCCGCGTCGTGGAACAACTCGCTCAACACCAGGCTGACGTGCTGGCAATTACCCTGCCGGATAACATTGCATGGTTATTGAATGTACGCGGTTCGGATCTGGCCATGGTGCCAGTGCCGTTTTCGTTTGCCCTGCTCCATCGCAGCGGTGAGCTGGAATGGTTTGTGGATAGCAATAAAACGCAGCAACTCCCCGCATCACTACTGAACACGCTCACGCTGGCCCCGCAAGAGAGTTTTCTGACTCGCTGCCAGCAGTTGGCCAATGGGAAGCGCTTCCTGGTCGATAAAGACTACGCCCCGGTCGCGTTGCGTTTTGCCATTGAAGAACACGGTGGCAACGTTCTTTGGGCGCCCGATCCCATCACTCTGATGAAATCCCACAAAAATGACGTTGAACTGGCAGGCTATCGGGAATGCCATGAACAAGATGGCGCAGCCTGGGTAAACTTCCTTGCCTGGCTGGCCCATGAAGTTCCTTTGCGCGAAGCGGCAGGCAATCCGGTCACCGAGCTGGAAGCGCAGGCCAAGCAACTGGAATTTCGCCAGCAGCAGCCGGGATTTATCGAGCAAAGTTTCAGCACGATTTCGGCCTCTGCCAGCAATGCCGCAATGTGCCATTACCACTCCAGTGAAAAGACCAATACGCCAATTACCTCGCAGGCCATGTATCTGAATGATTCCGGTGGCCAGTACCACAATGGTACGACGGATACGACGCGTACCCTCGCATTTGGCCCACAGGATCCGCAACGTCGCCTACATTACACAGCCGTGTTGAAAGGCTTTTTGTCGCTTATTTCGCTGCAGTTTCCCAGTGGGACTCAGGGCCATCAACTGGATGCCTTTAGCCGCCGGGCGTTGTGGGAGCTGGGACTGGATTTTGATCATGGCACGGGACACGGCGTGGGTCACCAGTTGCTTATTCATGAGCAACCCCATCGCATCGCCAAAAAAGTAAACCCGTGGCCACTGGTCGCAGGCAATATCATCACCATCGAGCCGGGTTATTATCTGGCCGGACAGTATGGGATCCGTATTGAGAATCAGGTGGAGATTATCAACAGTCGTCCTGGTTTTTGTCGTTTCTCAACGCTGACGCTGGTACCGATTGATTTGAATCTGGTTGAACTGCATCTGCTGAGTGATGCTGAGAAACAGTGGATTGATGATTACCACCAGCAGGTCAGAGAGACGTTATCCCCGCGCGTGAACGCAGAGGCACGTCCATGGCTGTTCGCTGCCACCGCACCGATTCGCGTTCAGGCTAATTAATGCAATAAAAAAGGCAGCCCGCAGGCTGCCTTAGTTCTCCCCAACATCTTACTGCTTAGCTGTTACGGATGTACTCATCCATTTCAGTTTTCAGGTTATCGGACTTAGTCCCGAAGATAGCCTGAACACCGGAACCAGCTACCACAACGCCAGCCGCCCCCAGTTTCTTCAGGCCAGCCTGATCCACTTTGGCAACGTCAGCCACGCTGACACGCAGACGGGTGATGCACGCATCAAGGTTAGTGATGTTTTCTTTACCGCCGAATGCCGCAACCAGAGCCGGAGCCATTTCGCCGGACGCACCTGCTTTGCTGTCTTCGGTAGCATCTTCACGACCCGGAGTTTTCAGGTCCAGCGCTTTGATCAGCACACGGAAGATGGTGTAGTAAACAATCGCATAACCGATACCGACAATCGGGAACAGCCATAGTTTGCTGCTGTTACCGGACAGAACGATAAAGTCGATCAGACCGTGGGAGAACGACGTACCGTCACGCATACCCAGCAGGATACAGATCGGGAATGCCAGACCAGCCAGAATCGCGTGGATGATGTACAGGATCGGCGCCACGAACATGAAGGAGAACTCGATCGGCTCGGTAATACCGGTCAGGAACGAGGTCAGCGCCGCGGAGATCATGATACCGCCCACTTTCGCGCGGTTTTCTGGTTTAGCAGAGTGCCAGATAGCGATAGCGGCAGCCGGCAGACCGTACATTTTGAACAGGAAGCCACCGGACAGTTTGCCCGCAGTCGGGTCACCCGCCATATAGCGAGGGATATCACCGTGGAACACCTGACCTGCAGCGTTGGTGTATTCACCGATCTGCATCTGGAAAGGAACGTTCCAGATATGGTGCAGACCAAACGGCACCAGGCAGCGTTCAATGAAGCCATAGATACCGAACGCCACGACCGGGTTCTGGTATGCAGCCCACTGGGAGAACGTCTGAATAGCAGTACCGATCGGAGGCCAAATGAAGGACAGAACCACACCCGTGAAGATGGCAGCCAGACCAGAAATGATAGGAACGAAGCGCTTACCCGCAAAGAAGCCAAGATACTCAGGCAATTTAATACGGTAGAAGCGGTTGAACATATACGCTGCAATCGCACCGGAGATAATCCCCCCGAGAACACCCGTATCAGCAAGGTGTTTAGCGGCGATCTCTTCAGCAGGTAAATGCAGAACCAGCGGCGCAACAACAGCCATGGTTTTAACCATGATGCCATAAGCAACAACGGATGCCAGTGCAGATACGCCGTCGTTGTTGGTGAAGCCTAACGCAACACCGATAGCAAAAATCAGCGGCATGTTTGCAAAAACAGAACCGCCTGCTTCTGCCATTACGTGCGATACAACGGCTGGCAGCCAGCTGAAGTTAGCGGAACCGACGCCCAGCAGGATACCTGCAATCGGGAGTACGGAAACCGGCAGCATCAGCGATTTACCGACCTTTTGCAGGTTAGCAAATGCATTCTTAAACATAATTAGGAGTGCTCCTGAGTATTTGTGCTTATACACTTCATCCTTCAAACCGCCTCTGCGTTGGCTGCGCGCTTAAATCCCAGTCACTTACTCTGGTAAGCTCCTGCAATTCACTCACTTGCCGCCTTGATGCCGCTTGAATGATTTTGTGTATTCTACGTTCTCACGCATTGGCGAGGGGGGAGAACCTCGCCGTGTACAGGGCATCTAAGTACCCTTTATTTATTACACAGAGTAAAATAATTCAGTTTGTTTTTGTTTGACGGCTATCACAGTTCAGTCGTGAATGGCCGCAAAATCCGCACATTCCGATAAAATGAGTTTCAGAATGTGTCAAACTGATTATTCACCGCCCATTTTGTGGCGGTGAACTTTACTCGCATTAGTGATTAATTACGAGCTTTAAAAAAAGTCAGTTAACGAACAGATTGCAGGCGAGAAGCGTCGATGTGAAACAGGCGGGCAAAGTTATCAGTGGTTGCCTGCGCCAGTTCTTCAACGGCAACACCTTTCACTACGGCCATGTACTCTGCAACGTCACGAGTCATGGCGGGCTGGTTCTCTTTTCCACGATGCGGTACAGGCGCAAGGTAGGGAGAATCCGTCTCGACCAATAACCGGTCCAGAGGAACATAGCGGGCGGCATCACGGAGCTGCTCTGCATTTCGGAACGTGACGATGCCGGAAAACGAGATATAGAATCCAAGGTCCAGTAATTTGCCCGCCGTTTCTCTGTCCTCTGTAAAACAGTGTAGTACGCCGCCACAATCCGTCACTTTTTCTTCGTGCAGAATAGACAGCGTATCGGCTCGCGCATCGCGGGTATGCACGATAACCGGCTTCTGTAACTCACGGCCGATCTGAATGTGGTGGATAAAAGATTCCTGCTGGCGCACCTTTGTTTCCGGCGTGTAAAAATAGTCCAGCCCGGTTTCTCCCATCGCCACAACCCCCTCTTCGGCGGCAAAACGACGCAGGTCCTCAACATCATAGGTTTCATCCTGATTTAACGGATGCACGCCGCAGGAAAAAACCACATTGTCACGCTCACCGACCAGTTCGCGCATACTGCGATATCCTGGCAGAGTTGTCGCGACGGCAAGACAGAATTTCACATCGCGTGCGGCCGCTTTCGCCAGCACGTCATCCACGTCCTTATGCAGAGATTGATAATCCAGGCCATCAAGATGGCAGTGTGAGTCGACTAAAAACATAATGTCTCTCTCAAAGATGGGGAACAGGCAGTACGGAGCCTGGTTGCAGGTAATGCTCAATACGAAGAATAAGATCGGTTAACACCAGCTCACGGTTTACGCCCGTCACGTTCAGCAGTTGCTGACGACAATGACAAACGTCACCGAGTATCGCCTGTATCTGGGCAACGGATAACCGTTCTGCGATAGAAGATATCAGGTCCAGTGCATCAGGATTCGTTAAATGGGAAACGCCATACGGACGTTTCAACGCATCGGTCAACAACGTTGCCAGCCAGTGTAAACGGGCGGCAGCCTGATCGTGGTTTAACGCCGCGAGCAGTATATACCAGTCGCCTGTGTTTAATGTGTTCACCAGTGCCGCACAAAAATCTGTGCGGTGCGCCCAGCTTTCAGCCTGTAACAACGTAAGTGCCGCGCCTGGCGAACCTGCACTCAGGCGTAACGCGCTCAGCAGCGCTTCTGACGACGCAGTCACTTCACGAGCAAGCCAGGAAATCGCATACGACTCCGGCGGTGGTGCAAGATGATGTAACCGACAACGGCTGCGTAATGTCGCCAGCAAGCGAGCTGGCTCTGTGCTGGCGAGGAAAAACCAGGTTTGTGCCGGGGGTTCTTCCAGCGTTTTCAGCAAGGCGTTGGCGGCGGCATCAGTTAACTGGGCAGCATCCGGGATCCACACGACCTTCGCGCCGCCGAGACGCGAATGCTCGTACAGCTTTTCACTGACTTCGCGTACCGCATCAACCCCCAGCGTGCTTTTGCCTTTTTCCGGCAGCAGCGAATAGTAGTCAGGGTGCGTCCCCGCCTGCATTAGCTGACAGCCGCGGCACTGTCCACAGCTTTTATGCCCTTCCGGCTGCTGGCACATTAAATAGCGGCTGAGGGCGTAAATCAGCGCGTCGTCGCCCATTCCGGGTAACGCCTGAATCAGTAACGCATGGTGACCACGACCCGTCTGGTAGCTGGCTACCAGTTTTTCAAAATCCGGTCGTAACCATGGGTACCATTTCATGCGCCCTGCTCCTTCACCCATTGGGTGATGGTATGACGGATATCAGCCATCACAGCCTCCAACGGCTGCGTAGCGTCTATAGTACGAATGCTGGCGTCTTTGGCAGACAGCTCAAGATAACGCGCGCGAGTACGATTAAAGAAGTCGAAAGATTCCTGCTCAATACGATCCAGCTCGCCGCGGGCACGGGCACGCTTCAACCCGACTTCTGGCGTCACATCCAGATAGATCGTCAGGTCCGGACGAAAATCACCAAGCACCGCATCACGCAGGGTTGCCAGCATGTTTTGATCGATACCGCGTCCGCCGCCCTGATACGCCTGGGTCGACAGATCGTGACGATCGCCAATTACCCACGCGCCTTTCGCCAGTGCAGGTTTAATAACGGTTTCGACCAACTGCACACGCGCCGCGTAAAACATCAGAACTTCGGCTTTATCGGTAATGACCTCGTCACCGACCGATTTAATATCCAGCACCAGACTTCTTAGTTTCTCAGCCAGCTGCGTTCCACCAGGTTCGCGGGTGAAAACCATGTCACGAATACCGAGTTGCTCAAGTGTCTCCACCACCACGTTACGCGCGGTGGTTTTTCCGGCGCCTTCCAGGCCTTCAATGACGATATAGTTACTGCCCATTTTTTTCCTTAAGCACTTTCAGGTAATCCTGCACGGACCGGTTATGGCTGGCAAGATTGGTGTTAAACGTGTGGCCGCCTTTACCGTCAGCCACAAAATAGAGATACGGTGTTTTTGCCGGATGCGCCGCGGCCTGCAATGAAGCCTCTCCCGGCATGGCAATCGGGCCTGGCGGCAGTCCAGTAATGGTATAGGTGTTATAGGCGGTCGGGGTGTCTAAATCCACACGCGACAATTTGCCATTATACCGTGTACCCATCCCGTAAATCACGGTCGGATCGGTTTGTAAACGCATACCGATACGTAAGCGGTTAATAAAGACCGAAGCCACCTGGTCGCGCTCGCTGGCGACCGCAGTTTCTTTTTCAATAATAGAAGCCATGGTTACCAGCTGATTTTTGTCCTGATAAGGCAGGCCATCAGCGCGCCCCTCCCAGACAGTATCCACCGCTTTAACCATTTTCTGATGCGCGCGTTTTAGCAACGCTACGTCAGTAGTATTGGCGGTATACATCCAGGTATCTGGCCAGAACCAGCCTTCTACCCATTGCGGGTTTTCCAGCTTAAGTGCCTCGGCCACGGTCTCATAGCTATCGTCGCTTAACGTATGTTTGATATACGGGGCATCACGCAGCTGTTTGAGATAATCGCTCAGGCGCATCCCTTCAACCAGACGTAACGGGAACTGCGCCTCTTTGCCGCTTTCCAGTAGTTGCAGCATGTCCCGCACCGTCATGTCAGGCGTGAAGCGATATGTTCCGGCCTTAAAATGCGACAGCTCGGGCTCCACACGCAGCAGCCACTGGAACACGCGCGGACGATTGATAACTTTGTCTGCATACAGCTGTTCGCCGAGAGCCAGACGGCCCGTCCCCGCTTTCAGCGTAAAAATCGTTTCTTCTTTAATCAATAATTTGCTGTCCGCCAGATGGCGAACTTTCCACATTCCCACTCCAGCGGCAATGCCCAGCACAACCAGCAATAACAGGACAACAAGTAACAGTTTTTTCATGACTAATTCGGGTGCTCACAAAGTGGGGCTAAATAATCGAATAACAAACGTGAAGACAACAACGTGTCGCCACAGGCACGCACGGGAATAATGGGCATTAACGCGTTACAGACGACGATTTCATCAGCCTGCATTACCTCCTCCAACCCGGCATACACTTCGACAATACTGAATGGCGATTGTGCCAGCATCCGGATACAGAATTGTCGCATAATACCGTTCACTCCGGCCTGATCCAGCCGGGGCGTGTAAACCACATCGCCTTTACGCCAGAACAAATTAGCCGCACAGCATTCCGTAACCCATCCCTCGCTGTCAAGAACCAGCGCTTCATCGGCGTCCGTCTGTTCAAGATGAGAGCGAATCAACACCTGCTCCAGTCGATTCAGGTGTTTAAGCCCGGCAAGCAGTGGATTACGTCCCAGCCGCACTGGGCTTAGCGCCAGCGTAATACCTTCTTGCCGCCAACGATCGTAATGATCGGGCCAGGCTGAAACGGAGAGGATGCGTGTGGCACTATGACAATTTTTGCCACTGTAACCCCGGCCTCCACTGCCACGGCTGATAATCACTTTCAACACACCGCGTACGTGCCCTTTCGCCAGCATTTTCATTTCATTTTGCAGCTCGGACCAATCTTCAAAAGAGATCAGCAGTTTTTGGCAAGCGTCTTGTAAACGCTCAAGATGCGCTGCAAAGAGAGGGATTTCGCCGTCGATAATACAGGCAGTGGTAAAACAGCCATCACCAAATTGGGTCGCTCGATCGCTTGCGGCCAGCATATTCTGCTCGCAGCCATTAATTAAGAACATGGTGGCTCCTTATTTCTGGTCCGCTAGTTTGGCAGGATGAGGTACACAGGACAAGGGCGGAAAACCGAATAAAAAAAGGCCCGACAAGCGGACCTTTTCAATTTGCAATCGATGCTAGCGCATCACCTGACGGACTTAAATCTTTTTAAAGATCAAAGAGCCGTTGGTACCACCGAAGCCAAAGGAGTTACACAGCGCATACTCCAGACCACTAACCTGACGCGCTTCGTGAGGTACGAAGTCCAGGTCACAACCTTCATCCGGGTTATCCAGGTTGATGGTTGGCGGAATAGCCTGATCGCGCAGCGCCAGGATAGAGAAAATTGACTCCACCGCGCCCGCCGCACCCAACAGGTGTCCGGTCATGGATTTAGTGGAGCTTACCATCACACGGCTTGCCGCATCGCCAAAGACAGATTTCACTGCCTGGGTTTCCGCTTTATCGCCCGCTGGGGTAGACGTACCATGTGCGTTGACATAGCCAATCTGACCCGCTTCAATAGCCGCATCGCGCAGTGCGTTGACCATTGCCAGCGCAGCGCCTGCACCGTTTTCCGGTGGCGACGTCATGTGGTAAGCATCGCTGCTCATACCGAAGCCAACGACTTCAGCATAGATTTTTGCACCGCGCGCTTTTGCATGCTCGTACTCTTCCAGTACCACCATGCCAGCGCCGTCGCCCAGCACAAAGCCGTCACGCTCTTTGTCCCACGGGCGGCTTGCCGCTTGCGGGTTATCATTACGCGTAGACAGTGCACGTGCCGCGCCAAAGCCACCCACACCCAACGGCGTACTGGCTTTTTCAGCACCACCCGCAACCATCGCGTCTGCATCGCCGTATGCAATGATACGTGCGGCATGACCGATGTTATGCACGCCTGAAGTACAGGCGGTCGCGATGGAGATGCTTGGCCCTTGCAGGCCGTACATGATGGTCAGGTGACCAGCCACCATGTTAACAATCGTCGACGGAACGAAGAACGGGCTGATCTTACGCGGTCCACCGTTTACCAGTGAGGTATGGTTTTCTTCGATAAGACCGAGACCGCCAATACCAGAGCCGATAGCGGCGCCAATACGATGAGCGTTCTCTTCCGTAATTTCGAGGCCAGAATCCTGCATGGCCTGAACGCCAGCGACAATTCCATATTGAATGAAGGCATCCATCTTGCGCTGTTCTTTGCGCGAGATAATGTCTTCACAGTTAAAATCCTTTACTAAGCCAGCAAATTTCGTTGCATAGGCGCTAGTATCGAAATGGTCGATCAGGCTGATGCCACTCTGACCGGCAAGGAGAGCTTTCCAGGTAGACTCTACGGTATTGCCGACAGGAGACAACATGCCCAGTCCGGTCACAACTACACGACGCTTAGACACGGTTGTCCTCCAGGGAGGGAAAATAATTCAAGTGGGATAAAAAGATAAAACTCAGGCGGTCGAATGACCGCCTGGAGATGTTCACTTACGCCTGGTGGCCGTTGATGTAATCAATGGCAGCCTGAACGGTAGTGATTTTCTCAGCTTCTTCGTCCGGAATCTCAGTATCAAACTCTTCTTCCAGAGCCATTACCAGCTCAACGGTGTCAAGAGAATCTGCGCCCAGGTCTTCAACGAAGGAAGCATTGTTGGTTACTTCTTCCTGCTTAACGCCCAGCTGTTCGCCGATAATTTTCTTAACGCGTTCTTCGATAGTGCTCATACTCTTAAATTTCCTATCAAAACTCGCTTTCGCGATGGTTTTCGTAGTGTATAAAATGTTGAAAAATTTGCAACTAAATCCCGGCAGGTCTTACCACGATTTTACGTTATTTTGAGGCCAAGACCTACAATAACGCAAATATTTTTCATCGTGGTTAAACCATGTACATCCCGCCGTTGACGTGCAAAGTCTCACCTGTGATGTAACTTGCTTCGTCAGAAGCTAAAAATGCAACCGCACTGGCGATTTCCTGAGCGCCGCCGAGGCGACCCGCAGGAACCTGCGCCAGAATACCCGCACGCTGATCATCAGACAGCGCACGCGTCATGTCCGTTTCAATAAAGCCCGGAGCAACAACGTTTACAGTAATGCCACGAGACGCAACTTCGCGCGCCAGTGATTTACTGAAGCCGATCAGACCCGCTTTCGCCGCAGCGTAGTTAGCCTGACCCGCATTTCCCATGGTACCAACCACAGAACCGATAGTGATAATACGCCCATGACGCTTTTTCATCATAGCTCGCATTACCGCTTTTGACAGACGGAAAACAGATGACAGGTTGGTTTCGATGATATCGTTCCACTCGTCATCTTTCATGCGCATTAACAGGTTATCACGAGTAATCCCGGCATTATTGACCAGGATATCGACTTCACCAAATTCTGCGCGAATATTTTCCAGAACAGATTCGATAGATGCCGGATCGGTCACATTCAACATCAGACCTTTACCATTTGCACCTAAGTAATCGCTAATGGCCTGCGCGCCGCTTTCGCTGGTAGCAGTACCGATAACTTTCGCGCCACGGGCAACGAGTGTCTCAGCAATTGCGCGGCCAATGCCACGGCTTGCACCGGTAACCAGCGCGATTTTTCCTTCAAAACTCATGGTCTTCCTCTTTTATTGCTCTAGCGCCGCAGACAGTGCCGCCGGCTCATTCAGTGCCGAAGCAGTCAGGGTATCAACAATACGTTTCGTCAGACCGGTCAGAACTTTACCCGGACCGACTTCATACAGGTGCTCTACGCCCTGGGATGCCATAAATTCAACGGTTTTAGTCCACTGAACCGGGCTATACAGCTGACGAACCAGCGCATCGCGAATTGCGTCTGCCGTAGTTTCACACTTCACATCAACGTTGTTCACAACCGGAACAGTCGGTGCGTTAAAGGTGATTTTCTGCAGCTCAACGGCCAGTTTCTCAGCAGCAGGCTTCATCAGCGCGCAGTGAGAAGGAACGCTGACCGGCAGCGGCAGCGCACGCTTAGCGCCCGCGGCTTTACAGGCAACACCAGCACGTTCTACGGCTTCTTTATGCCCGGCAATAACCACCTGACCCGGTGAGTTAAAGTTTACCGGTGAAACCACCTGGCCTTCGGCAGACTCTTCGCACGCTTTAGCGATAGCGGCATCGTCCAGACCGATAATAGCAGACATGCCGCCAGTGCCTTCCGGAACCGCTTCCTGCATGAATTTGCCACGCAGTTCAACCAGACGTACGGCATCGGCAAAACCGATAACACCCGCACATACCAGCGCAGAATATTCGCCCAGGCTGTGACCCGCCATCAGCGCAGGTGTTTTACCCCCCTGCTGCTGCCATACGCGATAAAGCGCAACGGATGCGGTCAACAGCGCGGGCTGCGTCTGCCAGGTTTTATTCAGTTCTTCAGCCGGACCTTGCTGAGTCAACGCCCACAGATCATAGCCCAGTGCAGCTGATGCTTCAGCAAATGTTTCTTCAACAATTGGGTAGGTTGCTGCCATTTCAGACAACATCCCAACGGTCTGGGAACCCTGCCCCGGAAACACAAATGCAAATTGCGTCATGTTTAAATCCTTATACTAGAAACGAACCAGCGCGGAGCCCCAGGTGAATCCACCCCCGAAGGCTTCAAGCAATATCAACTGCCCAGCTTTAATACGCCCGTCGCGGACGGCTTCGTCCAGCGCGCACGGTACGGAGGCAGCAGAGGTATTACCATGTCTGTCGAGCGTCACGACAACATTATCCATCGACATACCCAGCTTTTTAGCTGTCGCGCTGATAATGCGCAGGTTAGCCTGATGCGGCACCAGCCAGTCCAGCGCAGAACGGTCGAGATTATTGGCTTCCAGCGTTTCATCAACGATGTGCGCAAGCTCGGTCACCGCGACTTTAAATACTTCGTTACCCGCCATCGTCAGGTGGATCGGGTTTTCCGGGTTCACGCGATCGGCGTTAGGCAGCGTCAACAGTTCGCCGTAGCGACCGTCAGCGTGCAGATGCGTGGAGAGAATGCCTGGCTCTTCTGATGCGCTCAGTACAACCGCACCAGCCCCATCACCGAAAATGATGATCGTTCCGCGATCGGTTGGATCGCAGGTACGGGCAAGGACATCGGAGCCAACGACCAGAGCATGCTTAACTGCGCCAGATTTAACGTACTGGTCGGCAACGCTCAGGGCGTAAGTGAAGCCAGCACAAGCGGCTGCAACGTCAAACGCCGGACAGCCTTTGATCCCCAGCATACTTTGGATCTGGCACGCCGCGCTTGGAAATGCGTGAGTGGATGATGTGGTAGCAACCACAATCAGACCAATTTGTTCTTTGTCGATGCCCGCCATTTCAATCGCACGGTTTGCGGCGGCAAAGCCCATCGTCGCAACTGTTTCATTTGGCGCTGCAATATGGCGTTCACGGATACCTGTACGAGTGACGATCCACTCATCAGATGTCTCAACCATTTTTTCCAAATCGGCGTTAGTACGCACTTGTTCAGGCAGATAGCTGCCAGTACCAATAATCTTCGTATACATGTACGCTCAGTCACTTTTTGGTTATATACCGCTACGAGCAAATCGCTGATACGTTGGCCACATTCACAAACGCACCGTTATCTGTGTGCTCGTGATTTTGCGCTTTCGCCACCGTCCAGCAGTTCGAATCCAGCTGGGTATACAGATTCCAGGCGAGCGGCAATTCGCTGAGGAACTTGTCGCTGCACCGCCTGCACTGCCTGTTCAATCGCGACTTCAAATGCTCGCTGATTGGCCGCACCATGACTCTTAATCACCGTGCCGCGCAATCCTAACAGACAGGCGCCATTATACTGGTCGGGGTTGAGGTGACTAAATCGCCTTGTCAGGCTTTTTTGTAACCAACGTTTTAATAACAGAAGCCACCACGACCGTTTTTTGCCCTCACCCTGAGATTTCAGCAGTGAAAGGAACATTCTGACAACACCTTCCATCGTCTTTAATGTGACATTACCTGTAAAACCGTCACAGACCAACACATCGGTTTTGCCAGTCAGTAACTCATTGGCTTCAAGATAGCCGATATAATTAATGGAAGGGATTGTTTTTAGCACAGCTGAAGCATCTCGAATACTGTCGAGACCTTTCGTTTCTTCTTCGCCGATGTTGAGTAACGCTACGCGAGGATTGGCAATGCCAACAACCTCTTCTGCCAGCACGGAACCCATGACGGCAAATTGCACCAACATCGTGCTATCACAATCTACGTTGGCGCCCAAATCCAGCACCACCGTTTTGCCCTTTTGCTGATGGGGTAACACCGTCACCAACGCAGGACGCTCAATCCCCTCAAGAGGTTTGAGCAATAACTTCGCAAGTCCCATGAGTGCGCCCGTATTACCGGCGCTGACACAAGCTTGTGCCTGACCTTCTTTCACGAGCTCCAGGGCAACACGCATTGAGCTTCCACGACTGGCGCGAATAGCTTGCGAGGGCCGGGCATCACTGGCAATAACTGACTGAGCAGGGATAATCTGCAGACGCGAACGTTGTTCGAAGTCAGCTTTGGCAAGTAATGGCGTGATTGTATCGGGATCCCCGACTAAAAGAAGTGTGAGTTGCGAATTAGAATTCAGTGCCTGCAATGCTGCAGGCACTGTCACGGTAGGGCCAAAATCTCCCCCCATGACATCTAACGCCAGGGTTAGACGTGTCAAGGTATCGTCGCTGCCCGGTTAGGTGTTTCCCCAGTTACCCGGGGAAAGCCTCACTAAGCTTCATCACGCGTTCACTCTTTGTCTTTCTCACCAGAAGTGGGAAAGCCATTGAGTCATGCGTGATTACTTAGCGATTACCTTACGGCCACGGTAGAAACCGTCGGCAGTGATGTGGTGACGCAGGTGTTGTTCACCAGAAGTTTTGTCTACAGACAGGCTGGTGACTGCGGTCAGAGCGTCATGAGAACGACGCATGCCACGTTTGGAACGGGTTGGTTTATTCTGTTGTACGGCCATGGACCTTACTCCTCAATTACTTACGCTTTAAGCTGGCTAATACGGCAAATGGGTTTGGTTTTTGCGCTTCATCAGGCAATTCGCCAAAGACCATGTCCGCCTCGGACACTTCACAGTGTTCAGAATCATGCACCGGAACTACCGGCAAGGAGAGGATAATCTCATCTTCAACCATTGCAAGCAGATCGATTTCACCGAATTCGTTAACCTCAATCGGCTCATACGCTTCCGGGAGTGCTTCAGCCTGCTCGTCAGAACGGACAGGACTAAAACAATATGTTGTGTGAACATGAAGTGGGAACGGTTTCCCGCAACGCTGGCATTCGAGCGTAACCGATACCTTCGCATCACCGGTTATAACGGCGAGACGCTGGTTATCGATAGCGAACGACATGGAGCATTCCACATCACTGTCCACACTGACTACAGAATCGGCGACGCGCTCAACCAGATCAGAAGTATAGATACCTTCATAATCGAGGCGTTTTTGAGCCGTACGAACCGGATCAAGAGTCAGGGGTAATTTTACCTTTTGCATAGGGCGCGCATATTAACTTTGTAACGTCATATAGTCAAAGAAAAAGGCAGCCTGTGGTTGCCTTTTGCCAATAATTCGCACACATTGCGGGTCATCGACTTAAAATCGCTCAAGACAAGCCACTACAGCCAGCTTGTAGGTCGAAGTCCATAGTTTAAAATGGCTCTCATCAATACGCTATATGCGAGGGAAAAAATATGCCTCAACTTATTCTTGCTTCTACCTCCCCCTGGCGTCGCGCTTTACTCGAAAAACTGGCAATCCCGTTTGAATGCGCAGCGCCAGAGGTTGATGAAACGCCGTTGCCCGGCGAAGCACCACGCCATTTAGTCTTGCGACTGGCGCAGAAAAAAGCGCAATCTCTCGCCCACCGTTACCCATCGCATCTGATTATTGGCTCCGATCAAATTTGTGTTCTTGATGGTGAAATAACCGGCAAACCATTAACAGAAGAAAATGCGCGCCAACAATTACTCAAAGCCCGTGGCAATATTGTGACGTTTTACACCGGACTGGCGCTGTATAATTCTGCGACCGGACATTTACAAACTGAAGTAGAACCTTTTGACGTCCATTTCCGTCATTTAAGCGAGGCGGAAATTGATGATTATCTGCGCAAAGAGCGCCCGCTCCATTGTGCGGGTAGTTTCAAAAGTGAAGGGTTAGGTATTGCACTCTTTGAACGCCTGGAGGGTCGTGACCCAAATACCTTGATCGGTTTGCCGCTTATCGCGTTGTGTCAAATGCTGCGGCGGGAAGAGATGAACCCGTTGAACGCCTGATTAATCTGCCTGATGGCGACACGATGCGTCTTATCAGGCCTACGGTGCATCACACGATTGTAGGCCTGATAAGCAACGCGCATCAGGCTTTACTGCGTAAAACCTCGAGGCAGCGCTTCAATTGCTTATCCATCGGCGCTTCAATACGCATCACTTCCCCCGTTCCCGGATGGGTAAATTTCAACGCTGCGGCGTGCAGGAAAAGCCGATTCAACCCCGTATCCGCCAGTTGCTTATCGAACTCACGGTCACCGTAGCGATCGTCAAAAGCAATTGGATGACCGGCATACTGGGTATGCACACGAATCTGGTGCGTACGTCCGGTCACCGGGCTACAGCGCACAAGCGTAGCAAACGCATAGCGCTCTTCCACTTTAAAACGTGTTTCTGACGGTTTGCCTTCCTGGTTCACCCGCACGATACGCTCGCCGCTTTGCAGAATGTTCTTTAACAGCGGCGCCTGCACGGTTTTGACATGCGACTGCCATTGGCCTCGAACCAGCGCGAGATAGTCTTTCTGCATGCCTTTTTCACGCAGTTGTTCATGCAATGAACGCAAGGCTGAGCGTTTTTTAGCCACCAGCAAAACGCCGGAGGTATCCCGGTCGAGGCGATGCACCAGTTCAAGGAAACGCGCTTCCGGTCGCAACGCACGTAATCCTTCAATGACGCCAAAGCTTAACCCGCTTCCGCCATGTACGGCCGTACCTGAAGGTTTGTTAAGCACCAGAATGTGGTCATCTTCATATAAAATGACGTCGGTCAGCGCCGCGACCTTCTGCAGGTTTGGCGAAATGGCCTCTTCTTCACGTTCAGCGACACGAACAGGTGGAATACGCACAATATCCCCGTCTTCGAGTTTGTACTCGGGTTTAATGCGTTTTTTGTTCACCCGCACTTCGCCTTTACGCAAAATGCGATAAATCATACTTTTTGGCACGCCCTTAAGCTGGGTGCGCAAAAAGTTGTCGATGCGTTGCCCTGCTTCGTCTGCAGTAATGGCAACTGTTTTTACGGCTGGAGTCTCTGTTTTCATGGGGGCCGATTTTAAATAGCCATCAAGATTCGCGCCACACATTTTTCTATGCTTATATTAACTGCTATACCTTATTACTTAAGTTTGACATAGCCGATTTGGTGGTTATTAAAGCAATCACTACGCGGAAGTGAAAAAACTGTGAGTAACCGGGTGATAAATGGCAAAAGTCATCTTGCTATAACAAGGTTAGCAGTGGAATAATGAGGTTGTTTCCGTGTTGAATCTTGTTAAAACAAGAACTTTTCCGGAATGACCCAATTTTGCCCGACCGATCATCAACGCAGCAATGGCGTAAGACGTATTGATCTTTCAGGCAGTTAGCGGGCTGCGGGTTGCAGTCCTTACCGGTAATATGGAAGCTTTTCTGGAGAGTAACACCCAGACTGTTCCCCTGATAATTGCGCTGTGTTTCCGTATGAAATGCAGGCAACCGACACTCTGCGCCTCTTTGAGCTGACGATAACCGTGAGGTTGGCGACGCGAATAGACACGAGGCCATCGGTTCACACCCGGAAAGGCATTACTCTGCCCGCAGCTTAGTCGTCAATGTAAGAATAATGAGTAAGTTACGATGAAAAGAATGTTAATTAACGCAACTCAGCAGGAAGAGTTGCGTGTCGCCCTTGTAGATGGGCAACGTCTGTACGATCTGGATATCGAAAGTCCTGGACACGAACAGAAAAAAGCCAACATCTATAAAGGCAAAATTACCCGTATTGAACCGAGTCTGGAAGCTGCTTTTGTTGATTACGGCGCTGAACGTCACGGTTTCCTCCCGTTAAAAGAAATTGCCCGCGAATACTTCCCCGCTAACTACAACTCCCATGGTCGTCCCAACATTAAAGACGTGTTGCGCGAAGGTCAGGAAGTCATCGTTCAGATCGATAAAGAAGAACGCGGCAATAAAGGCGCTGCGCTGACTACCTTTATCAGCCTGGCGGGTAGTTATCTGGTTCTGATGCCGAACAACCCACGCGCGGGCGGTATCTCCCGTCGCATTGAAGGCGACGACCGTACCGAATTAAAAGAAGCGCTGGCAAGCCTGGAACTGCCTGATGGCATGGGGCTTATCGTGCGTACCGCAGGGGTCGGCAAATCCGCCGAAGCACTGCAGTGGGACCTGAGCTTCCGCCTGAAGCACTGGGAAGCGATTCAAAAAGCCGCTGACAGCCGCCCTGCTCCATTCCTGATCCACCAGGAAAGCAACGTTATCGTTCGCGCTTTCCGTGACTACTTACGTCAGGACATCGGCGAAATCCTTATCGATAACCCGAAAGTGATGGAGATGGCGCGTCAGCACATCGCCGCACTGGGTCGTCCGGATTTCAGCAGCAAAATCAAACTGTACACCGGTGAAATCCCGCTGTTCAGCCACTATCAGATCGAGTCTCAGATTGAATCCGCGTTCCAGCGCGAAGTACGTCTGCCGTCCGGCGGCTCAATCGTTATTGACAGCACAGAGGCACTGACCGCTATCGATATCAACTCCGCACGCGCAACTCGCGGCGGCGACATCGAAGAAACAGCGTTCAACACTAACCTTGAAGCAGCCGATGAAATTGCCCGTCAGTTGCGTCTGCGCGACCTCGGCGGTCTGATTGTAATCGACTTCATTGATATGACTCCGGTTCGCCACCAGCGCGCGGTTGAAAACCGTCTGCGCGAGGCCGTACGCCAGGACAGAGCGCGTATTCAGATCAGTCATATTTCTCGCTTCGGTCTGCTGGAGATGTCTCGTCAGCGTCTGAGCCCGTCTCTGGGTGAATCCAGCCATCACGTGTGCCCGCGTTGTTCCGGCACCGGTACCGTACGTGATAACGAATCACTGTCGCTGTCTATTCTGCGTCTGATCGAAGAAGAAGCACTGAAAGAAAATACGCAAGAAGTTCACGCTATTGTTCCTGTGCCGATCGCCTCTTACCTGCTCAACGAAAAACGTACCGCGGTTAATGCTATCGAAACGCGTCAGAATGGCGTGCGCTGTGTGATCGTGCCAAACGATCAGATGGAAACCCCGCACTATTCTGTGCTGCGCGTACGTAAAGGGGAAGAAACACCGACCCTGAGCTATCTGCTGCCGAAACTGCATGAAGAGGCAATGGCATTGCCGACGGAAGAAGAGTACGTCGAGCGTAAACAGCCTGAGCAACCGGCACTGGCCACCTTCGCCATGCCAGACGTTCCGCCAGCCCCTGCTCTGCAGGAACCTGCCGCGAAAGCCGCCGCACCTAAAGCTGCAGCAGCAACCGCAGCCGTTGCCGCACAGCCCGGTTTGATTAGCCGTTTCTTTGGCGCCCTGAAGTCCATCTTCGGTGGTAGCGAAGAAGTGAAACCGGTTGAACAACCTGCGCCGAAAGCTGAAGAAAAAACCGAACGCCAGCAGGATCGTCGTAAACCGCGTCAGAACAATCGTCGCGACCGTAACGATCGCCGTGATAACCGTGATAATCGCGGTGACCGTGACAACCGTAACGAACGTTCGGAAAACGGCGAAAACCGTGAAGATAACCGCCGTAACCGTCGTCAGTCCCAGCAGCAAAATGCGGAAGCTCGCGATAACCGCCAGCAAACCACTGATGTTGCAGACAAAGCGAAATCCGGTGATGAACAGCAGGCGCCGCGTCGCGAACGCAACCGCCGTCGTAACGATGACAAGCGTCAGGCTCAGCAGGAAGTTAAAGAGCTGAACCAGGCTGAACAACCTGTGCAGGATACCGAGCAGGAAGAGCGCGTACGTCAGCCTCAAACCCGCCGCAAACAGCGTCAGTTGACTCAGAAAGTTCGTTTCACAGACAGCCCGGCGGTTGAAGCCGAAGTGGCTACTGTTGCTGCAATCGCTGAAACTGCTGTTGCTCAACCAACAGAACAGCCGGTACCAGCACAGCGCACCGAACTGGCGAAAGTTGATCTGCCAGCCGTCGTTGCGACTGAGCAGGAAGACAACAGCGAAACTCGTGACTCCAACGGTATGCCGCGTCGTTCTCGCCGCTCTCCTCGCCATCTGCGCGTCAGTGGACAGCGTCGTCGTCGTTACCGTGACGAGCGTTATCCGGTTCAGTCGCCGATACCGTTAACGGTCGCCTGCGCATCTCCAGAATTAGCGTCCGGTAAAGTTTGGATCCGCTACCCTGTTGCACGTCCTCAGGATCAGCAGGTTGAAGAACAGCGCGAACAGGAAATGGTCCAGCAGCAAGCTGCACCTGTCGCCGTAGAGCCTCAGGTTGCTGCCGCTGCCGTTGAACACATTGTGGATGCCCCTGCGCCGGTTGAAGCCGTGCGACCAGAGGTTGTCGTAGCTGAGCCTCAGGCCGCCGTTGTTGAAACCACACAGGTTGAAACCACGCATCCGGAAGTGATTGCGACCCCTGTCGAGGAACAACCGCAAATTATCGCTGCATCTGATGCGCCCGTAGCAGAAGAAATCGCCGCTGAAGCCGAACCTGTGGCTGACGTTGTGACTGCACCGGTTGCTGAAGAGCCTGCAGAGGTTGTTATTCCCCAGCCAGAAGTGGTTGAAGAGATTGCTGAAGTTGTGGAAACAGCGCCAGTTGTTGAAGAGGTTGCAGCGCCGAGAGACGTTGTTGCCGCGCCTGTCGTCGAAACTGAAGTCGTTAAGGCTGAAGTTGTCGCAGCAAGCGCTGATGCTGAACACCTGCACAGCCATGCAACCGCGCCAATGACCCGCGCTCCTGCACCGGAATATGTGCCAGAAGCGCCGCGTCATAGCGACTGGCAGCGTCCGGCATTCGCCTTTGAAGGCAAAGGTGCCGCAGGTGGACACAGCGCAACGCATCAAGCGACTGCGCCAGCAACACGTCCACAGCCTGTTGAGTAAGCCATAATCAATATCAAAGCCGGCCTTCGGGTCGGCTTTTTTTATATCTGATCTACGCCTTTCATCCCCGTCAGCTGCGGCATAACATCCTTCATTAGGGCCAGAAACTTGCGTAAGCGGGTCGGATAGTAACGCGCCCATGGATAAACCAAATGTACAGGCAACGGCGCCGCATGCCACTCAGGTAGCAACGCAACCAGACGTCCATTGGCAATATCCTCCGCCACCATCCAGCTTGAAATAATAGTCACTCCCAACCCCGCCAGCGCGGCATTTCTGGCGACATAAATACTGTCGGTACTTAACCTGGGTGAAATATTCAACGTGACTGGCTCATTACGCAATTGGTGCAACAACGAAACGCTATGCTGAAAAAACGTGTTCACGGCAATCCAGGGCAGCGCTGATAACTGCTCAGGATGAGAAAGCTCGCTATATTGCTCCAGCAGTCCTGGACTCGCTACCATACTACGGGGAACTTCAGCCAGTAAAACGGAAACCGTGGCCGGATCCACCTCAGCACCAACCCTGATCGCGCAGTCAATATTATCGCTCAGAAAATCAACGGTTTTATCGTTGAGCATCCACTCGACTGCCAACTGGGGATAGCGCGAAAGAAACTGCAAAAGCGGCTCAAGTAGTTGTTGTTGCCCGAACGCATGCGGTGCGCGAACTCGCAACGTCCCCACCGGTTCATCTTCTGTGACATTAAGTCCATCTTCCAGCGCCAGCCAGGCATCAATAATCTTCTTAGCATGCTGATAGCCTCTTTCACCATCGTCGGTCAATTTCATCGCATGCGTGGTACGCATAAGCAGTTTCACACCCAGCAGCGTTTCCAGCGATTGCAGCCGTCTGCTAACGGTCGCCTGCGTCGTCCCTATCTGTTTTGCCGCTGCCGAAAGCGATCCTGCTTCGACAATACGTACAAACGTACGCATCAGCTCCACCCTGTCTATACGCTCATTTTTTATCATTTTCAGTTTCATCATACGTTTGACGTATAACTGTTTTACCACTGCGCTCGCTACCGCGCCACTCGCTGAAGGATAAAAATAACCGCACATCCTGTGATTGAGGAATCATTTGTGAACACACATACCGCACTTTCCCGTTGGGTCATTTTTGTTCTGGCAATGGGCGCCGGATTCAGCGTGGCCGCTATCTACTACGCCCAGCCTCTTCTGCCTTTAATGGGTCAGGATCTGGCCTTAAGTCTCACCGGTATGGGGCTGGTCCCGACGCTGACCCAGGCGGGATATGCGTTAGGTATATTGTTTTTATTGCCATTAGGCGATCGTTATGACCGCCGGACATTAATCCTGCTGAAAAGCATCTCTCTTGCCGCGCTGCTGCTGGCCTGTAGCTTTACCGGTCAGTTGCATTCGCTATTACTGGTGAGCCTGCTGATGGGAATGGCGGCAACCATGGCACAAGATATTGTGCCTGCGGCGGCAATACTGGCGCCCGAAGGCAAGCAGGGAAAAACGGTGGGCACCGTGATGACGGGCCTTCTGTTGGGGATTTTACTCTCACGTACCGTCAGTGGACTGGTGGGCGAAGCGTTTGGCTGGCGCGAGATGTACCAACTCGCTGCCGTCAGCATTGCCGTAATTACCGCGATTATGTGGAAAGTACTGCCTCGCTTTACGGTCCATTCCACGTTGAGCTATCCATCATTAATGCTCTCAATGGCGCAACTTTGGCAACGATATTCCACCTTGCGCCGCGCAGCACTGGCACAAGGCTTTCTGTCCATTGCTTTTAGCGCCTTCTGGTCTACGCTGGCGGTGATGTTATCTGAGCATTACCACATGGGTAGCGCTATAGCGGGTGCTTTTGGTATCGCGGGAGCAGCCGGAGCGCTTGCCGCACCGATGGCGGGCCATCTTGCCGATAAAGTGGGTGCGGCAAAAGTGACGCAATTGGGTGCTTTGCTGGTAACGGTATCTTTCGCACTGATGTTTTTGTTACCCGCCCTGCCCGTTCAGGGGCAGTGGCTGCTCATCGCCCTTTCGGCTGTAGGTTTTGATCTCGGATTGCAATCCAGCCTGGTTGCCCACCAGAATTTGGTCTATAGCCTGGAGCCTCTGGCACGAGGACGACTGAACGCTCTGCTGTTTACGATGGTGTTTATCGGTATGGCGCTGGGTTCAGTTCTCGGAAGTCAGGTCTACGCCCTGGCAAATTGGGAAGGTGTCGTTGTGTTGGCTACCTTCAGCAGTGCAATTGCGTTGGTCATAAGACTGACGGGGAACCCGTCGCTTAGTAAGACGTCGGTTGCCTAAAAAAATGCCCGCTCCGGGGTGTTAAAGGAGCGGGCAGACAAACATACCCAGTTTCAAGATATGTTTCAAAACGAGGCGTTAACGATTGAGCTGGAACAACGACATTCCCTGCATATCGGTGAACGCTTTATAGGATGCCTGTAGCGCAGCCTGCTGCATGACATAAGACGAGATCGCGGCGTTCCAGTCAACATCCACCAGATTACTCATCTGCTGAGTTTGGCCTAATGCACGATCGGCGCCCAGTGAATCCAGCGAGCTTAGTTCACTCAGCTGCGTACCTAATTCTGCACGGACGCTCAAAACATTATTGAGTGAATTCTTTAAACCACGGTTGGTTTTATCAATGGCAGCAGCGGCGGTAGCTTTTGCAACGTCATCACCCGCAATAGGGGTTTTGAGCGCATCAATAGCGGTATCCAGCATTTTAAACAGGTTCTTTTCCTGAGTGCCGCCACCAGGTTCCGGTACAGCGTTGCTGGTCAGGTTGGCGAATACTTTATCGCCAGTATGACCAATCACCATGGTTCGGGAGGCATCGACCTGTTGGGTAACGTTTGTTGTACCGCCGCTGTAAGCGCCATCTGCCTGGGCAAACGGTGCGGATTCTGTTTTATATCCACCGAAAATATAGCGACCATTACCGTCGGTACTGTTTGCCAGGTTCATCAGCTGATCGCGGATCCCCTGTAGGTCGGTGGCCAGCGATGCACGGTCGTCATCACTTAACGTTCCGTTCCCGGCATAAACGATTTTTTCCTGTGCAGCCTGAATTGCCGTCGTCACCTGGCTCAGAACATTCTCTTCCAGCGACACCTTTTGCGTCGCGAATGAGCGTGCCAGCGTATATTGGCTGTTCTGCGCCTGAGCCTGAGAAAGTACCACGGCCTGCGAGGCGGCAATCGGATCGTCTGATGGGTTGATCACGCGTTTGCCCGTTGACATCTGCTCACCAAACTTCATCCATTCAGCCTGAGAGTTAGTGATGCCACGCATATTCTGCTGGTACATCATCTGGGTGCTGATACGCATTGTGTCCCTCTCCCTTAGCGGATATTAATCAGTGCATCAAACAACGCATTCGCGGTCTGCAGCACTTGAGCGTTAGCCAGGTAATACTGCTGAAAACGCTGTAAATTACCGTACTCTTCGTCGAGGTTAACGCCGGAAATAGACTGTTGCTGCCGGTAAAGCTGTGTCACCACGTTGTTCTGGGTGGTGGCGCTGGTTTTCAGCGTAGCGGTTTTGTTCCCAACATCGCTTACCAGCGTGGCATATGCATCGTTGAAGGTCTTATTGCCGACAGTCGCTTTGGTTTGCAGATCTAACAGTTTCTGACCGTTACGGTTGTCGCTCTTGCCTTTATCGATGGTGGGGTCCGTATCATTTTTAGACACTTGAGCCATGGCGATTTTCGACTCATCGGTCACCATAACTTTCATATCAACGATAGCGTTACTCACGGGTTTTACAGTAAAACTGTCATTAGCTTTCGCGCCAGCATTAACGGTGATTTCCATCCCGTCAAAGGACATTTTTCCACCGGTAACGGTGGCTTTGAAACTGGTATTATCCGCCAGGCGAGTAACCTGCCAGTCCTTCCCATCAAAAACGATTTTATAATCTGTCGCCTGCACGGCGGAGCTGTCAGTGATCTTAGCGCTTAACGATCCTGTACCCGTATTTTTCGCGTTGTTGAAGACTTCCGGGCTGCCGATAGCAAAGAAATCCTTACCCTGATCGCCGTTGGCATCAAAACCTTCTTTATGCTGGGTGTTAAACGCATCGGCAAATGCAAGCGCCAGTTGGCCGAGGGTATTACGCGTCTGATCTAGCTCCTGAGAACGGAAGGTGAGCAGTCCGCCCAGTGAACCGGTATTCAGCAGTTTCTCCGGAATTTCAACAGCTCCGGCAACGCCATCAACGTAGGCCACAGTTGTACGATTAGGATCATCGCTGGAAGGCACTGCCGCCAGTTGGCGTGCATTGCTACCCTGTACCAGCGAATAACCGTTCGCCATGGTCAGGTTGTAAGTGCCACCATCCTGAACGCTGACTTCAACACCGACAATCTGATTCAATTCACTGACCAGTTGATCGCGCTGGTCAAGCAGGTCGTTAGGAGACGCACCTGCGCCGACGCCTGTCATACGAGAAATCTGGTCGTTGAGGCTGGCAATTTGTTTCGAATAGTTGTTGATCTGATCAACGCTGGCTTTAATCGCGGTATTGACCTGCTTATCCTGATCGCGCAGATACTGGTCGGTCGTTTTAAACTGATTTACCAACCCATCAGCTTTACCGATTAGCGCCTGGCGTGCCGCCGGATCTTCGGCGTTGCTGACCAGCGTTTGCAGGCTGGTAAAAAAGCCCTGCATGGAGGTCGAAATAGAACTGGTTTTGCTGGAGAGCAGATTGTCGATTTTTGACATTTGCTCATATCGTGTCGTCAGACCGCTGCTCTGGTTCTGCGCTGCTCGCAACTGGTTAGTGATAAAGGAGTCATATTCACGTTGTACACCAGAAACATAGACACCATTGCCTACCCAGCCCCCCGCACCCAGCGTGCTGTTCGCTTGCGCCATAATTGTCGTCTGTCGGGTATATCCGGCAACGTTATAGCTGGAGATGTTGTTACTGGCAGTATTCAACGCGGCCTGCGCTGCGCTGAGTCCACTCATCGCGTTATTAATCAAGCTGGACATGGAGGTTCCTTGTAATCCTTCAATACTCGTTATTATCGGCAGCAGGTCGGTAGACTTGAGCTATTTAAAAGAGATTATCGATGTTCGTGCTGTAGGTTTTGCTCACTTTTTCACTCATCGATTTCAACTGCTGGATCATGCTGGTTAATTTTCGCGCATAGTTAGGGTCCGTGGCGTAACCCGCATTTTGCAATGCCAGCGCCCCTTGCTCGGCGGTCGCGGCAGCGGTCACTGCCGCATAGCGCGGGTTACGTGATATCAGACCGACATAATCCGACAACGCCTCAAGGTAAGAGCTATAGACGCGGAATCTGGCTTTCACCTTTTTCGCCTCACCGTTCTCATATTCAGTTGTGGTGATTTCAGTGGTTGGACCTTTCCAGCTTCCCGAAGCCTTCACGCCAAAAATGTTAAAGCTCGGCTCACCGTTCTCACGGCGAATTTGTCGCTGCCCCCATCCGGATTCCAGCGCCGCCTGTGCCAGAATAAGATGATGCGGGACCCCGCTTTGCTGGCTGGCCAGCTTAGCCGGCAGCGATAGCTGGGCGAGGAAGTCTTTGCTGTCACCTGACAGTGGCTCATCATTGCTTTCTGTCGCCCGAGGGATGGCTTTGCGGACCAGTTGCGTCAGTGCCTGATTTTGATAGCTGGTCACCGTTTCCAGTGAAAACTTCATCGGCACCTGCGGCGCGTCATCCGCAGGTTGCGCTTGCCCTTCAGTCATCTGCTTGACCATCATTTCAGCCAGCCCCAGACCTTTGCCTGCGGTCATTTGCTGCGCAATTTGTTGGTCATACATACTGGTATACAAGCGCGTTGAATCGCTACTAAACACGCCATCTTTCGGCAGCGCTTCACGCATGCTTTTCAGCATCATCTGCACGAACATCCCTTCAACCTGACGGGCGACCGGACGGATATTCGCCGCCGGGTCCTGACCCGCTTTCGCTTTCAGTTCGTTCAGTGATTGCGCATCCCAGGCAGCGCTGGTCAGCAGTTTGCTGTCACCAATCATTAGATGATTTCCAGTTTGGCGCGTAAGCAACCCGCGCTCTGCATCGATTGCAGAATGGACATCAGATCCATCGGCGTTGCCCCCAGCGCATTCAGCGCACGCACCACATTGTTCAGGTTGGCGCTGGAACGCACGCTTTGCAGTGAACCACCGCTTTGGCGCAGGTCAATCTGGGTTTGTGGCGTCACCACGGTTTGTCCACCGCCAAACGGTGTGTCCGGTTGGCTGACGTTCGCCTGGCGGTTCACCGTGATCGACAAGTTGCCTTGTGCCACGGCACAGCTATCCAGCGTCACTTCGCGGTTCATGACAACAGATCCGGTGCGCGAGTTGATAATCACTTTCGCATCCTGCGGCGTGACGTTCACCTCAATATTCTGGATATCAGCGAGGAAACGCACCTGCGAGCTGTTGCCGCTTGGCACGCGCACCTGAATGGTTCGGGCATCCAACGCCGTTGCGCTACCAAAGCCACGCGAGCGGTTGATGGTGTCGGTAATCTGCTGCGCCATCGTGAAATCTTCATTATTGAGCTGCAGATTAATGGTGTTACCACCGCCGAACTGGCTGGGTAATTCACGTTCGATAATCGCACCGTTGGTAATGCGTCCACCATTGAGCTGGTTAACCTGTACGCTACTACCACCTGCAGCCGCGCCCGCACCACCCACCAAAATATTCCCCTGAGCCAGCGCATATACCTGACTATCGACCCCTTTTAACGGGGTCATCAGCAGCGTACCGCCGCGCAGGCTTTTGGCATTCCCCATAGAGGAGACCACTACGTCGATGGTTTGTCCCTGACGACCAAATGCAGGAAATGACGCGGTAACCATCACCGCCGCCACGTTTTTCAGCTGCATATTGGTGCCAGTTGGCACGGTTATCCCCAACTGCGAAAGCATGTTATTGAGCGTTTGCGTCGTAAACGGCGTCTGTGTGGTCTGGTCACCCGTACCATCCAGACCGACTACCAGCCCATAACCTATCAACGAGTTTTCCCGCACGCCCTGAACGCTGGTCAGGTCACGAATACGGTCAGCATGCGCAAAGGTGGTTATCAGCACCAGTACCATTCCAACAAAAGATTTAAACACTGGGTACCTCGCTTACATCGGCGACAAGTTAAGGAAGAAACGCTGCAACCAGCCCATATTCTGCGCTTCATTGATGTAGCCGTTACCGACGTACTCAATACGCGCGTCCGCAACCTGGGTTGACGGTACGGAGTTGCTGCCACTGATGGTGCGCGGGTTTACAACCCCGGAGAAGCGGATGAATTCAGTGCCCTGATTTATAGCGATCTGTTTTTCACCCACGACATGTAAGTTGCCATTCACCAGTACCTGATCGACCGTTACGGTCAGCGTACCACTGAAGGTATTTCTGGCGTTCGCGCCGCCTTTACCGTTAAAGGAGTTACCGCCGGAGGCTTCTACGTCGGCACGTTCGTTACCGAACAATCCTTCCAGATAGCGCGGTACGGTATCAAAGCCAAAGTTTGTCTTGCCGTCGCGGCTGGCGTTCGCCGAAGAGCTTTTGCTCGCGCTGACGTTTTCCTGCAATACGATGGTCAGCGTATCGCCAATATTGCGTGGACGACGGTCTTCAAAGAGTGGCTGATAACCATAGTTAATCGGTTGTGCCGACTGGAAGATTGAGCCATTCGCCACCGGCGTTGGACCTGGAACGGGCTGGGCAGACGTTGCGCCCTGCACGAGCGGCGTGGCCGGGATCCAGGCACATCCTGTTAGTGAAACCACCAGCAGGGCTAAAATTGGGTATGGGTGAAGCGCGTATTTTCGCATTGCGGTCATCTTCAAAATCAGTGTGCCGGTGAGATTTTCACCCCACCGGGCTCCACTTTAGAGTTGCGTCAGTTTTTGCAGCATCTGATCGGTGGTCGATACCGCTTTACTGTTGATTTCGTAAGCGCGCTGAACCTGGATCATGTTTACCAGCTCTTCCGCCACGTTGACGTTAGAGGTTTCAACATAGCCCTGATACAGCAGACCCGCGCCGTTCAGCCCTGGCGTGCTCTCATTCGGCGCACCGGATGACTGCGTTTCGGTGTACAGATTCTCACCAATGCTTTCCAGACCGGTATCGTTCATGAAGGTTGTCAGGTTAAGCTGCCCGACCTGAACAGGCGCCGCCTGCCCCTGTTGGGTCACGCTGACAATACCGTCGCGTCCAATGGTGATACTGAGCGAGTTAGCCGGAATAGTGATGGCAGGCTGAACCTGAAAACCACCCGCCGTCACCAACTGACCGTTCTGATCCACCTGGAAAGAACCGTCGCGGGTATAAGCGGACGTACCATCGGGCAACATGACCTGGAAAAAGCCCTGGCCTTTAATCGCCACATCTTTACTGTTGTTGGTCTGCGACAGGTTACCCTGGCTGTGTAAACGCTCGGTCGCAACCGGACGTACGCCGGTACCAATCTGCAAACCAGACGGCAGTGTGGTCTGCTCAGAAGACTGGGCGCCAGGCTGACGAATCGTCTGGTACAACAGATCTTCAAATACGGCACGTTGGCGCTTAAATCCGTTGGTGCTGACGTTTGCCAGGTTGTTGGCAATCACATCCATGTTGGTTTGCTGCGCATCCAGGCCGGTTTTGGCGATCCATAATGAACTGATCATAAAATGTCCTGTATTAACTCATCGACAGCAGTTGGTTGGCGCGGCCCGCGTTATCATCCACGCTACTGATAATTTTCATCTGCATTTCAAAGCGGCGGGCGTTGGCGATCATGTCGCTCATCGCAGCAACCGGTTTAACGTTACTGCCTTCCAGCACGCCCGACATCACGCGAATGCTGGGGTCAGCCTGTAACGTTGCACCACGGGTAGCCTGTGCGGCCTGGGTCAGGCGGAACATACCGTCATCACCACGTTGCACTTCAAGCCCTGTTGCCTTCACCAGCTTCAGCCGCCCCACTGGCGCGACCGTATTAGCCGGATCGCCAGGGTTAAGTGCAGAAATTGTCCCGTCCGCCGCAATGGTGACTTCTGAACCTTCCGGTACGGCTATCGGTCCAGCTTCGCCAATTACCGGGTGTCCCTGGATAGTCAGTTCACCCGTAGGGCTTACCTGAATAGCGCCGTTGCGGGTATATCCTTCGCTACCGTCTGCGGTCTGCACAGCCAACCAGCCATCCTGTTGCAGCGCCACATCCAGCGGGCGGGAGGTATAATCCATCTGACCGGGCGTCATATCGGCCCCCGGCGTGGAGGCCACCACCAGCGTACGCGTCGGTAAAGACAATCCTTCTACAGGAACCGCGCGCAGCGCATTGAGCTGTGCACGAAACCCTGGCGTGGAAGCGTTTGCCAGGTTGCTGGCCGTCGCCGCCTGTTGATTCAGCGTCTGACTGGCCGCGCCCATAGCGGTATAAATTGCGTGATCCATTAAGCTATCCCGTCAGGCGCTTAGCGCAGGTTGACCAGCGTGTTGAGGATCTGATCCTGGGTTTTGATGGTCTGCGCGTTCGACTGATAGTTACGCTGAGCAACGATCATATTCACCAGTTCTTTACTCAAATCCACGTTTGACGCTTCCAGCGCACCGTTGGTCAGTTTGCCGAAGTTACCTTCGCCTGCGGTACCCAGCAGCGCCACGCCGGAAGCCTGTGTGGCCGCCCAGACGTTGTCGCCCTGAGACGCCAGACCTTCGTTGTTGGCAAAGTTTGCCAGCACGATCTGCCCCAGAACCTGTTGCTGTTCGTTGGAGTAGTTACCGACCACCGTACCGTCATTGTTAATCTGGTAGCTCACCAGATCGCCCGGCTTGTAGCCGTTCTGATTCGTGGCGACGATGTTGTTGGCACCGGTGTTCTGCTGCATGGAGTTCAGGAAACTCAGAGAGAAGGTGGCTTCAGTTGCGCCATTAATCTTCCCAGTTGTGATGTTGATATCCGTTCCTGCTGGCGCCCCAGTTGCAGTGGCGCTAATCCCTAAAAACACACCGTTTTTGCTAAACTGCATAAACCCAGCAGGATCTGCGGGCTCGCCGGTAGAAGCATCTTGAGTGAAGACTTCCCAGGTGTTGCTCTGCGCGTTTTTGACATAAAAAATATTCATGTCATGGGCGTTACCCTGGCTATCGAAAACGGTAACGCTGCCTTTTTTATTGTAGGAATCGGCATCGCTTGGGTTAAACGGGGTCTTGGTTGGCACTTTGTCAGTGGAGTTCAGGTTGACCTGCATTGACGCAGTGGTGGTGGATTTAGCCGCCATCAGCGTATTCGGGATAGTGATCGGTGCCGGGTTCGCACCCTGCTGAACTGTTGGCGGTGTACCGGTAGCCGGATAGCCCGTGAGCTGCAGCCCCTGCATGTTAACGATATTGCGGTTTTCATCGAGCTTGAATTGACCGTTACGGCTGTAGAAAACGGAACCGTTGCTGTCTACCATACGGAAAAAACCGTTCTGGCTGATAGCAACATCCAGACCACGTCCGGTGTTGGTGGTAGTACCGTCGGTAAAGTCCTGAGTAATACCCGCAACTTTAACGCCCAAACCGACTTTGGAACCGGCAAACATATCGGCAAAAGATGCCGTGCCAGATTTAAAACCGTAGGTAGCGGAGTTGGCGATGTTGTTACCAATGACATCGAGGTTGGTCGCTGCAGCGTTCAGACCGCTGACCGCTTGAGAAAAGGCCATGACTTACTCCTGATAAGTGTGAAGGCTTAAATTATCTGCCGTACTTCGTCGAGGGTGGTGGTTCCATAGGTGCCCAGATCCAGCGTATTACCGCCGTTACTGCGAATAACGCCCTGCACCAGCGCAAACTGAAGCGGCTGGGCCACCAGTTGCGTTCCGCCATTACTGGCAGCAATTGACACGTTGTAAGAACCGCTTGGTGCATCCGTGCCATCGGTCATGGTGCCGTCCCAGGTAAAGGTATGAACGCCCGCTTTCAATCCACCAATATCAATGGTGCGTACCACTTTGCCGTCTTTATCGGTAATGGTTGCGGTAACCTTATCTGCCAGTTGCTGCAGCTCAACGCCAAATGGTGTTGTCGTGGTTTTGGCACCTTCTTCTGTCCCTTTACCGGTCAGGATGGTGGTACCCGGGATCATGACACCGTGGCCAATCAGCGTACTGGCCTGCAGTGACTGACTGTTGTCGATCTGCCCGGAGATCGATCCCAGCGTAGTGTTCAGCTTCTCAATCCCGCTCACGGTACTGATTTGCGCCAACTGGGTAGTCAGTTCGTTGTTTTGCAGCGGGTTGGTCGGATCCTGGTTTTTCAGCTGTGCAACCAGCAGCGTAAGAAAGCTGCTTTGCAGGTCAGCAGCGTTGCTGCCCGTCAGTGAGCTATTCCCCGTGGCGGCATTAACCCCCGTCGTGCTCGGGTCATTCATTTTTACAGCAATAGACATGTGCGCCTCCTTTACTGGCCTAGCGTCAACGTTTTAAGCATCAAGCTTTTCACGGTGTTGAGCACTTCGACGTTTGCCTGATAGCTACGTGAGGCAGACATGGTGTTGACCATCTCGCCAACAACGTCCACATTCGGCATTTTTACGTAGCCATTCGCATCGGCCAGCGGATTACCGGGTTCATAAACCAGCTTATCCGGCGCCTGACTTTCAATGACGTCAGCAACTTTTACGCCACCGGTTGCCGCACCTGGCGCAGCATCTACCTGAAAAACAACCTGTTTCGCGCGATACGGCTGACCGTCGGGTCCGCTGACGCTATCCGCATTCGCCATGTTGCTGGCCGCGACGTTCAGGCGTTTAGACTGAGCCGTCAGCGCAGAACCTGCGATATCAAAAATATTTAACAGCGCCACGAATTAGTTCCCTCCTTGCAGCACGTTCATCATGCCTTTGATTTGTCCACCCAGCGCCGTCAGCCCCATTTGATATTTGAGGCTGTTGTCTGCAAATTGCGTGCGCTCCCGGTCCATATCTACCGTGTTGCCATCAAGAGATGGCTGGTCAGGAATACGGTAGAGCAGCTCCGTAGACGGCGCAGAAACGGTCTGGGCTGGAATGTGTTGTGCAGAGGTCAGCGTCAACGAAACGCCGCCGGTTTCTTCCCGTCCTCGCACCATGACTTTTTTTAATTCACTGGCGAAATCCAGATCGCGCGCCTGGTACCCCGGCGTGTCGGCATTGGCAATGTTGGCCGCCAATATTTCCTGGCGTTGGGCGCGCAAATTCAGCGCTTCCTGTTGAAAACGTAAGGCGGCGTCGAGCTTATCGAGCATATCTCCTCCGCAAATGACAAAATTCAGCCGACAGCTTAAATCCCATTACGCGCGCGTTATCGCCGGAATAAACGCAAAATGCGTCGCTATTTGTTGCGTTGATGACTGCGTCACACAGGTAAAATCCTGCCACTACCTGAAAAAGCGCGAGGTTTTGATGCAAACGTTTAAACGTGGAATAGTCGTGGCAGCATTGCTGTTCAGCCCTATGACGCTGGCACAAGACCTGAATTCGCAGCTAACGGCATGGTTTTCCCAGCGCCTGGCTGGATTTAGCGATGAGGTGGTGGTCACTCTCCGAACGTCACCTAACTTACTGCCGAGCTGTGAGCAACCAGCATTAAGCGTGTCAGGTAGCGCAAAACTGTGGGGTAATGTGAATGTGCTGGCTCGCTGTGCCAACGAAAAACGTTATCTGCAGGTGAACGTGCAGGCGACGGGAAACTACGTTGTTGCCGCTGCGTCCGTAGCGCGAGGTAGCACCCTGACCCCGGCCAGCGTAACGCTGAAACGTGGTCGACTGGACCAACTACCGCCGCGCGCGGTGCTGGATATGAGTCAGGTGCAGGATGCAGTGAGCCTGCGCGATCTGGTGCCGGGCCAACCGATACAGCTTTCGATGTTGCGCCAGGCATGGCGGATCAAGGCCGGTCAGCGCGTACTGGTTATTGCCAACGGAGATGGCTTTCGGGTCAATGCCGAAGGTAAAGCGCTGAACAACGCCGCTGTCGCACAGAATGCGCGAGTGCGGATGATTTCAGGCCAGGTGGTGAGCGGCGTCGTCGATTCTGATGGGAATATTCTTATTAACCTATAATAGGTTAAAGATTTTTTAGCGTGTGCCGATAGATAAACAACCAATGATTACAGCGGGCCGCTATAGCGTAACCCCTCGATGAGGAAAAATAAAATGAGCATTGATCGTACCTCACCATTGAAGCCAGTAAGCACCGTTCAGCCGCGTGAAACCAGCGATGCGCCGGTACAAAAAGCGCGGAAGGAAAAAACCACCGCGACCACCAGCACCAGCGTCATGCTGAGCGACGCCCAGGCCAAACTGATGCAGCCTGGCACCAATGACATCAATATGGAACGCGTGGAAGCACTGAAAACCGCAATCCGTAACGGTGAATTGAAAATGGATACCGGAAAAATTGCCGACTCGCTGATTCGCGAGGCGCAGAGCTACCTACAGAGTAAATAAAGTATGACTCGTTTGTCAGAAATACTTGACCAGATGACGACTGTCCTCAATGACCTGAAAACGGTAATGGATGCTGAACAGCAGCAGCTTTCCGCAGGGCATATCAACGGCAGCCAGCTACAGCGTATTACAGAAGAAAAAAGCTCCTTGCTGGCAACCCTTGATTATCTTGAGCAGCAGCGCCGTCTGGAGCATGACGCCACGCGTAGCGCCAATGATGAGATTGCCGAGCGCTGGCAGACAATCACCAAGAAGACACAGCACTTACGCGATCTCAACCAGCACAATGGTTGGCTGCTGGAAGGGCAGATCGAGCGTAATCAACAAGCAATACAAGTGCTGAAACCGCACCAGGAACCGGCGTTGTATGGCGCAAACGGTCAAACCTCTGCTGCGCACCGCGGCGGGAAAAAATTCTCTATTTGATGTCAGCCTGATAACGTTTTGCTTATCAGGCCTACGCCTTTAGTAGGCCGGATACGGCGTTATGCCGCCATCCGGCATTGATCCATTACGCCGTCCGGCGCACAAACTCTTTTACTTTAAAGCCCAGTACGGCGAGTGCTGCGAAGTAAGCGGCAATACCTGCCACCACGACCGCCATCAGACGCAGCAGACGCCACAACATCGTTCCCTGCGACCAATCCGGCATGATGTAGAGCATCCCAACCAGCACCGCAGACATCACCAGCACGGAAATCACCAGACGCGCCAGGAACCAGCTCCAGCCCGGTTGTGGGGTAAAGATTTTCTGTTTCCGCAGTTGCCAGTACAGCAGTGAAGCGTTCAGACATGCCGCCAGACCAATCGACAGCGACAATCCGGCATGCTTTAACGGCCCGATAAACGCCAGGTTCATCACCTGGGTCATAATCAGCGTCACAATGGCAATCTTCACTGGCGTTTTAATATCCTGGCGCGAGTAAAAGCCCGGAGCCAACACTTTCACCACGATCAAGCCAATCAAACCTACCGAGTACGCCACCAGCGCACGCTGGGTCATCGCGGCATCAAAGGCGGTAAATTTACCGTACTGGAACAGAGACACCGTCAGCGGTTTGGCCAGAATACCCAACGCTACGGCACTCGGTAATGCCAACAGGAAACACAAACGCAGGCCCCAGTCCATCAGGCGACAATATTCATCATGATTACCGCTGGAAAAACTTTTGGACAGCGATGGCAGCAGGATAGTCCCCAGCGCCACGCCCAGAACACCGGACGGAAACTCCATCAGACGGTCAGCATAATACATCCATGAAACTGAGCCAGAGGCCAGAAACGAGGCGAAAATCGTATTGATGATCAGTGAAATCTGACTGACCGATACCCCAAGGATCGCTGGCCCCATTTGCTTGACGACACGCATCGCCCCTGCATCACGGAAGTTCACGCGCGGCAGCACCAGCATGCCAATTTTCTTCAAGTGCGGAAGCTGATAAATCAGCTGTAGCACGCCGCCAACCGTAACGGCCCACGCCAGCGCCAGCACCGGCGGGTTAAAATAGGGTGCCGCAAATAGCGCGAAGCCGATCATGCTGATATTCAGAAAGGTCGGGGCAAATGCAGGAATGGAAAAGCGGTTCCAGGTATTAAGGATCGCACCAACCAGTGAGGCCAGTGAAATCAGTAGAATATAGGGAAAAGTGATCCGCAGCAGTTGAGTGGTCAGCGCAAATTTATCCGCTGTGTCGGCAAATCCCGGCGCGGTAACTAATATCACCCATGGCGCAGCCAACATCCCGGCTACCGTCACCACGGCCAGCGCCAGCGTCAACAGTCCGGAAACGTAGGCAACAAACACGCGGGTAGCATCTTCCCCCTGCTTGCTTTTGTACTCAGCAAGAATCGGCACAAATGCCTGCGAAAATGCGCCTTCGGCAAAAATTCGGCGCAACAGGTTAGGAAGTTTGAATGCCACAAAAAAGGCATCTGTCGCCATCCCTGCACCAAAGATTCTGGCGACAATCGCATCACGCGCAAAACCCAGCACACGTGAAAACATCGTCATCGAGCTGACGGCTGCCAGCGACTTTAATAAATTCATCTATGTTGTATTCCAGACTCTGAGGCAAAACCCCGACAAACCTGCCCGTAGGTCGGATAAGGCATTCTCGCCGCCATCCGACACTTTTGCTGTGCCTGATGGCGACACCCTGGCACCTTATCAGGCCGACAAACCAGCCTATGGTTGAAAAGAGGTGTTATTTTGAGTGGGCATATAGTACCTGGATTACAATGAATTACTACCGCCAGATGTTACAGGGGATTATTCAGCCATCGCCTCCCGCCACAGCTTTTCAACAACACGCTGGGCCAGTAGCGCCTGCTCGCCTGCCGTCTGGGGAACCGTCTGATTTTGCACGCACTCAATGAAATGACGCGCACATCCGGCAAAACCACGCTGTTCTAAGGTCGTTTGCCAGCCCGCTATCGGCTTATGAATAACACCTTGCCCACGCTCTTCCCGCCATTCCCGCATATCAGTTACGTCAATCAGGCCGCCGTCCGTCACCGCCTGCACGCTCTCGCGCTGACTACCGGCACGGCGATGCATACTGGTCGTTATCTGCATTTGCCCAACAGAAAAATGGTGCTCGGCGTAGAGCATCGCACCAGATTCATTGGTCAGCAGCGTGCCGTTATTTAACTGCGCCTGCCCTCCCGCCAGCCACAAAGCGGTATCGACCACGTGCAGATAGTCGTCCAGCAGAGTGAAGCGCAGATCGTGCGGCCCAACGCTATCCGTACGGTGCTTATCCATACGTACAGACGCTGCACTGCCCAACTGGATTTTGAGATCCTGGTACAGCGGTGCAAATCGACGGTTAAACCCGACCATCAGCGTGAGTTTTTTCCGCGCGGCCAGCTCGACCAGTTGCTCAGCCTCGTGCAGATTTTCCGCCAGCGGTTTATCCACGCACACGTGGACTCCGGCATTCAGCAATTCACTAACTACCGCATAGTGCGTCGCGGTACTGGAATGGACGAAAACCGCGTCGCAGGTTTGCGCCAGATTCTTCAATGAATCCACGTAGGGTATTCGCCAGGTGTCACAGATACGCTGTGCTTTATCGCGCGAAGGTGAAAAGGCGCCTTGCAGCGTCCAGTCCGCGGAGGTGCCCAGCACGGGTAGCCAGGCCTTTTGTGCAATACCGCCCAGACCGGCTACGCCGATACGTAATTTATTCACGTTAGTCTCCCAGGTGCGCCAGCAAGGAATCGAGTCGCTGCTTAAGTTCTGCGACTTCCGTTTCCAGCGCTTCCACGCGCGCATGCAGATCGCCGGAGGCCGCAGGGAGTTCATCTGCCGCGGCAATGGCTTCATCAACCTCACCACAAAACAGGTGCATATAGCGACTTTCACGTTTGCCCGGCTCACGCGCCAGGCGGATCACATAAGGCCCATCTTCCCGGGTTGCCAGATTTTCCAGCGCCGACTCCACTTCGGCCATGTCGCTGAATTCGTACATACGGGATGCGCGGCTACGCAGTTCACCAGGCGTCTGAGCGCCCCGCAGCAGCAGTGTGGTGATTATGGCCACCTCTGCGGCACTAAGTTTCAGATTGCCAAATTCAGAGTTGCAGAAACGCTGCTCATATTTCGTGACGCGATTGCCAAAGCCGCTCACCGTGCGCAGAAAATGTCGCTTAACCAGGTTATCCAGTTGCTCCTGCACGTCCGATTCCGACAGGTTCATCACCTGTTCACGATTTGTTTTTTGATTGCAGGCTGTTACGACTCCATTAACGGAGAGTGGATACTGTTCCGGCGTGGTCACTTGTTTTTCTAATAAACAGCCAATCACTCGCGCTTCGGTGGCGGTTAATTCGTATTTCATCGTCTTCTCCATTAATCATGGCTGCATCTGAAACTTAGCGGCCGGGGGTCCATTCTGATGTGGTCAACGCCGTCAGCACGTGATCGCGCCACTGCCCGTCAATCAGCAGGTAGTCTTTGGCATACCCTTCTTTTTCAAAACCCAGTCGCGCCAGCAGGTCACCGCTGCGCTTATTATGTGGCATGTAGTTAGCCATAATGCGATGAATATGTTGCGTGCGCTGCATATAACGGATGGCCGAGGTTAAGGCTTCATACATTAGCCCCTGCCCCTGCCACTTCTGCGCAATGGAGTAGCCGAGATAACAGGCATGGAAGGATCCCCGCACCACGTTTGAGAAGTTCGCAACGCCGATAATTTCTTTTTCGTCCGGATCGAGCAGCGCAAAATAATAGGCGGTGCCCTGTTTATGAAACTCAGAGATCATGCTCAGACGCGCCTGCCAGCCGGACGGATAGCAGTGGCTTTCATCGCGAATAGGTTCCCAGGGTTTTAAGAAATGACGATTTTCTGCGTAATAATCTGCCAGACGCCAGGCATCACGCTCATGCACTAAACGCACGACCAGGCGGTCGGTGGTTAAGCGCACTTTTGGCACGTTACTGCGATAGCCAAACATTCTATACCTACTCCTTCCCGTAACGTCTTCAATACGCTATTCGCATTACTATACCTGTGCGAATACACCCTGTGAAAAGAGCAAAATGCCATTTTTTGAATTATTCACACATTTTGATGAAAACTCTCTATCAAGACGGACTTTTGATAAAAAAATATTGTCCCGCGAAGGGTGGGAAAAGCGATGACGACACCGCAGAATAGGAGGTGCTTATCTTTTAAACTCTATCCAGAGTGACGAGTTTTTCCCTGGAGGGGAAATGTCGCAAGTCTCGCAGGCAAGGAACCTGGGTAAATACTTCCTTCTCATCGATAATATGCTGGTCGTGCTGGGTTTCTTCGTCGTTTTCCCGCTGATCTCAATTCGTTTCGTCGACCAAATGGGCTGGGCCGCCGTGATGGTCGGTATTGCACTAGGATTACGTCAATTTATCCAGCAGGGGTTGGGTATTTTCGGCGGCGCTATTGCGGACCGTTTTGGTGCAAAACCGATGATAGTCACCGGCATGCTGATGCGCGCTGCCGGGTTCGCCACCATGGGCATTGCCCATGAGCCGTGGCTGCTGTGGTTTTCCTGCTTTCTCTCCGGACTGGGCGGTACACTATTCGACCCTCCCCGCTCGGCGCTGGTGGTTAAACTGATCCGCCCGGAAAAGCGCGGGCGCTTTTTCTCTATTCTGATGATGCAGGATAGCGCCGGGGCCGTGGTTGGCGCATTGCTTGGCAGTTGGTTATTGCAATACGATTTCCGTCTGGTCTGTGCCACCGGCGCAATTTTGTTCGTTCTGTGCGCGGCGTTTAACGCCTGGCTGCTCCCGGCATGGAAGCTGTCGACGGTGAAAATTCCAGTGCGCGAAGGGATGAGCCACGTGATGCATGACAAGCGCTTTGTCACCTATGTGCTGACGCTGGCAGGCTATTACATGCTGGCGGTACAGGTGATGCTGATGCTGCCAATCATGGTGAACGACATCGCAGGTTCACCGGCCGCCGTGAAATGGATGTATGCCATCGAGGCGTGCCTCTCATTGACGCTGCTCTATCCAATTGCCCGCTGGAGTGAAAAACGTTTTCGCCTTGAGCATCGCCTGATGGCCGGTCTGCTGGTGATGTCTCTGAGCATGATGCCGATCGGTCTGGTCGGGAATTTGCAGCAGTTATTCACCCTAATCTGCACGTTCTATATTGGCTCGATCATCGCCGAACCCGCGCGTGAAACCCTGAGCGCCTCACTGGCGAACGCTCGGGCCAGAGGAAGCTATATGGGCTTCAGCCGACTGGGGCTCGCCATCGGGGGCGCAATTGGATATATCGGCGGCGGCTGGTTGTTTGACATGGGCAAGGCCCTGGCACAGCCTGAATTGCCCTGGATGATGCTCGGTATTATCGGCCTCATCACCTTCCTGGCGTTGGGCTGGCAATTCAGTCTCAAACGCCCAACGAGAGGCATGCTGGAGCCAGACGCCTGATAGCCGAGCCTGCTTCCGGGCGCTTTTCAGTTTTTTCTGCTGGCGTCCGGGGCGCTGGTACTCGATGATGCTTTGTGTCACGATTACGCCACATGCATCATGTTGAGGAACCCCATGAAAAAGTTTTTTTTTGCCGCTGCACTGATTGTCAGCGGCCTGTTGGTTGGTTGTAATCAACTCACGCAATACACGGTTAGCGAGCAAGAAATTAATCAGGCCCTGGCAAAGCATAATAACTTTTCTAAAGATATCGGCTTGCCCGGCGTTGCTGAAGCACACATCGTACTAAATAATCTCGCCAGTCAGATTGGCCGTGAAGAACCCAATAAAGTGACGCTGACCGGTGACGCCAACCTGGACATGAATTCCCTGTTTGGCAGTCAAAAAGCGACCATGAAGCTGAAGTTAAAAGCCTTACCGGTATTCAACAAAGAGAAAGGCGCAATTTATCTGCAAGAGATGGAAGTGGTGGATGCTACCGTCACACCAGAAAAAATGCAGTCGGTACTGCAAACGCTGATGCCTTATTTAAACCAGTCGCTGCGTAACTATTTCAACCAGCAGCCAGCCTACATTCTGCAGGATGACAGCAGTCAGGGTGAAGCTCTGGCGAAAAAACTGGCGAAGGGAATTGAGGTGAAACCGGGGGAAATCATCATCCCGTTCACCGACTAATAAAACTGAGGGCGCCGATGCGCCCTTTTTTTTCGTGCAAACGAAAACGTTTCCGCTTATCCTTTGTTTCCGGCAAAAAAGACTATCCTCAGCCGGAGCATATTGATGACTGCACCATCCCAGGTTTTAAAGATCCGCCGCCCAGACGACTGGCATCTTCACTTTCGCGATGGCGACATGTTAAAAACTGTCGTGCCCTACACCAGTGAAATTTATGGTCGCGCCATTGTCATGCCGAACCTGGCACCGCCCGTCACCACGGTTGACGCGGCTATCGCTTATCGCCAGCGCATTCTTGACGCGGTACCTGCCGGACACGACTTCACACCATTAATGACCTGCTACTTAACGGATACGCTGGATCCCAACGAGCTGGAACGTGGATTTAACGAAGGCGTATTCACCGCAGCAAAACTCTATCCGGCCAATGCCACCACCAACTCGACGCATGGCGTAACCTCTATTGACGCCATCATGCCGGTGCTGGAGAGGATGGAAAAATTGGGTATGCCGCTGCTGGTGCACGGCGAAGTGACGCATGCAGATATCGATATTTTCGATCGCGAAGCGCGCTTTATTGAAACGGTGATGGAACCACTGCGCCAGCGTTTGACCTCGCTGAAAGTAGTGTTCGAGCATATCACTACCAAAGATGCTGCCGAATACGTGCGCGACGGTAACGAGCTTCTGGCAGCGACTATTACGCCACAGCACCTGATGTTTAACCGCAACCACATGCTGGTTGGCGGGATTCGTCCTCACCTGTACTGCCTGCCGATCCTCAAACGTAACGTCCACCAACAGGCGCTGCGTGAACTGGTTGCCAGCGGGTTTACGCGCGCCTTCCTCGGTACCGACTCAGCGCCGCACGCACGTCATCGCAAAGAGTCAAGCTGTGGCTGTGCGGGATGCTTTAATGCACCGACCGCACTAGGCAGCTATGCCACCGTGTTTGAAGAGATGAATGCGCTGGACCATTTCGAAGCCTTCTGCTCACTCAACGGCCCACAGTTCTATGGTTTGCCGGTAAATGAGAGCTTTATTGAGCTGGAACGCGTGGAGCACCTGGTTCCTGAGAGCATTGCACTGGAAGACGATACGCTGGTACCTTTCCTGGGTGGCGAAACGGTACGCTGGTCAGTAAAAAGCTAAAAAAAGTGTAGCCAACTGATGCGAGTGACTGTATAAATAAACAGTATATTCTACAGGGGGCTACTATGCGTATTGAAGTCACTATTGCCAAAACTTCACCTTTACCTGCCGGTGCAATTGACGCACTGGCAGGTGAACTCTCCCGCCGTATTCAGCACCATTTTCCGGATAACGAAGGTAACGTTACCGTCCGTTATGCCGGCGCAAACAATCTGTCGGTTATTGGCGCGACCAAAGAGGACAAAGAACGCATCAGCGAGATCCTACAGGAAACCTGGGAAAGCGCAGATGACTGGTTCATCAACGAATAAATAATGATATGCAGTGATGTTTGCTTGCCGGGTCGCCCCGGCTTTTTTATACACGCTATCTTGTAATCCATTGTGCATTTCTTCTGACGAGTATTTAATTTAATATTAACCCACCGATTATCTTTTAACCAAAACAACAAAATAATTGTGCAACATACTAAAAAAAATGAATAACATGTCGGTTTCTTAGTCAGATAACACTGAAAACAAAAAATTTATGCCCTTCCCTCTTTAAATTTTCAATGAATACCCTTATTTATTGATATACTGAAGTTGCTTCAGAAAAAAACGCATTGAACCTCGAAAACCGTTGTCTAGTAACACGAATTAGGGGGCATGATGGAAAAGAATAATGAAGTCATTCAGACTCATCCGCTTGTAGGGTGGGACATCAGCACCGTTGATAGCTACGATGCGCTGATGCTGCGTTTGCACTACCAAACCCCGAATCGCCCTGACCCGGATGGGACTGAAGTTGGTCAAACGCTCTGGTTAACCACTGATGTTGCCAGGCAATTTATTTCGATATTAGAAGCAGGAATCGCCAAAATTGAATCTGGCGATTACCAGGTAAATGAGTATCAGCGACATTAAACCTGATACATCCAACCATCAAAAGGCACCTTAACGGTGCCTTTCTTATTTCCAGGTTGAACATTCCGGGTTGAATATTCCAGGTCAGTTATTTACCCTGCTACTATCGCGATTGCAGAGAGAAGCGGATGAAATACGACTTAATCATTATTGGCAGCGGTTCAGTAGGCGCCGCAGCTGGATACTATGCCACTCGTGCCGGTCTGAAGGTTCTGATGATCGATGCGCATATGCCACCACATCAACAGGGCAGCCACCACGGCGATACACGATTAATTCGTCATGCTTATGGCGAAGGTGAAAAATACGTTCCGCTGGTGCTACGTGCGCAAACATTGTGGGATGAACTGTCCACCCATAATGAAGAACCGATTTTTGTTCGCTCCGGTGTTATCAACCTCGGTCCGGCAGAGTCGACCTTCTTAGCGACTGCAGCACAAAGCGCAAAACAGTGGCAACTCAAGGTTGAACAACTGGATGCAGCGGCCATTATGGCTCGCTGGCCGGAGATTCGCGTACCTGACAACTATATCGGTCTGTTTGAAGCGGAGTCCGGTTTTTTACGCAGTGAGTTAGCTATTAAAACCTGGATCCGTCTGGCGGAAGAAGCAGGTTGTGCGCAACTGTTTAAATGCCCGGTCAGCGCAATTCATCACGGTGATGATGGCATCACGGTAGAAACGGCTGACGGTGACTACCACGCGAAAAAAGCAGTGATTAGCGCCGGTACCTGGGTGCAAGCTTTAGTCCCTGAACTACCGATACAACCGGTGCGCAAAGTGTTCGCCTGGTATCAGGCCGATGGGCGCTACAGCGTTAAGAATAACTTCCCGGCCTTCACCGGCGAACTGCCAAATGGCGATCAATACTACGGTTTCCCGGCGGAAAACGACGAGCTGAAAATTGGTAAGCACAACGGCGGACAGGTCATTCACTCGGCTGATGAGCGTAAGCCATTTGCCGCTGTAGCCAGCGACGGTTCTGAAGCCTTCCCATTCCTGCGCACTATTCTGCCTGGCGTTGGCTGTTGCCTGCACGGCGCGTCCTGCACTTACGATAATTCGCCGGATGAAGACTTTATTATCGATACTCTGCCAGCGCACGACAACACGCTGATCATTACCGGGCTGAGCGGACATGGCTTTAAGTTTGCCTCTGTACTGGGAGAGATTGCGGCAGACTTCGCTCAGGACAAACCGTCTGACTTTGACCTGACCCCCTTCAGGCTAAGCCGTTTTAAGTGATAATAAATGAATGGCCTCGTTGGTGAGGCCATTTTTAATGACAGGAATAACGTCAATGCGCCGTATCTTTCACTATCTGGTTAATAATATTCGCGAGCATCTTATGCTCTACATTATTTTATGGTCGCTGCTGGCCATTATGGATGTAATATATATTATGTTTTTCTAATTCCTGTGCGTTGACAATAATTGACAAAAATTGAGATTAGCTTAATTTTCATTGCAATAAACTGAACAATAACAAAAACCATAACACCCCATAAACTAAACCCCGCCACATATTTTCGCACTAATCCCTTGATGGTTACCTCAACAATCAGTCAATTTTATTGAACAAAAAATAAATATCATCACCATTGTTATTTATTAGTTGCATTAATGTCTTTTACACGCCATTTTCATTCACTTCTGAAATATCAATCGGTGTGCTTATGCAATTCAATAATACTCCACAGCGCTATGGCGTAGTGTCAGCCACATTACATTGGCTGGTTGCGATTGCTGTATATGGCATGTTTGCGTTGGGGTTATGGATGGTCACGCTTAGCTACTATGATGGCTGGTATCACCAGGCCCCCGAACTGCATAAAAGCATCGGCATCCTACTCATGATGGGACTGGTTATCCGCGTTGTCTGGCGGTTGTTCTCCCCTCCACCTGCTGCGTTGGCAAGCTACTCCCGTTTGACCCGTATCGCAGCGGCACTGGGTCACCTCGCACTTTATTTGCTGCTCTTTTCGATTTTCATCAGCGGATATCTGATTTCCACCGCAGATGGCAAAGCGATAAGCGTCTTTGGATGGTTTGACATTCCTGCCACCCTGGCCAATGCGGGTACCCAGGCCGACCTCGCCGGTAGCTTGCACCTGTGGCTTGCGTGGATCGTGGTGATTTTATCCCTACTACACGGACTGATGGCCCTGAAACATCACTTTATTGATAACGACGATACCCTCAATCGCATGTTGGGAAAATCGTCATCTGACTATGGAGCTTAAAATGAAAAAAAACCTGCTGGGACTTACACTCGCTTCTGTGTTATTCACCACCGGGTCGGCCGTGGCGGCAGATTACAAAATTGACAAGGAAGGACAGCATGCCTTTGTTAATTTCCGTATTCAGCATCTGGGTTACAGCTGGCTGTACGGCACTTTCAAAGATTTCGACGGTACGTTTACCTTTGATGAGAAAAATCCCGCAGCCGATAAGGTTAACGTAACCATCAACACCAACAGCGTTGACACTAATCACGCCGAACGCGACAAGCATCTGCGCAGTGCAGATTTCCTTAACGTGGCAAAATTCCCGCAGGCGACCTTCAGCTCCACCAGCGTGAAAAAAGAGGGGAATGACCTGGATATCACCGGTAATTTGACCCTGAACGGCGTTACCAAACCGGTTACGCTGGACGCGAAGCTCATCGGTCAGGGTGGCGATCCCTGGGGCGGTACGCGCGCTGGTTTTGAAGCGCAAGGTAAGATTAAGCTGAAGGATTTCAACATCACCACCGATCTCGGCCCTGCATCGCAGGAAGTCGATTTGATCATCTCAGTGGAAGGTGTTCAGCAGAAGTAACGCATGAATTACCGGATGAGGTTCTGCCCCTCATCCGGCATCATGTTATTGCGCAGGGTCTGGAATACCCAGTTTGGTATTCAGGTGACCGCGTGATTTATTGAAGATTTTATTGCCATTTTCACGCCCCGCACGACGACGCCGTTGTTCCTCTTCCGGCAACTCACTCTCTTCGCTACACAGCTCGCTACAGCAGCCTTTATATTTCTGCGCACAAGCCGGGCACTGAATAAACAACAGATGGCAGCCATCATTTTTGCAATTAGTATGGCTATCGCACGCCGTGCCGCACTGATGGCAATGTGCGATAACATCTTCAGAGATCCTTTCGCCCATACGCTCATCAAAGACAAAGTTTTTACCGACAAAACGTACCGGAAGCCCCTGTTCACGCGCCTTGCGGGCATACTCAATAATACCGCCCTCAATGTGCCAGACTTTGCTAAATCCATTGTGTTTCATCCAGGCGCTGGCTTTCTCACAGCGGATCCCACCCGTGCAGTACATCACGATTTTTTTATCTTTATGCGCCTGCATCATTTCAACAGCTTTCGGCAACTGGTCGCGGAACGTGTCTGCCGGTATCTCCAGCGCATTCTCGAAATGACCCACCTCATATTCATAGTGGTTGCGCATATCAATGAATACCGCTTCAGGATCGTCCAGCATGGCGTTTACTTCCGCAGCCTTGAGATAATCCCCCACGTTGCTGGCGTCAAAGTCTGGATCGTCAATACCATCCGCCACGATACGTTCGCGGACTTTCATACGCAGTACCCAGAACGATTTACCGTCATCATCCAGCGCAATATTCAGACGTAAATCCTTCAATACAGCATCAAACGCATAGAGCTGCTGGCGAAATGCCTCGACGTTGCTTTGCGGTACGCTGATTTGCGCGTTAATTCCTTCATGGGCAAGATATACTCGCCCGAAGACGTTCAATGCGGTGAACATCTGGTACAGCGCATCACGCGTGTGCTGAGGATTGGCAATGGTGAAATATTTATAGAATGAGATCGTCGTGCGCGGCTCGGTCTCGGCCAGCATTTTGGCTTTGAGGGCGTCGTTCGAAATGCGGTTGTGTAACACTGGCATGGTGTACGTATCCTGCAAATAAGGAATAAATGAAAATCGGCGGCATAATAAAGCAAACATCGCCAATTTACATCCACACATTTTACGCTACATTTCATACTTCACGATAAAATCGCAACAACAATTGCGGAATTAATCACCGTTCTCCCGTCACAAATTTTTGATACGCGCGAAAAAATGCGACAATACAGGGAATTGGTCGTTTGAAGACAGGATAGACATGACGAATTTACCCAAGTTTTCGGCTGCGTTACTGCATCCACGTTATTGGTTAACCTGGCTGGGTATTGGCATCCTTTGGTTAATCGTGCAGTTACCCTACCCCATCCTCTTTAAGTTGGGCTGTGCGTTAGGTCGACTGGCGCTACGTTTGATGAAACGTCGGGCAAAAATTGTTTCCCGAAATCTGGAACTGTGCTTCCCGCAGATGAGTGAGCAGGAACGCCAGCAGATGGTCGTCAAGAACTTCGAATCCGTAGGCATGGGCGTAATGGAAACCGGGATGGCCTGGTTTTGGTCCGATAAGCGTATTTCGCGCTGGACGGAAGTGATCGGAATGGAACATATCCGTGACGTTCAGGCGCAAAAACGCGGGATTCTGTTAGTGGGTCTGCACTTTCTGACTCTGGAACTGGGTGCGCGCCAGTTTGGCTTGCAGGAGCCGGGTATTGGTGTGTATCGCCCTAACGACAATCCGCTGCTGGACTGGCTACAAACCTGGGGCCGCATGCGCTCGAATAAATCAATGCTCGATCGTAAAGACCTGAAAGGGATGATTAAAGCCTTGAAAAAGGGCGAAGTGGTCTGGTACGCGCCGGATCATGATTACGGCCCTCGCGCCAGCGTGTTTGTACCACTTTTTGCCGTTGAACAAGCCGCAACAACCTCAGGAACCTGGATGCTTTCGCGCATGTCCAATGCCTGCCTGGTACCGTTTGTTCCCCGCCGCAAACCTGACGGTAAAGGGTATCAATTGATTATGTTACCTCCAGAATGCTCACCACCGTTGGACGACGCAGAGACTACAGCTGCGTGGATGAACAAAATTGTTGAGCAATGCATAATGATGGCGCCAGAGCAGTATATGTGGCTGCATCGTCGCTTCAAGACGCGTCCTGAAGGCTCCCCTTCTCTGTACTGACGCAGTGTTGCAGTCCAGTGGGCTGCAACACCCTCCCAACCCGTTTTAGGTTTAACTGCTATCCGCATTGCAGCAACTATCAACCAGGCGCATAATTAGCCTGCTTACTTATATTCAATCGATAGCGCAAACAGCGCATCACACTGCGGATCGCTATGTCACCCTCAGATGCCACCATAAACTGGAAACGCAACCTCACCGTTGCCTGGTTAGGTTGTTTTTTAACCGGAGCAGCATTTAGCCTGGTCATGCCCTTTTTGCCTCTTTACGTCGAGAGTCTCGGCGTCACGGGTCATAGCGCCCTGAATATGTGGTCAGGCCTGGTCTTCAGCATCACCTTTCTCTTTTCAGCCATTGCTTCTCCTTTCTGGGGTGGCCTTGCCGATCGCAAAGGACGAAAAATCATGCTGCTGCGTTCCGCGTTGGGCATGGCAATTGTGATGCTGCTGATGGGACTGGCGCAAAATATCTGGCAATTCTTGATCCTGCGTGCCTTGTTGGGGCTGCTTGGTGGATTCATCCCCAATGCGAATGCACTTATCGCCACCCAGGTTCCACGCAATAAAAGCGGCTGGGCGCTGGGAACGCTTTCCACCGGTGGCGTTAGTGGCGCACTGCTCGGGCCGCTAGCGGGCGGCCTCCTCGCGGATCAGTACGGACTGCGCCCCGTATTTTTCATCACCGCCAGCGTGCTGCTGGTCTGCTTCATCCTGACGCTATTTTTTATCCGCGAGCATTTCCAGCCGGTGAGCAAGAAGGAAATGCTGCACATTCGTGAAGTCGTGGCCTCTTTAAAGAACCCCAAACTGGTGCTGAGCCTGTTTATCACCACTTTGATCATTCAGGTAGCCACCGGTTCTATCGCGCCAATACTGACACTGTACGTTCGAGAGTTGGCTGGCAACGTCAGCAATATTGCATTTATCAGTGGGATGATAGCCTCTGTCCCCGGCGTTGCGGCATTAATCAGCGCCCCGAAACTTGGCAAATTAGGCGATCGAATTGGCCCGGAGAAGATCCTGATCGTCGCGCTGATCGTTTCTGTGTTACTGCTTATTCCAATGTCATTTGTCCATACGCCCTGGCAGCTTGGTGTTCTGCGCTTTTTATTGGGTGCGGCCGACGGCGCTCTGCTCCCGGCGGTACAAACGCTGCTGGTTTACAACTCGACCAATCAAATAGCTGGACGTATTTTCAGTTATAACCAGTCATTTCGCGATATCGGTAACGTAACAGGACCTCTAATGGGGGCAGCGATATCCGCAAACTACGGTTTTCGAGCCGTTTTCTGTGTGACCGCGGGCGTCGTACTATTTAACACCCTGTACTCGTGGAATAGCCTGCGCCGTCGTCGGAGTACAGAGGTCGTGGGATGATTTGTGTATTTGTATTCGCCGGTTCGGAATAATAAATTTATCTTACACGGCGTATATTTCAACCTTAATGATAATAGTAACACACCTTATTTCTGCCAGAATTTTTGGCTTCATACAAAGCGGCATCGGCGTATGAAACAACTTTATCCGCTGATTCATCATCAATTTTGCTGCAATATACACCGATACTTATCGTCATTTTTTCTTTTAACTCATATGAATTTGGTATTGTCGTACCGTTCTCTACATTTCGCCTAATTCGCTCTGCAACAACAATTGCCTCATCTTTATCGTTACACTTAAGAAGGATCGCAAATTCTTCGCCGCCTACTCTGGCAAAAATATCCGTATCTCTGATTGATTTATTGATAATGTCGACAATGCTGATTATTACTCTGTCACCTTCCTGATGACCGTAGGTATCGTTAATCCGTTTGAATTTATCAATATCCAGAACCATTACACACACTGCGCCTTTTGCTAATGATGATTTTAATGACTTATAGAATAGTTTACGATTATATATTTTAGTCATTGCGTCTTTGATAGCTGAATCCGTTTCTTTTTTTAAGATGATGAAGGTGTTGTACATCAGTATTGAGATTATACACAGGGCACTTATCACCTCAATCCCCCGGCTAACATACCAAATATACATGCTATATTCATCCAGACTCAGAAGTAGTACATTGGTCAATATTGCTGAGCAACACAATAGCCCTATACTTTTCCACAAGATGTTATGCGTTCTGGTTTTAATGATTAAATACAACAGGACCAGTCCCCAGGATACAATTAGCGAATAAATGTACCCAATATGCCAGTGCACAGTGACATTATCAGGCTTTACGCTTGTGATCTCGAGTGTAAAATTAGGGTTATAACTGGCCAGAGCGTGCGCCACCACCGCGATAACAAGCATGATTAAAAAAGACAGAACGATATAGCAAGGTTCTCTTTCTTTGGTTTCAATAACTGTCGAGGATACTTTATAAGATTTTAATGAAACAAATAGTAGAGCTATGAAACTAATCTGCCGAAAGTAATAGAATATGGCTATATCGTTAGTTCTTTTTTCGATTGAGGCATAATCATTAATCAAGTCCTGAACGATGTAGATAGTCTCGATGAAAAATATGTTATTCCCAAGAAACGCCATACCTAATATCATAAGGCAGGTGAGATCTTTTCTACAAAGATACTGGAATAACATAAACAGGAAGATTATCCCATATAAAAAGAACAACCCTACAATTATAATCAGATATACTGTTTGCGGGACACTTTGTATCGTTAATTTAAATTGTGTAAGACACACTCCACCAAGAACATAGCTAGCCAAACAGATTATATAGAAAGCCATTAACCTTCTATTATTTGAATTGCCGTTATCCATAACAACCTTCAGGGCTTTCTTAATTTTGCATTTTATATAATAAAGCATAAGATTTTGCAAACTATTATATCTGCACAGATTCAATGACACTAATTCATTTCTTATTTAATGGTTTCTTATAGATTTATAACCTTTGTCATTAATAATTTTTTATTATGTATACTATTTTAGTATCACTCACACCATTCAAAAAAACCACACACAAAAGATACTTTGTCACTACCAGAGACACCACTAAGTTTAGCCACTTTCATTGATTACCTCTGCAACACTTCCGTATTGGGCATTAATTTTCTCTTTTACTTTGATTGAGTTATGCAATATTAATTCATAATCAATCGCATTCCCCCTCTAAAACACATAAAAAATGACGTTTAACACTGAAGATTTTCTTATACAACGCCAGCTTTTATTTTTTTGATTTTCATTACTACATTGCAAACCACATACATTACTCTTTTTTCTTGAATTTTTTTCCTGATATTACATCGACTTCAGTATCTGCCAATGTAAATTTTTTCATAAACTACCGAAGTTACTTTCACCTGGTCTCGTAGGCATTGCAGGCAGTAATCATCTGATTGGGTTAGTCACGCAGCTAGCGGGTTTGACGCTCTGCGGATCGCCGTCTATAGATTGAATCATCCCCCTTTATTGTTCGCCTTAGGAGAAGAAATATGGCAAAGAATGACATGAATTTTTATGCCACGTTGGAAGAGGCTATTGATGCAGCTCGTGAAGTGTTTCTGGCTGATAACCCTGACCTTGAGTCAGACGACGCCAGCGTTCAACAGCTAAGCGTCCAAAAATACGTGCTACAGGATGGCGACGTTATGTGGCAGGCGGAATTCTTTGCTGACGAGGATGATGTAGATGGTGAATGTCTTCCAATCCTGAGCGGAGAAGCGGCCCAGAGCGTTTTTGATGGCGACTATGATGAAATTGAAATCCGCCAGGAGTGGCAGGAAGAAAATACGCTTCACGAATGGGATGAAGGTGAATTCCAGCTGGAACCTCCCCTTGATACTGAAGAGGGGCAGACCGCAGCCGATGAATGGGATGAGCGATAATTACTCGTAAGGTCCATGATGTATGTCGAGCGGCAGCAGCAACGTATCAAACACCAGCGAAAATGGCAGATCGAGGATAGTGACGTAGCGCCATGCGGAGTCCCTAACATCCCATTGCACGCCAGGATAGTATTGGTTTCCGTGTCCTTGCCCTGGGATGGTACGACTAATAATGCTGCCGCATCCGCTCAGGAAGAAGATCATTATTCCTACAGCCAAAATTCGCACCGGCTACCTCACGACTCATTCTATTCAATATAAAAAATACCGGCACCAGGCCGGTATTTTCACGTTACAGAACGCTTATTTTTTCCTGAGCGCCAGCGGGTTCAGTGTCAGTCCCTGATAGTAGTTCACCCACGAAGAATACTTATCAGGTGAATTCCAGACACGGTAATGTAAACGCGCCATGGTCACCGGATCGCTCAACAACACCAGGCGGCGATCGCGATTCAGTTTCTCCGGCGTTTCGTTCAGTGCCTGTTCCACATGACGATCGCGTGCAATCTCCAGCACGTTGCTGGCGCGGTGGCGTGCAGTCGCCATGGCCGTGGCCAGTGCGTTAAACGACGGATTAAACACCGCATGCATAAAGCCATCGTCCAGCGTACGTTTACGGTTCATCACCAGATAGGTATCGGTATCCACCAGCACCTGCGGCGGAGAATACTCTTCCGGGATCAGGAACAGCTTCCAGCGCTTGGTACGTAACCCCACCGTGGAACGGCTGGAAATCACAGAAACAAACGGCGACAGGATCAGCGAGAAGACTATCGGTGCCAGCCAGAACAGGAAACGCAGATCGAGCCAGGCCATACCCACAGCCCACACCAGCCCCAACAGTAACTGGGAACCGTGACGCATAAACGCTTCACCCCACGGGGTCGAATCGTCATCACGCTGCGGCGAATTCCAGACAACTTCCCAACCGAGGAAGGCACTCACGACGAAGACGGTGTGGAACAGCATACGCACCGGCGCCAGCAGCACGGAGAACAGAACTTCCAACAGTAGCGACAGCGTGACGCGGATAAACCCGCCGTACTCTTTCGTCCCTTTACACCAGATGAGCAAAATACTCAGCAGCTTCGGCAGGAACAGCAGCACCATCGTTGAAGCAAACAGCGCGATCGCCAGTTCAGGACGCCACTGCGGCCAAACCGGGAACAGCTGGCGCGGTTGCAGGAAGTACTGCGGCTCCGTCAACGCATGCACCACCTGCAATGCGGTAGAGAGCGCGAGGAACATAAACCAAAGCGGCGCAGACAGATAGGACATTACACCGGTCAGGAATACCGCACGGTGAACCGGGTGCATCCCTTTCACAAGGAACAAACGGAAGTTCATCAGGTTGCCGTGGCACCAGCGGCGGTCACGCTTGAGTTCATCCAGCAGGTTCGGCGGCAGTTCTTCATAAGAGCCCGGCAGATCGTAAGCAATCCACACACCCCAGCCAGCACGACGCATCAATGCCGCTTCCACGAAGTCATGGGAGAGGATTGATCCCGCAAACGAGCCTTCGCCCGGTAACGGCGCGAGCGCACAGTGCTCGATAAACGGTTTCACACGGATAATGGCGTTGTGACCCCAGTAGTGTGACTCCCCTAACTGCCAGAAGTGAAGCCCGGCGGTAAACAGCGGTCCATAAACACGGGTCGCAAACTGCTGGCAGCGCGCATACAGCGTATCCATACCGGAAGCCTTCGGTGAAGACTGGATAATCCCGGCATTCGGATTCGCCTCCATCAGACGCACCAGGCCGCTCAGACAGTCACCGCTCATCACTGAGTCAGCGTCCAGCACCACCATGTAGCTGTACTGATTTCCCCAGCGACGACAGAAGTCATCAATGTTGCCGCTTTTACGCTTCACGCGACGACGACGACGGCGGTAGAAAATCTGCCCTTCGCCCTGCACCTCAGCAATCAGCTCCATCCACGCTTTTTGTTCTGCTACGCAGATATCAGGGTTGTAGCTGTCACTCAGGATATAAACATCGAAATGTTCGGCGTTGCCCGTTGCTTTGACCGATTCCCACGTAGCGCGCAGTCCCGCAAATACGCGGTCAACGTCTTCGTTACAGATAGGCATAATCAGCGCGGTACGGTGTTCAGGATTCAGCGGTTCATCCCCAACCGTTGAGGCCGAGATACTGTACTTATCTCGCCCAATCAGTAGTTGCAGGAAGCCCATCAGCGCGGTCCAGAATCCCGCAGACACCCAACAGAAAAGCACAGCAAACAAAATAAGAATGCCGGTCTGGAGCATGTAGGGCAGCAATTGCATAAAGGAGACCCATAAATCCTGCCCCATCATGTCTATCGGATTAATGAATGCCCAACCCTGATACGGGAGGATCGTCTTCATATACCAGGTTGCTACGACCGTTTGCGCCAGCGTTAGAATCAACAGCGTATAGCGGCGGATGGTGCCTACAGTACGCCATTTTTGCTCGCTTTCTTGTTCTTCTTTCGTCAAACGCGAAAGATAACGAGGCGTCACATCGCGCCCACGCAAGCGATCCCAAAAACGGCCAACCGGGTTGGTACGCCAGGGATCGGGGAACATAGAGGTACGCGTTGTTTTTGGCATCGCCTGCAGCTGATCGCGGCCCTCATCGTCCTTAACCAACTGCTCTTTAGCCAAAGAATCCGGCCATGCTTGCTCAAGGCGAGCTTTCACAGACCCCTGCGGTGAATCATCTTCGCGCGAGTAAGTACGATGCTCGGCATCCAGCGCCTGATGAACGGCGCGGATGTCAGTTTTCGGCAGTGCCGCTTTCTCGATATCCGAAAGCGGCAATGCGTCAATATACTCAGTTGTCTTATTCATTGGCAGGTAACTGGTAGCTCCAGGTTTCACTCAGCGTCTGATCGGCATTGACCAAGGCAGCACGCATTTCAGTGGTTTTCTTCACGTCTTTCACTTTCACGCGCAGCATCAAACGCCAACCTTTAGATACCGGGTTATAGCGCACAGTGCTTTCAACGATTTCGCCGTTGTCGCCAATACTGGTTTGTGCGGTAACCGGGGTATCCTGCGGCAGCTTTTTCATATCTGTGCCGGTAAAGTCCACCACAAACGCGATGGTACCGTCAGGCTGACGAATCAGGTTGGACTGTTTTACATCACCGGTAGAACGACGAGTCTGCTGTACCCAGGCGCTTTCCGGCGCATGAAGCTTGTCTTCATCACGCGTGAACGTCAGAGTGTACTTGAAGTTCATCTCTTTGCCCGCTTCAGGCAGTTGATCCGGCGTCCAGTACGCAACGATGTTATCGTTCGTTTCATCGTTAGTTGGGATTTCAACTAACTCAATCTTACCTTTACCCCAGTCACCTTTTGGCGTGATCCAGGCGCTTGGGCGCAGATCGTAACGATCGTCGATATCTTCAAAACGCGAGAACTGACGGCCACGCTGCAACAGTCCGAATCCTTGCGGGTTTTCCATAGCGAAGCTGCTCACCGCGAGATGTTTCGGGTTATTCAGCGGACGCCAAATCCACTCCCCGTTGCCGGCATGGATAGACAAACCGTTAGAATCATGCAGTTCCGGACGATAGTTTGTCGCCGGAGACGGCTGGTTCGGTCCAAACAGGAACATACTGGTTAACGGTGCCACGCCCAGTTTGCCCACTTTGTCGCGTAGGTAAACTTTGGACTGAACATCAACGACAGTGTCACGGCCTGGAATAATGACAAAACGATACGCTCCGGTTGCACGCGGAGAATCCAACAAAGCATAAATGGTTAAACGTTTATCAGTCGGTTTCGGACGCTCGATCCAAAACTCACGGAAGCGGGGAAATTCTTCACCAGAAGGCAGAGCGGTATCAATCGCGAGGCCACGCGCTGACAGGCCGTAGACCTGACCTGCGCCCAGAACGCGAAAATAGCTGGCACCGAGCATGCTGACGATTTCATCGTTTTTATCTTTGCTGTTGATCGGATACAGCACTTTGAACCCGGCGAAGCCGAGATCTTTTACCGTGTCTTTATCATGCTGAACATCGCCAAAATTAAAATAATCCGGGCTGTATTTGATTCTTTTCACCGCCGTGGCGGTAACTTCGTTGATTTTGACCGGCGTGTCGAAGTACATACCCTGGTGGTAGAACTCGAGCTTAAATGGGGTCTTGAGATTGCTCCAGTACGCTTTATCGCGATTGAACTGGATCTGTTGATAATCCGCATATTTCATGTCGCGGAAAACGGAGGGCAAGTTACTTTTTGGCGCCTCATAGCCTTTCCCGGCTAAGGATTGAGCTTGTTTTGCAACATCATCAATACTGAACGCCCAGCTCGATGATGTGTACAGCGTTAACATGACTGCTGCACCCAACCAACGCATTTTCATCATTTGTAGTTTATGTTTCATAATTAGTAAGCACTTCCCCCTTTGTGTGCTTATATTGATCCGATCCATTTTAATGGATAATCGGGTACTCCGACAACTGAATCCCTGTATTGTTCGCGCGCTGGCTCATGGTTTAAGCAGGTTCATCTGCCTGTTTTCACTTTGCGTGCTTATCCTGGAGACAGGTTGTTGGACTTCGTGTAGGGTTGCCCTCGAATGTAACCATTATTCGTCTTAGGGATAAGACGAAAAGTCTGAGAATCCGTAACTGTCTATGAGCTCTGTATCACCACCACGTGAATATTTTCTTGACTCCATCCGTGCCTGGCTAATGTTGTTAGGGATCCCATTCCATATTTCATTGATCTACTCCACCCACACCTGGCACGTGAACAGCGCAGAACCTTCGTGGTGGTTAACCCTTTTTAACGACTTTATCCACGCTTTTCGCATGCAGGTCTTCTTTGTCATTTCGGGTTATTTTTCCTACATGCTGTTTTTGCGCTATCCGTTAAAGCGCTGGTGGAAAGTGCGTGTAGAACGCGTGGGGATCCCTATGCTGACCGCGATTCCGCTGCTTACGCTGCCGCAATTTATCATGCTGCAATACGTGAAAGGGAAAGCAGACAGCTGGCATACCCTCAGCGGCTACGACAAATACAATGCGCTGGCCTGGGAGCTGATTTCCCATCTGTGGTTTTTACTGGTTCTGGTGGTGTTAACGACCCTGAGTATGTGGGTGTTTACCCAAATGAAAAACAGACTATCGCGTGGAGACGGTACCCCTGCATCGGGGGTGTCGATGACCAAATTAACGTTGATTTTTATATTGTTGGGTGTCGGCTATGCCGTCGTCAGAAGAACGATTTTCATCCTCTACCCTTCGATTCTCAGCGACGGCATGTTTAATTTTATCGTTATGCAAACGCTGTTCTATGTGCCTTTCTTTATGCTCGGCGCGCTGGCGTTTATCAATCCTAATCTGAAAGCACTGTTTACCACGCCATCGCGCGGCTGCACGCTAGGCGCCGCATTCGCATTTGTCGCATACCTGCTCAATCAACGTTACGGCAACGGCGATGCCTGGATGTATGAAACCGAATATGTCATTACCATGGTCATGGGGCTATGGATGGTAAACGTCGTCTTTTCGCTTGGCCACCGTTTACTGAATTTCCAGTCGGCTCGCGTGACCTATTTTGTCAACGCGTCGCTGTTCATCTATTTGGTGCACCACCCGTTAACGCTGTTTTTTGGCGCGTATATCACACCGCACATCAAGTCGAATCTGCTGGGTTTTCTCTGCGGCCTTCTTTTTGTGGTTGGAATTGCGGTCATACTGTACGAAATCCATTTACGGATCCCGGTGCTGAAGTTTCTCTTTTCGGGTAAACCGCCGATTAAGCAGGATAAAAACAAGGCGGTTGCCGGTTAGTTTTCTTGCATTGAATGGTTCAGAGCAGCCATTCAATGGGCAACACGGATGCAAGCCTCACCAGAACCCGCTTCCAGAATCCTGTAGCGGGTTCTTTTTTCAGTACCTGTTCGCTGCCAGAAAGCCGATCAACCCAGTTAATTCTGCCCCAACGGTCAAGACGTAGTTGCCAGGCCATATCACGCTGACTTTGCATAAAACGTTTATGAATCAACTCAGCCAGTACTTCACTCTCAATCACAAACCCCATTTCCGTATTGAGTAGCGTTGAACGGGGATCAAAATTAAGCGAGCCGATAAACACTTTACGACCGTCAATACTGAAGGTTTTCGCATGCAGGCTGGAGCCTGAATTACCGGTTAATCCCCGGTCGTGTACTGCTGAAACGCGATCGCGGGTCGGTTTGAGCTCGTATAACTCCACGCCGTAGCGCAAGAGTTTTTTTCGCCAACGCGCATAGCCCGCGTGAACGACTGCAACATCATTCGCCGCCAGAGAATTAGTTAAAATTGCGATCTTAACGCCTTTTCTCACCAGTCTCAGGAGCTGCGCCACACCGGCGCGAGTGGGTACAAAGTAGGCGGAAATAATATCAATACGCTCGGTGGGAGATCCCATCACGTCAAACAAACGCTGCGGTAATAGTGAGTGGCGCGGCGCTTTCCCCTCTCCTTTTGCAGGATCATCACTCAGTAAGCGCGTTTTCGCCCAAATTAGCGGCAGCGACCTCTGATCGAGATGGGTCACAAACTGGCTGGTTTCCAGCTTATGTAGATAGCGACGCGTGATGTCATCATTATACCAGGATTCAGGAAGTTCGATTTTTTGCGTAGAAGCAGGTTCTGCCACCTCAAGTACGTTTTGCAATGTTGAAACCGAGCGGCAGTGCCAGTAACGCTCAAAGTCGTCTGCAACATCCTGGACAACCGGCCCAATAGCCATAACGTCCAGATCGGAAAACAGTGGTTGTTCGCCTGCGCCAAAATAGGCATCGCCTATATTTCGCCCCCCCACAAGAGTTACGACGCCGTCAGCGGTATAACTTTTGTTGTGCATACGCCGATTCAACCGGGCAAAATCGGTTAAATAGCCCAGGGCACGCAGGATGCGAAAGGAAAAGGGATTAAACAGGCGAACTTCAATATTAGGGTGATTGTCCAGCAAACGCAGCGTGTCATCCAGACCTGGCGTGTTGTTATCATCCAGCAACAAACGCACCCGGACGCCCCGCTTCGCTGCGGTCAGCAAAACGGAAAATAACAATAGCCCGGACATGTCGCTTTCCCAGATGTAATACTGAACATCCAGGGTTCGTTCCGCCATTTCCGTCAACCGATAGCGAGCAGCAAACGCATCCAGGCTGTCATCCAACGTCAGAATGCCGCATTCTCCCGGGTGGTTTACGCATAGCGGCGTGATGGCACGCTCAAGTCGTGTCATATCAGTCCGTGCGTTCATCGCCTTGTTGGGTAAGGAATCTCTTGTATAGTCGAGCGTTTTCTTCATCAAAGCACACGAAGTATATTTGATCGGGAAGCGTACGCCGGGTGATAAATTTCAACACCGTTTTCACCGCGATCTCTGCTGCTGCAGCGCGTGGGTAACCATAAGCACCGGTGCTTATCGCTGGAAAAGCAATGGATTGATAACCATTGGCTAAGGCCAGTTGCAATGTATTTAGATAGGCCTCTTCAAGTCGTTCAGCCTCGTGGTGATCACCGCCTTGCCAGACGGGCCCTACGGTGTGAATAACTGCTTTTGCCGGAAGCGCGCCAGCCAGCGTGATAACGGCATGCCCGGTCGGGCATCCTCCCTGTTGTTGTATAACCTGTTTGCAGGCCTCCAACAACGCAGGCCCGGCAGCACGATGAATCGCGCCATCGACTCCACCTCCTCCCAGTAACGAGGAGTTGGCCGCATTGACGATCACATCTACCGCGATCGTCGTAATGTCGCCCTGTAACACATGAACACGCGATTGCATAAGTTCCCCCTGACAAAACACTCTCCGTTAAGTGTACAGCAGGGTTTTCCTTGAAATCTCATTTTTTAGCCATAAGCGTGCATACCTACGCCAGAATGATTCATTTATATTCAATATTCAGAATAGCCATGCTTTTCTGTTCATTGAGGTAATGCATTTTCACCGTGGCAATTTGTTGCACACTCTGAGGCGCTGTCGTGACCTGTTGCAGGTCGTAGAGACTATTACTCATCGTGCCATCACGCATACATGACAATTCAATCTGTTGTTGTCGAGTGTTAACGTCGCAAGGTGCTTCAACTATTGCACCATGAAAATGAATAACCCCGCCGGGTAAGATTTGCGTCGCCATTGCGGGGAGGGTTAAAAGAGAAAAAGCCCACAAACCGGTATTTAAAATACGCTTTAAGAATGTACACATAAGGGTTCCTCAATGATTAATCATCCTTGAGGGATCACAATGATCCTTCACCGCTGCGAGTTACGATCAAATAAAACGTTTGTTCGTTTCTATATTCATAGAACAGCACCGCACTCCCAGCCACACCCTTAATGCAAATCCGGCAAAAAATTATGGGTGACTGTTTGAGTCAGGCCATTGTTGCGACAGATGCAGAGACTGCCCGTCAGAAACGGTAACGATAATTTTAACCGAATCCTCCGGTGAAATATTAAAGCTCATTTTTGTTAATTCAATTGGCCGATTAGCAGGGACCGAAAGGCTTGTTTTCTGCTGTGACTGATTTTGTCCGCCCTTTCCTTTACGTACGGCAAGAACTTGCACTTCACATACGCACGGTTGAGCTAATGTCACCTGAGGAATAATGGTGTACATATCACCTTGCTGAGTTGTATTGAATGTTATTTGATTTGCCAACGCGGCAATGAGTAATAGCGTGTGCATAATATTCTCCCGAAAAAAAACAGGGCTTTCGCCCTGTTTATTATCAGTCAGAAAACTGAATTAGTGCTGGTTAGCTGTAGCATTGTTGCCATAACCAACCTGCTGAATCAGCACATTGGAGTCAGACGCTGTCTGATTAACCACAGCACCGTTACGACCACCGAACTGAGTTACGCTGATATCAGCATTTTTTGCATTCCACTGATTGATATCAGCACTGTTCTGGAAGCCGGTCTGTTTCAGGCTAATGGTACTGTCATCAGCACCTTGGCCGACGGTCGCACCGTTACCATGTCCGTGTTGTGTGATAGTCACGTCTGATTTACGTGCATCACTTTGCAGCGCATTCGCAACGTTACTAGAGCCAAATTGGTAAATACTCATTGAAGAGTCTGGGCCATAGTTGCTACCGCCACCATGATGATTACCGCCCCATTGCGGAACAACACCTGCCAGAGCACTGCCAGAAACTACGATTGCTGCGAATGCTGCCACTTTTAAAAGTTTCATGGTAAACCCCCATCGGATTGATTTAAACGTCGTTTATGGATTAGCGTTGAGTAACGCGAATTGCCATTTGCGACTGTCTCTGCACCACAACTGCTGTTTTTTGTGTACCGTACTGGGTAATATTGGCTTTATTACCAGAGCCTTTCTGGATAATCATCGCCGTATTACCGTAAGAGCTTTGTTTAATACTCGCATCATTAGAGCTACCCGTTTGATCAATATATGCAAAGTTATTTGATCCCGTCTGATCTGTTTTCGCCCGGTTACCTGAACCTTCTTGTGAAATGACCGACAATAACTTAGTGCCCTCCTGGCGAGTATTTGCACTATTAGCAGTACCAACCTGACCAATAATGGCTGCCTGATTAAATGAAGACTTACTTAATTCATTTACCGCAAAGTTATATTCTGAATTAGCTAAATCATAACTGGTTGCGGATGCAATCCCAGGCACACCCAGTATTGTAAACATCATAAATAACAACTTGTTTTTCATGTTGTCACCCTGGACCTGGTCGTACTTGAAGTTAAATTAATTACCACTCAAATTGTTGTTAACATGACTTACATTTGTTAACGCCACGTTACGATGAAGAGTATGTCCGTGGAAACATTTTAAATAACTCACCCGCGAGTGGTATTTTTATATCCGGATTCACACCAAAGTACTAATTAACAGTGAATAACATCGCTTCAGGTCTGGATTTTATTTTTATTTTGCTATCAGTAATGAATTTCTATGCAGTCACTGAGAAAGTGCATTTTGCACGATATCAGGGCCTCTCAGTACAACGTCGAGATAGACATCGGTACAAGTCGTGACAAAGGTCATTTTTTTCCATCTAAAATTGACCAACGTAAATTGAGACAAGGATTTTAGAATTCATTAGAAATTTAAAACTCAACAATTATTAATTAAATGACTTAAAATCAATGTGTTACTATAATTTGTATGATTTTTTAAATCTATGCAGCAAAGGTAAAATGTACAACTTTCCTATCAAATCTAAACTCTAATAAAACCATAAAATCATATTTTAATATATAATTTTACAAGTTGTTACATGTTTAACACTTGCTTTAAGATTTGTAATAGCTAGATTGAAATCAGTTGAAGTCCATTTGTTTTAATATTTTCACCCCTTTGGGTCGATATTTTATATCTACACAGCAGTGCAACATCTGTCAGTACTTCTGGTGCCTCTATTTTAGTAGAGACAGCTGTCAGGTGTGCGACTAAAAAGTGGAGTTTCATCATGTTTAATGAAGTCCATAGTATTCATGGTCATACATTATTGTTGATCACAAAACCTTCTTTGCAGGCAACTGCATTATTACAGCATTTAAAACAATCACTGGCACTCACCGGAAAACTGCATAATATTCAACGTTCTCTGGATGATATATCCTCCAGCTGCATTGTTTTACTGGATATGATGGAGGCAGATAAAAAACTGATCCATTACTGGCAAGATAATTTGAGTAGAAAAAACAACAATATAAAGACGTTATTGTTGAATACTCCTGATGATTACCCTTATCGGGATATCGAAAACTGGCCGCATATCAATGGTGTTTTTTACGCAACTGAAGACGAGCAGCGTGTTGTAAGCGGCTTGCAGGGTATCTTGCGCGGTGAATGTTACTTCACGCAAAAACTTGCCAGTTATCTGATCACGCACTCTGGAAATTATCGTTATAACAGCACGGAGTCGGCACTGCTGACGCACCGTGAAAAAGAGATCCTTAATAAATTGCGTATCGGCGCCTCAAATATTGAAATCGCTCGCTCACTGTTTATCAGTGAAAATACGGTAAAAACACATCTTTATAATCTTTTCAAAAAGATAGCTGTCAAAAATCGTACGCAGGCGGTCTCATGGGCCAATGATAACCTCAGGCGATAAAGCCATGAAACGCTATTTGACCTGGATTGTGGCAGCAAATTTATTCTTTGCTGCCGGGAGTCTGCACGCAGCGACAACCGTAGAGGTGGAGGTTCCCGGACTGTTAACTGACCACACTGTCTCTTCAATCGGTCATGATTTTTATCGGGCCTTTAGTGATAAGTGGGAAAGCGAGTACACAGGAAACTTAACCATTAATGAAAGACCCAGTGCGCGTTGGGGAAGTTGGATCACCATAACGGTCAATCAAGACGTTATCTTCCAGACTTTTTTATTCCCAACGAAAAGAGACTTCGACAAAATAGTTGTCTTCGCATTGGCAGAAACTGAAGAAGCATTAAATCGCCGGCAAATAGATCAAACACTATTAAGCACTAGCGATTTAGCGCGTGATGAATTCTAAAACATGATTTTGTCCGGAGGCTTTCATGCGTGTTAAACATGCAGTGGTTTTGCTCATGCTAATTTCACCATTAAGTTGGGCCGGAAACATGACGTTCCAGTTTCGCAACCCAAACTTTGGTGGCAACCCGAATAATGGTGCTTTTCTGTTGAACAGCGCCCAGGCCCAGAACTCATATAAAGATCCAAGCTATGACGATTACGGTATTGAAACCCCGTCAGCTCTGGATAACTTTACTCAGGCGATTCAGTCACAAATTCTCGGTGGCCTACTCACCAACATTAATACCGGTAAACCAGGAAGAATGGTGACCAATGATTTTATCATTGATATCGCCAACCGGGACGGACAACTGCAATTGAATGTCACCGACAGGAAATCGGGGAAAACTTCGACTATTGAAGTGTCGGGTTTACAAACACAGTCGACCGACTTCTAAGTTATAGCCACGAAAGGAAATAATCATGCAGCGTTTACTTATCATGGTGGCAGTAATTTTACTCAGCGGATGTTTAACAGCCCCGCCTCAAGAAGCCGCTAAGCCGACATTAATGCCCCGAGCCCAAAGCTATAAAGACTTGACGCATCTGCCTATGCCTACAGGTAAGATCTTTGTGTCGGTATACAACATTCAGGATGAGACTGGCCAATTTAAACCTTACCCGGCAAGTAACTTCTCAACCGCCGTCCCGCAAAGCGCCACGGCTATGCTTGTCACCGCATTGAAAGATTCTCGTTGGTTCGTCCCACTGGAACGTCAGGGGTTACAGAACTTGCTTAACGAACGCAAAATCATTCGTGCAGCTCAGGAAAACGGTACGGTTGCGATTAATAACCGGATCCCGCTACAGTCCCTGACCGCGGCAAACGTCATGGTGGAAGGGTCAATTATCGGTTATGAAAGCAACGTTAAATCCGGTGGTGTCGGTGCACGTTATTTTGGTATTGGCGCCGATACGCAATACCAGCTCGACCAGATAGCGGTAAACCTGCGCGTAGTTAACGTCAGCACCGGTGAGATCCTGTCGTCAGTGAATACCAGTAAAACCATTCTGTCTTATGAAGTACAGGCTGGGGTGTTCCGCTTTATTGACTACCAGCGTCTGTTGGAAGGTGAAATTGGTTACACCTCTAACGAACCGGTTATGCTTTGTCTGATGTCAGCGATTGAAACGGGCGTTATCTTCCTGATTAATGACGGCATCGATCGCGGATTGTGGGATTTGCAGGATAAGAAACAAGTTGATAATGACATTCTGGTTAAATACCGTCATATGTCGGTACCGCCAGAATCCTGATGGGTCTATACAGCATAAAAAGCGTGAGGAAATCCCTCACGCTTTTTTATTTACTGGTCAGCGTCGACGATATTCTATTTTCACGGCGAGATGCCAGCCACAGACCACTGTTTTTCATCGCATAGCCGAATACCAGACCCAGTGCCAATGACGGAACAACCAGTCGCCAGTCCCCCTGCCCTGCAAATGTTGCACATGCGCCAATGAACGTGCCCGGTACAAATGAAAGCAACCATTGCTTTGCCTGGATACACATCAGAAACGCGACAATTCCTGTCATGACATAACCAATAATGTCCATATGCGGAGCAAGCGCGCTACCGTTAATAATCACCAACGCCCACACCACACCGCTTAGCAGCGTACACGCCGAGATCCACAGTCCTTTTAACCCACCTTGCGGGCAGGCGAAATAAGCCGTACAACCCAGAAAGCCAGCCCAACTGAGTAAACCAAGAGAAACGGCCACCCATCCCCAGATCCCGGAGAGAATGCCCGTTGTGATTGCAATTGAGAGAAGTATGTTCATGCCGCGCATCTTAGCAGAAAAACGGCATGGAAATGAGATCGCGCACACAATTTATGCAAGCTTATAAATTGAGTTGCACTATTAAGTGATAAACATCACATTTATTCGTCTGTATCTTCCTGCAATTCGTCCCACATCGCACTAATGGCATCGCGTGTTAGCGGCGCCATGGTACGCCAGAACGGCGTGTTTGCGTGCGCTTCAACTTTACCAAGGAACGTACCGCACCAGGGCAGCAGGTATTCTACAAACAAAGTTTCAAGCGCTTCACTTTCATCTTCCGCAGACTGGTCTTCAAGCCAGGAAGCTGCCAGTAACAGCGTACCAATGTGATCTGCCGGTGTATCAGCCAGCGGCATGCCCCGGGCTGAAAGAAATGCACGAACATCGGATTCTTTCGCCCCTTCTACCCAGGCACTACGATAAGGCGGCACTGCACACTCGTCACCGACAAACAGCGCGTTGTAATCTGCAGCCAGCTGGGGCATATCGCAGCTCTTCTGTAAACGGGTGAGCAGTTCGTCCTGTTCCAGCGGCCAGTTGGCTGACAGTTTACCTTCACTAATCAGGGTAAACAGGGGAACCAGTAAAGGGTCCTGCGGTTGGCGGTAAAATAGCGAGCCCAGTACACGACACAGGATAGAAAACTCGTTCATTGATATATTCCAGTTAGTAACAATTACAGTTCAGCAAATTCCGCGATCGGCTCCATGCCTCGCGATTCCAGAAACGCCAATAGACGTTTAGGTGTGACGTTTAAAATTCTGTCTTCAGGGAAATTAACATCATCCAGGATTTTACGGCATTCGCCAAATTCTCCCAGCGTGAAAGCGGTATGTGAATCCGACCCTAACGCCACCCAGCCGCCGGCATCACGCACAGCCGCAGCAACCGCGCGACAATTATCCTCACTGCCCTTACGCGAATGCAAAAACGAAGAGTTATTGATTTCCAGTGCAACCTGGTACTTCGCCGCCGCCTGCGCAATTGCAGTAATATCAACGGGATACTTGGGATTTCCCGGATGGCTAATGATGTGCACATTGCCGCTGGCCATCGTGGCTATCATTGCCTGGGTGTTGGTGTCTTTATCGTGAGGTGCAAAAACCGGCTCATGGAAGCCCGCAATAATGAGGTCCAGGGAGGTAAACATCGGACCTGAACAGTCAATTTCACCTTCAATATTCTTAATATTGGCTTCTATTCCGCGCAGAATCCCCACGCCATCCACGACACGTGGCCAAATGCGCATATTGATAAAGTGCCAGTGGTGAGGCGCGTCCGCCATGTCCGGTCCATGATCGGTAATGGCAAACAGCTTGATGCCTTTGCGACGAGCTTCCGCGATGTAATCACTTAAGGTGCTGTAGGCGTGGGTGCTGGCGACGGTATGCATATGCAGGTCAACGGGATACATAACTCTCTCCTGTAGTCATTTTCCGTCAAGGATAGCAGGTATCGCCGCCATTAATACCCTAAAAATTCGAGTCGTAGGCAGGTGGCAAGGGAGTGATACCTGAATCACTTACTTATGTAAGTGATTCAGGTGAACAACCGTAGCCAACGCACATGCAGCTTGAAGTATGGCGGGTATTCTAGCTGAAACCCGGTACTTGCCGGGTTACCATCAATATCCCCGAACGCGATTGACCTGACCTGTTACGACTTGCCCGCTCTCCAGGTTCATAATCGTGCGGGAGATATAGTCCACCGCTTCTGCCGGACGGGTAACTGCGGCAATATGTGGCGTCATCGCCACACGCGGATGTTTCCATAATAGGCTGTTTTCTGGCAGCGGTTCACGGCTATAAACATCCAGCATGGCCCCCTTCACCTTGCCGCTGTCCAGCGATGCCAGAAGATCGTCTTCATTGAGATGAACACCGCGTGCAAGGTTCAGCACGTAGGCGCCATCCTGCAATTGGCTAAGTAAATCAGCGTTAATAATGCCTACGGTTTCTGCCGTATTAGGCAGGAGGTTGATCAGCACGCGAGTTTGACTCAAAAACGCGCCCAGTTCCTCAGTACCGGCGAAGCTTTCCACGCCAGACCAGGATTTACGCGTACGACTCCAGCAGCGCAGTGGGAATCCCCATGCTTGCAGGCTTTCGGCAACTTTTGCGCCCAATACCCCTGCCCCCATGATCCCGACGGTAAACTCCTCGCGAGTATATTCTGACAACGGTTGCCATTTCGCCTGATTTTTCAATGCCTGATAATCATCAAAGCGACGAAACCAGTGCAGCACCTGACTGACCGCATATTCCTGCATTTGCAGGCCCATACCCGTATCTTCCAGCCGGAAAAGCGGAATCGACGCATCCAACATTTCCGGATGAGCATTGAGTTTACTGAGAATAGAATCGACGCCCGCGCCCAGCGCAAATACGGCTTTTAATTTTCGTCCTGCGAGCATTTCAACCGGCGGATGCCAGACCAGCGCATAGTCAGCATGTGCATTATCACCCGCTTTCCACTCACGTACGTTCGCACCAGGTATTGCCTTTGCCAACGCATTAATCCACCAGGTCGTATCGAATGTTGGGTGATAGAAAATTATATCCATATTGTCTCCTGAACATTGTTGTGCGGAACTTTCTCGCACTTATTATCATCATTTTCCGAGGGAACATCAGAGTAGCAAATTTTAGGATGCTGGCAAAAAAAACAATTCCCGCTTATTTATGCTCCATGTTGCTTGAAGTTTGTGTAAATGCACATTTTTTTCAAAAAGTTGATTGACGGCGGGGCGGTGTTTCCCCTACATTAGCGCCCGTTCCGGTAGCACAGGGACAACAATATGGTGAGGTGTCCGAGTGGCTGAAGGAGCACGCCTGGAAAGTGTGTATACGGCAACGTATCGGGGGTTCGAATCCCCCCCTCACCGCCATATTTTAAGAAGAGCTCGTACGAAAGTACGGGCTTTTTTTTCGCATGTTGCACATCTGCGGGGGGATGAGAAGCCCCGACCGGGGTTCGACTACTGGCGCAGCCAGTTGGACAGACCGGGAGCGCAGCGAACGGGCTGCCCCGCAGGGGCGAGCAAAGCGAGTCAATCCCCCCCTCACCGCCATATTTTAAGAAGAGCTCGTACGAAAGTACGGGCTTTTTTTCGCATGTTGCACATCTGCGGGGGGATGAGAAGCCCCGACCGGTCATGTACTGGCGTCAAACAACAAAGCCCGGTTTCCCGGGCCTTGAAGACGGAGTACATATCAGTTGTAAGCGTTGAGCGTCCGCTGACAAAGCGCAGAGCGGACGCAATCGTCTTTATTGAAACGAACAATCCCTACCATCTCATCTTCTTCAAAACGGGCCAGCGCATCGCTAAGCCCTGAGCGAACATGAGCGGGTAGATCGCACTGGGTCACATCCCCATTCACAATTACCGTCACATTCTCCCCGAGGCGGGTCAAAAACATCTTCATTTGCGCCGCAGTGACGTTCTGAGCCTCGTCAAGAATGACCACTGCATTTTCAAATGTACGTCCACGCATATAGGCGAACGGCGCGATTTCCACCTTACCAATCTCAGGTCGCAGGCAATATTGCATGAAGGAGGCTCCCAGCCGTTTCACCAGCACGTCATACACGGGGCGAAAATAGGGAGCGAACTTCTCGGAAACATCTCCAGGTAAGAAGCCGAGGTCTTCATCAGCTTGCAGAACTGGACGGGTTACAATGATCCTGTCCACGTCTTTATGGATCAGGGCCTCTGCTGCTTTTGCCGCGCTGATCCAGGTTTTACCACACCCGGCTTCACCGGTGGCGAAGATCAGCTGTTTACTCTCGATAGCATTCAGGTAGTGCGCCTGAGCTTCATTCCGCGCCGTGATTGGCGTGGCGTCGCGACTGTCACGCGCCATACCAATCGCTTCTACGCCGCCCATCTGCACAAGCGAGGTGACCGATTCATCTTCACGTTGCTTATGGCTACGCGAATCCCGCCTCAGCACACGTTTTGCTTCACGACGAGCTTTGATCACTGCTTTTTGTCTTCCCATGGATAGCACCTTGAGTTGTAGGTATACATCACACGCGCCGTTGGCGGCACGATTATGCGCACGAACATCTGAGGGTTGGCTTCCTTGTAAGCCATTGCTTGCTTTCGGATAAGACGCCACACACGGCTACGCGCACCGCACAGGGCGTCAGTAACAAGGATAAGAAGTGAATGAGAGAGAGATTTAGCGGTGACGAGGTGGCTACCGGAAGAGAAACGTCCGCGTAAGGTACTGCTGTTACTGTGAAAAACGTGTCCAGTACAGGACTTTTCCATTCGCGATCTCCATAGTGAATGACTATCACCGCCGGGAACTACCGCTATTACTTATAAGTACATCATAACCTTTCGCTAATGCAACAATATTTTTACTTGTTGTTAACTTAAATTCTATCTTATCACCAGAAACAGTTTCTTACCCAGAGATGACAGAATTATTTCAGTCGCATACCGATCATAAAAAATAGTTTGTTCCTTCATCAAGATGTCAGGAAAAACCCCGCTGTACTGCGGGGCATAATCATCAGGCTTCGAGCAGAGACTGTCCCAGATAATTGTCTGCGGTTTTAACACCCGGCAAAGCAAAGAAATATCCCCCACCAATCGGTTTGACATACTCTTCGAGCGCTTCACCGTTCAGACGTTTCTGCACCGTCAAAAATCCTTTTTCCAGATCGTGTTGATAGCAAACAAACAACAGCCCCATATCCAGTTGACCGGAATTAGTCACACCGAGCGAATAACTGTAGCCACGACGCATCATCAGGCTCGAGTCGGTTTCTTTCGTGCGTGGGTTTGCCAGGCGGATATGGCTGTCGAGCGCAATCACTTCGCCTTCAGGATCGCTGGCATAGTCAGGCACATCATGCTCATGCTGCATACCCAGCGGCGCGCCGGTGTGTTTATCGCGACCAAAAATCGTTTGCTGCTCTTTCAGCGGCGTACGATCCCAGAACTCAACGCGGAACTGAATGAGCCTGACGGCCTGATAGCTTCCGCCTTGCGCCCAGTCAGGCTCGCCCTGCCCGTCCGTAACCCACACCACGTCTTGCATCAACTTCGCATCCGTAGCGTCCGGATTCGCGGTGCCGTCTTTAAAGCCAAGCAAATTGACCGGGGTCTCTTTGCCTTTACTACGTGCGGCGTGGTCGGAAATAAACCCTTCACGTTTCCAGCGCACGCTAAGGAGATCGGGTGTATGTTTAATGATATCGCGCAACGCGTGGATGACGGTGTCCTGGGTGTTGGCACAAATCTGCAGCAGCACATCGCCATGGCACAGCGCCGCATCCAGTGAATCATTCGGGAAACGGGTCATTTTTTGCAGCTTTTTCGGCATCTGCGATTTCAGGCCATAGCGTTCATCAAACAGCGAGGAGCCGACTGACAACGTCATCGTCAGGTTGTCTGGCGCAATGTATGCGCCGAGGATACCGGAATCCATAGGGGGGAGACGCGGATTCGGCGTATCCGGCGCCGGTCCACCGGTGGTCAGAAACGCAAACCGGCTGGTCAGCAACCGGAATAACCGCTCAAGATCGGCCTTATCGCTGGCGAGAACATCGAATGCCACCAGCATCATTGATGCCTGCTGCGGCGTCAGGATCCCCGCCTGATGCTGACCATAAAACGGCTGCGCTTCACTACGTGCATCCGGAGACAACGTGCCCGGCGCGCTTTGTGATTTTTGCGCGTGGGCAACCGGACACCCACCCGCCAGCGCCAGCGCCCCACCCAGGGCGCCCATCCCTTTCAGTAAACGTCGGCGTGACGGTTCGCTCACGCCGTTTTCATTATCTTGCTGCATAGTGCTTAATCCAGACCCAGAACACCGCGTAATTGCGACAAATCTTCCGCCAGCGTCGTGATTGGCCCTTTCAGTGCATTACGATCGGCATCAGTCAGTTTGTCATAGGTTTCAAAGCCGTCTTTGGTACGGTACTTGCTCAGAATGGTATCGACCTTTTTGAAGTTCGCATCCACCTTCGCAAGCAGTTCAGCATTGGATTTTTGCAACTGAGGACGCAGGAGATCGACAATTTTCTGCGCACCATCGACGTTGGCCTGGAAATCCCACAGATCGGTATGGCTATAGCGATCTTCTTCCCCACTGATTTTGCTGGCAGCAACTTCTTCAATCAGTCCTGCTGCCCCGCCAACAACTTTAGACGGTGGGAAAGCCAGCTCGCTAATACGCGTTTGCAGGTCAAGAACATCGCTGTTTAATTGGTCGGCGTACTTATCCATACCTTTGGTGGTATTGTCGCCAAACAGCGCTTTCTCCAGGCGGTGGAAGCCGGTGAATTTAGGATCGGCGGCTTTTTGCTCATAATCATCTTCACGTGCATCGATGCTGCCATCGAGATCGGAGAACAGTTCAGCAATCGGTTCAATACGCTCATAATGCTGACGGGTTGGCGCATACAGCGATTTCGCTTTTTCCAGATCGCCAGCTTTAATCGCATCGGTAAAGGCTTTGGTGCCCGCAACCAACTGCGCGGTTTCGGCTGTCACATAGGCTTTGTATTCGGTAATCGCGCCACTCAGACTCAGCAGAGCATCGCTTTGCACGGCATCCGCCGTTGCGCTACCTTTTACGATCAGTTTGCCTTTCGGGTTAGTCAACAGGCCGCAGGTCATATCATATTCGCCCGGCTGGAGGTTAGCGGTCATTTTCTGGCTAAAGCCCGGTGCAATGTTTTCGCGCTCGTCAACCACCATAACGCCTTTGAGGATCTCCCACTCCAGCGCTTTCTGGCTATGGTTCTGGATGATGAACTGCGTTTTCCCTGCATTAACCGTGATAGTCATCGGTTCACATTGTTTGTCGTTAACCGTGACTTTCACCTGCGGAATATCGGCAGCTTGTGCATTAAAAGCGGAGGCAAACAGCGCGGCGATACCTAGCTGCAGCGCACTACGGCGAAAATTAAACGTCATAACCTATCCCTATAAATAAGTATGTTGTAACTAAAAAGTATTCTGCATCGCGTTTTTATCAAGGTGCGGTACGCGATGCCGTAGTGCCTGAACGCGGCGGTAACGCAAACATAATCAACGCCGGAATCAGGTAGATAAACCAGACAGCGACTTCACTAACGCTTGGCGCTTCCTGATAGCCGAAAATGCCTTCCATCAATGTGCCAAACAGCGAATGCGTCGACAGCACGCTGCTCAGGTCAAACGCCACATCCTGAAAATGATTCCACAACCCAGCTTCGTGGAAAGCACGGATTGCCCCAGCAGCAAGACCGGCAGCCACCAGCAAAATGAACAGGCTGGTCCATTTGAAAAATGCCCCGAGATTGAGGCGAATGCCGCCGAGGTAAATCAGGTAACCCAGTACCACCGCGGTAGCCAGTCCCAGCATCGCGCCTAACGGCGGCCAGATACCTACATCCTGCTGGAATGCTGCCAGCAGGAAGAACACCGACTCCAGCCCTTCACGGGCAACAGCAAAAAAGACCATCATCACCAGCGCCCAGCCGTGATGGTTGCCACGCTGCAACGCGTTATCGACAGCCTGTTCAAGCTGGACTTTGACGTTGCGCGAAACTTTACGCATCCAGAACACCATCCAGGTGAGGATCACCACGGCAATGACCGCCACGATGCCTTCAAACAGCTCCTGTTCTTTTTGCGGAAATTCACCGGTGGTTTCGTTGATGAAAATCCCTAAAGCCAGGCATAACGCCGCCGCCAGCAGAACACCAATCCACATCACACCAATCCATCGACCACGCTGAGTCCGTTTCAGGTAGCTGGCAATCAGGCTGACAATCAGCGCGGCCTCTAACCCTTCGCGCAACATAATTAGAAATGGAACAAACATGCGAAGAACCCTTAAACGTTATTCTCAGTCAACTGATGAAAAGAAAAGTAAATTACAGTGATAGTGATTATCATTACAGGAAAGAAAAACTCAAGCAGAATGTTTTGAGAATGATGACTGAATGTAAAAGGTTAGGCAGGTAATGGTTATAGCAGGTTTACAACGGAAGCAATAAAAAAGCCCGCACGCGGCGGGCTTGAAGACAGAGGCAGATTATTCTGCCTGCAAACGCGATGGCGGAGCTGAGTGATAATGCGCATCAGCCTCGGCAAAACGTTGCTGCATAGCAGTTGAAGGCGCTTTACCCAACAGGCTGAAGACCACAATACCGATGCTGCCGAAAACAAAGCCCGGGATGATTTCATACAGACCCAACCAGGCAAACTGCTTCCAGACGATTACCGTCACCGCACCGATGATCATCCCTGCCAGCGCACCGTTGCGGGTCATACGCGACCACATTACCGAGAACAGAACCACCGGACCAAACGCCGCGCCGAAGCCCGCCCAGGCGTAGCTTACCAGACCCAGCACGCGGTTCTCCGGGTTCGCCGCCAGCGCGATAGACACCAGCGCCACGACCAGCACCATGATGCGGCCAATCCATACCAGCTCTTTCTGGCTGGCATTTTTACGCAGGAACGCTTTGTACAAATCTTCGGTGATTGCGCTGGAGCACACCAGCAGCTGGCAGCTCAAGGTCGACATAACCGCAGCGAGGATCGCAGACAGCAGAATACCAGCAATCCACGGGTTGAACAGGATTTGCGCCAGTTCAATAAACACGCGCTCGGCGTTCTGGTTAACAGCACCGGCAAGCTGTGGGTTGTTGTTAAAGTAAGCAATACCAAAGAAGCCCACGGCCACGGCACCTGCCAGGCACAGGATCATCCAGGTCATACTGATACGGCGAGCATGAACGATGCTATGGTGGGAATCTGCTGCCATAAAGCGCGCCAGAATATGCGGCTGGCCAAAGTAGCCCAGACCCCAGCCCATCAAAGAAATGATGGCAACAAAATTCAGCCCTTTGAACATGTCCACGTTCTCAATGCTCTTTTGTTTAATCACTTCCAGCGAATCTTCAAATCCACCCACGCCAATAATGACCATTACCGGCGTCAGGATCAGAGCAAAGATCATCAGGCTGGCCTGGACGGTATCGGTCCAGCTAACCGCCAGGAAACCACCAATAAAGGTATAAATGATCGTCGCGGCCGCCCCTGCCCACAGCGCTGTTTCATAGCTCATGCCAAAGGTGCTTTCAAACAGACGCGCCCCTGCCACAATCCCTGAAGCACAATAGATGGTGAAAAACAGCAAAATAACCAGCGCGGAGATAATACGCAAAATTCGGCTTTTATCTTCAAAGCGACCGGTAAAGTAATCCGGTAACGTCAGCGCATTGTTATTGTATTCGGTATGTACACGTAAACGTCCGGCCACCAGCTTCCAGTTGATCCATGCGCCCAAAATAAGGCCGATGGCGATCCAGCTTTCTGAAATCCCCGACAGGAAAATCGCGCCGGGCAACCCCATCAGCAACCAGCCGCTCATGTCAGATGCCCCGGCAGATAACGCGGTCACGAATGGACCCAGACTGCGTCCACCCAGAATGTAATCGTCAAAGTTTTTGGTTGAACGCCATGCAATAAACCCTATCAATATCATGCCGAAAATATAGACACAGAATGTCACTAACATCGGTGTGCTAATAGCCATCAAAACTCTCCAAAATTATGTATCAGCAATGCCGTGGCTTGCTGTTTTATTACCCTGCCGGAACGTGGCAAAGATATCTATGTTGACCAGGGCGACCGTATCCTGCCGGAAGCGATGGTTATTCACAATCGATTTAACACACCATTTACATCAAATTTGATCCAGAGTAGATAGCATTTTTCTGTAGGTTGCACTCTCTCACATTTTTTTCGGTTGCACCTTTTAAAAGTGTTAACTCCCGCAGAGAAAAAGATTCTGTAATTTTTACAGCCCACATCATAAGACTCATATTTATTAACATTTCATTCATTTCCAAGCTTGCAAACCAAGTCACATTTAACACGGTTGCACAAAGTTGCAACATAGTGGATATTTCTCGGTAACTATCAGACCCGTATTTCAGTACAACAGGAGTAAACGGCATGGGAACCACCACGATGGGGGTTAAACTGGATGACGCCACTCGCGAGCGTATTAAAACAGCAGCATCACGAATCGATCGCACGCCACATTGGCTGATCAAGCAAGCTATCTTTAATTATCTCGAAAGACTGGAAAATGACGACGCGCTTCCTGAACTGCCGGCCCTGCTGGCGGGTGCCGCGAATGAGGGTGAGGAGTCAACCACGCCGCAGAATGAAGTGCACCAGCCTTTCCTGGAATTTGCCGAACAGATCCTGCCGCAGTCTGTTTCCCGTGCAGCAATCACCGCCGCGTACCGCCGAGCCGAAACCGATGCCGTGCCAATGCTGATGGAGCAGGCTCGTCTGCCGCAACCCATCGCGGAGCAAGCACACAAGCTGGCGTACGATCTGGCTGACAAACTGCGTAACCAAAAGACCGCCAGCGGCCGCGCCGGGATGGTACAGGGTTTATTGCAGGAATTCTCACTTTCTTCGCAGGAAGGCGTCGCGCTGATGTGCCTGGCCGAAGCCCTGCTGCGTATTCCTGATAAGGCGACCCGCGATGCGTTAATCCGCGACAAAATCAGCAACGGCAACTGGCAGTCGCACATTGGACGCAGCCCGTCCCTGTTCGTCAACGCGGCGACCTGGGGGCTGTTGTTTACCGGTCGTCTGGTTTCTACGCATAATGAAGCCAGCCTTTCACGCTCACTCAACCGTATTATCGGCAAGAGCGGTGAACCACTGGTACGTAAAGGTGTCGACATGGCAATGCGCCTGATGGGCGAGCAGTTCGTCACCGGAGAGACTATCGCTGAAGCGCTGGCTAACGCCCGTAAACTGGAAGAAAAAGGTTTCCGCTACTCTTACGACATGCTGGGCGAAGCGGCTCTGACTGCCGCCGATGCCCAGGCTTATATGGTTTCGTACCAACAGGCAATCCACGCCATTGGTAAAGCCTCAAATGGTCGCGGCATCTATGAAGGGCCGGGCATTTCTATCAAGCTGTCAGCGCTGCATCCGCGTTATAGTCGCGCGCAGTATGACCGCGTGATGGATGAACTCTATCCGCGTCTGAAGTCGCTTACTCTGCTGGCCCGCCAGTACGACATCGGTATCAATATCGATGCTGAAGAGGCCGACCGACTGGAGATCTCCCTCGATCTGCTGGAAAAACTGTGCTTTGAACCTGAACTGGCGGGCTGGAACGGTATCGGCTTTGTTATTCAGGCCTACCAGAAGCGCTGCCCGTATGTTATCGACTACCTGATTGATCTCGCCACGCGCAGCCGCCGTCGCCTGATGATCCGTCTGGTTAAGGGCGCCTACTGGGATAGCGAAATCAAACGTGCGCAAATGGACGGTCTGGAAGGTTATCCGGTCTATACCCGTAAGGTCTACACCGACGTTTCCTATCTGGCCTGTGCGAAAAAACTGCTTGCGGTACCGAATCTGATCTACCCGCAGTTCGCCACCCACAACGCCCATACGCTGGCGGCGATTTATCAGTTGGCCGGTCAAAACTACTATCCTGGTCAGTACGAGTTCCAGTGCCTGCACGGTATGGGCGAACCGCTGTATGAGCAGGTCACCGGTAAAGTTGCCGATGGCAAACTGAACCGTCCATGCCGCATTTATGCACCGGTAGGCACGCATGAAACGCTGCTGGCATATCTGGTGCGTCGTCTGCTGGAAAACGGCGCCAACACTTCATTCGTCAATCGCATTGCAGACACTACCCTGCCGCTGGATGAACTGGTAGCCGATCCGGTCGAAGCCGTTGAAAAACTGGCACAGCAGGAAGGCCAGGCTGGTCTGCCACATCCGAAGATTGCCCTGCCGCGTGACCTGTACGGTAAAGGCCGCGAAAACTCAGGCGGGCTGGATTTAGCGAACGAACATCGTCTGGCCTCACTGTCCTCCGCCCTGCTCAACAGCGCGCTGCAAAAATGGCACGCTAAACCGATGCTCGAACATCCGGTTGCTGACGGTGAAATGACCCCAGTCGTCAACCCGGCCGAACCGAAAGACATTGTCGGTTACGTGCGTGAAGCAACCCACAGCGAAGTGGAACAGGCATTGCAGAACGCGGTAAATAACGCGCCGATCTGGTTCGCCACACCGCCACAAGAGCGCGCCGTTATTTTGCATCGCGCCGCCGTTCTGATGGAAGGCCAGATGCAGCAGTTAATTGGCATTCTGGTGCGCGAAGCAGGCAAAACCTTCAGCAACGCCATTGCGGAAGTACGCGAAGCGGTTGACTTCCTGCACTATTATGCCGGTCAGGTCCGCGATGACTTCGATAATGAAACCCATCGTCCGTTAGGGCCGGTGGTCTGTATCAGCCCGTGGAACTTCCCGCTGGCCATTTTCACCGGGCAGATTGCCGCTGCGCTGGCGGCGGGCAACAGCGTGTTGGCAAAACCCGCGGAACAAACTCCGCTGATTGCCGCCCAGGGTATTGCCATTTTACTCGAAGCAGGTGTGCCGCCAGGCGTGGTGCAACTGTTGCCTGGTCAAGGCGAAACGGTCGGGGCACAGCTCACTTCCGATGAGCGCGTACGCGGCGTCATGTTTACCGGCTCAACGGAAGTCGCCACGCTGTTGCAACGCAATATCGCGACCCGCCTCGATGCTCAGGGGCGCCCAATCCCGCTTATCGCCGAAACCGGCGGGATGAACGCCATGATCGTCGACTCTTCTGCGTTAACGGAACAGGTCGTGGTCGACGTTCTGGCTTCTGCCTTTGACAGCGCCGGACAGCGCTGCTCCGCGCTTCGCGTCCTGTGTCTGCAGGACGATGTCGCCGACCATACGCTGAAAATGCTGCGTGGCGCGATGGCGGAATGTCGCATGGGTAACCCGGGCCGTCTGACCACCGATATTGGACCGGTTATCGATGAAGAAGCCAAAGCCAATATTGAGCGCCATATTCAGGCCATGCGCGCTAAAGGGCGTCCGGTGTTCCAGGCCGTGCGCGAAAACAGCGACGATGCGCGTGAATGGCAAACCGGTACCTTTATCGCGCCGACGCTTATCGAGCTGGAAAGCTTCGACGAATTGCAAAAAGAGGTATTCGGTCCGGTACTGCACGTGGTGCGTTACACCCGCAACAATCTGGGCAGCCTGATTGAGCAAATTAATGCCTCCGGCTACGGCCTGACGCTGGGCGTGCACACCCGTATCGATGAAACCATCGCCCAGGTCACGGGTTCGGCACATGTGGGGAACCTGTACGTTAACCGCAATATGGTCGGCGCCGTCGTCGGAGTGCAGCCATTCGGTGGCGAAGGCTTGTCAGGAACCGGGCCAAAAGCGGGTGGACCGCTGTATCTGTACCGCCTGCTGGCAAACCGTCCGGAAAATGCGTTAGGCATTACCCTTGCCCGTCAGGATGCCGAATACCCGGTCGATGCACAGCTTAAAACGGCGCTCGTTCAGCCGCTGGAAGTACTCAGCGAATGGGCAACCGACCGTCCAGCACTGCGTGCACTCTGCCAGCAGTTTGGCGAACTGGCGCAGGCCGGAACGCAACGCCTGCTGCCAGGACCCACCGGCGAGCGCAATACCTGGACACTGTTGCCGCGCGAACGCGTGCTGTGTATCGCCGATGATGAACAGGACGCACTGGTACAAGTTGCCGCTGTAACTTCCGTTGGTAGCTTAATCCTGTGGCCAGATGATACGTTCCATCGCGACCTGGCAAAACGCCTGCCAACCGCGGTTACCGGGCGCATTCAGTTTGCCAAAGCGGACAACATCGCCACGCAGCCGTTTGATGCTGTAATTTTCCACGGCGATTCCGATCAGCTTCGCGCACTGTGTGAAGCAGTGGCGGCCCGCGAAGGGGCAATTGTGTCGGTCCAGGGCTTTGCCCGCGGCGAAAGCAATATCCTGCTGGAAAGGTTGTATATTGAGCGCTCCCTGAGCGTCAATACCGCCGCAGCCGGGGGGAACGCCAGCCTGATGACAATCGGCTAAGGTTGTGGTTAATTAAGGCTCCGGTAACGGGGCCTTTTTTTATGAAGCCAGAGGGAAGCATGAAACGAATTGTACTGACATGTGCAGCGCTGCTGCTGAGCGGCCAGGCGCTGGCGGACGACTGCGCCAACGCGAACACGCAGATTGAGATGAACACCTGTGCGGCAGAGCAGTATAAGGCGGCCGACGCCAAACTTAATGAAACGTATCAGAATGCGCTAAAGCGCGCCGCCCCAACCCAGCGCGATTTACTGAAAAAAGCGCAAATCTCCTGGATAACTTTGCGCGATGCGGACTGTGCGTTAATCAGTTCTGGCACCGAGGGCGGTAGCGTTCAGGCGATGATTTCCAGCCAGTGCCTGACGGATAAGACCAACGAGCGCGAAGCGTTTCTCGCCTCGCTCTTGCAGTGTGAAGAAGGCGATTTAAGCTGCCCGTTACCACCGGCCAGTTAACGCACGCGGATCCCTTCAATAATCATCCGCTGTACGCTCTCCACCGTTTGGTTAAAAAAGGCTTCATCACGCAGCGTTGCGCCCGTCACCGCCTCTACCTGTGGGGCAAAGTCGGCGTAGTGCTGAGTTGAAGCCCAAATCATAAAAATCAGATGATGCGGATCGACCGGAGCCAGTTTTCCGCTTTTGATCCAACCGGCAATCAGCGCAGATTTCTCATCAATTAGCGTTTTGAGATCCCCCTCCAGTTCAGCCATCAATAAAGGCGCGCCGGCCAGCATCTCCATACAAAACAACCGTGAGGCCTGAGGGTAATCGCGCGACACTTCCAGCTTAAGGCGAATGTATTCTTTAATGGCCACCAGCGGTGCAAAGTCTTCGCGAAAAGCTTTCAATGGAGCTAGCCAGATGTCGAGGATCTGCCGTAAAACGGCGATATAAAGCACCTCTTTTGACGGGTAGTAATAAAGTAAATTGGTTTTTGACACGCCCGCCTGCTCTGCCACCTGCTCCAGGCGAGTGCCGTGGATCCCATATTGGGAGAAGATATTTAATGCCGCGGTTAAGATGGCCTGGCGTTTTGCACTGACGGCCTGCGAGCGCTTACCTGTTTTTTTCTCTGCGCGTTGGACCATGCGCCCTCTCCTTCTTGTGAGGGCGTCAGCATACCAAATCACGCGGTGAATGGTTAAATTAAAGCGATTCCGGCGGCGCCTCTTGTCCAAGCGCTTTTTTCTTTTTGAACTTCAGCTCGCTGACCAGTACGCCAACAATAATGAATGCCGCACCAAGCAATGCAAGTAGCGGTAAACGTTCACCCGCCAGACGGCCAAAGATCCCCGCCCACACCGGCTCACCAGTATAAATAACCGTTGCGCGCGTCGGCGAAACGCTGCGCTGCGCCCAGTTCATGGTGACCTGAATAATCGCGCTAAAAATCCCCAGCCCCAGCGCCACCACCAGCAATCCCGTAGACATTGGCGGCACGGTCTCTCCGGCCGGTCCCATCGCCATAAATGCGACTATCGAAGCGGTTGCCAGTTGCACTACCGTTACCCGACGTACATCCACTTTTCCCGCCCACGCGCTAATCAGGATAATTTCTGCCGCAATCGCCACCGCGCCGGCGAGCGTGATCCACTCGCCTTCGCCTAAAGCCAGTAAATTGCCTCCCGGTCCGGCAAGAAAAATCAATCCGATAAAGGCCAGCACAATGCCGACGCACGGCATCAGGCCAGGCATGCGCCCCAGGCATAGCCATTGTAAAAGCGGCACCAACGGTACGTACATCGCGGTAATAAACGCCGATTTACTGCTGGGAATAAACTGTAGCCCCCAGGTTTGCAGGCTATAGCCCAGCGCAATTGAGATACCGATTGCAACCCCAGCTTTGACTTCCAGCCACGTCAGCTTATGCAATGTGTGTAACGACAAAAGCGCGACCGCCAGCGCGGCAGTGGCAAAACGCACACCGACAAAGAAAAAAGGCCCGCTCAGGGTAACGGCATATTGCACTGCCAAAAATGTGCCCCCCCAGAACATGGTGATCACAATGAGGATCGCTTCCTGAGGTTTAACAGAGAAGGAATAACGAGAAAGTAATGACATGAGACACCCGATTAACTGAATGTCATTAGTCTGCGTTGCGTTTTGTTACAGTTCAACCTTGCAGACAAAAAAAACCGCCGGAAGGACCCGGCGGCGGTGGCTACGTAACGTCTGTCTCTGATACTCAGCCGTCACGACATATCTGACAGATAGCCCGACAATTACGATTTGTTGTTGCCGTGGCTATTTTTGCCCCCTTTTTTGCCTGCCTCTGAAGCGCGTTGCGGGTCATTCTTAAAGTTGCCCCCGCTGTGCTGGCCACCTTTTCGACCTGCTTCTGATGCTCTTTCGCGGTCTTCCGCAAAGTTGCCGGAACCGCCCCGATGGTTTGCCATTACTGACCTCCGTCATTGATTAGACATCATATTGCATAGGTACTGAGGAGTGATACCTCACGCAGCGTTACGGGCGATGCCCTGAAAATAACTGCGTGGGATTAAGCATAGTGAAGCGTGGACCGGGAAGACGCTAACTGTAATATCCTGCAACAGGATCAAGAGTGGCAAAGAAATAATCACCCCAAGAAATCAATAAGTCTTTCTTATGACTACCGAATTCTACCCGGTTAAATATGTATCATTTTGCTACAAAGCAGGTTGTTATAAAAATTGTTATAAATCAAAGAAGTGATTGTGAAATTTGCACTCCTGACAGTACGTCATATCTTTAAAGGTAGGTAGCGAGTCGCTACGGACACGGTTAACTCGAGGAGTAGTGTAAAATGGCAAAAGTTCTGGTGCTTTATTATTCCATGTACGGACACATTGAAACTATGGCCCATGCAGTCGCAGAAGGCGCAAATAAGGTAGATGGCGCGGAAGTGATTATTAAGCGCGTACCAGAGACCATGCAGCCTGAGATTTTCCTTAAGGCTGGCGGCAAAACACAAAACGCACCAGTCGCAACCCCGCAAGAACTGGCTGATTACGACGCCATCATTTTTGGTACCCCCACGCGCTTTGGCAATATGTCCGGTCAGATGCGTACCTTCCTCGACCAGACTGGCGGGCTGTGGGCCTCTGGCGGCCTGTACGGCAAACTCGCCAGCGTATTCAGCTCAACGGGAACCGGCGGCGGTCAGGAACAAACCATTACATCCACCTGGACTACGCTTGCCCACCATGGGATGGTGATTGTGCCTATCGGTTACGCGGCGCAAGAGCTGTTTGATGTCTCTCAAGTTCGCGGCGGTACCCCTTACGGTGCAACCACCATTGCCGGAGGCGACGGCTCCCGCCAGCCAAGTCAGGAAGAATTATCTATCGCCCGCTATCAGGGTGAATATGTCGCAGGTCTGGCAGTAAAACTCAACGGCTAATCTTCAACAGGAGGATTCGAATGCCAACTCAAGAAGCGAAAGCCCATCGCGTCGGCGAATGGGCAAGTCTGCGCAATACATCGCCGGAAATAGCCGAAGCCATTTTTGAAGTCGCACATTATGACGAGAAACTGGCGGAAAAAATTTGGGAAGAAGGTAGCGATGAGGTACTCATCAAAGCCTTTGAAAAAACAGACAAAGATTCGCTCTTTTGGGGTGAACAGACTATCGAACGTAAAAACGTCTAGTGCTCAGACTCCCCCGCGAACACGGGGGAGTTTTTCTTTTACTTAGCCGCCTCATTCAGCACGCTGTCGAACTTATCTATCGGGCAAAAACCATCCGCATCTATCGGACATCCTTTCAGCTCCAGCGTTACACGCTGCGCCGGGGATTTCAGCGTCAGGACATCTGCATTACGCAACTGCTGCGAGCTCTGATACACATACTCGATTTTTATCAGATCACGATTTGCTTTGCTGTCATGCCAGCGCTGGAAAACAATCTTCCCGCCAATCGGCGTACGCTCGTTCTGAGCGTGAAGCTGGTACGGTTTGAAATCCAGCGCAGTAAGCAGCGATGCGATGTTTGAGTCATGCCCCACCAGCACGGTTATTTTCGGTGCTTTCGCGCGATCGGTAACCAGCGCATTATCAATATATTTCACCAGGGGTTTGGCGACGTTCTGCGCCACTTCCGGGGAGGTGAACAGGCTGTCCTGATAGCCGTTTTTCAGCTTCGACAGAACCTTCCACTGCTGATCCGATTTAATCTCGCCCCAGGCAACCTTGTCCATCGGGAAGCCTTCGTAATATTGCAGCGTGAAGGCATCAACCAGCGAATTCCCAACCTTCAGCGGCCCCGAAACACCAGGCTCCTGCTGGTATTTCGCGCTAAACGTATCTTTGGCATCGGTCAGGGAACACTGTTGTTTTTCTTTGCAAGACGGTGAGTCTTTGTAGTCAGTTATTTGCTCAAGCAGCTGATAGCTGTCGTTGAGCTGCATTTTACTACGCTCTTTCTCCATGGCCTGAACGGCCTGCTGGCTGAAGACGGCGGAATCATCGGTGATCACCGGATTAAAGGTAGGATCCATGGTGCCCATTTTTTCCTGATGATGGACCGGAACATCGCAACCAGGGAAAGCACCGGTGACAAAGAACTGCGCCGTGGCGACCGTACGCTGCAGGCTGTTAGCGTAGGTATAAACCGTGTCCGGCGCTGGGCATTCGCCCGATTTCACCATCCCCTGCTCTGCCAGCCACTCTCGCATGTAGTGGCCCATATAGATTTCCAGCACACCGCCTTTAGTAGTGAGTTGTCCGCCGGGGACATCCCATTCTGGCCATTGTTTGGGGGGGGACTGTTCAAGAACGCTGCCATTATTGGCTAAAGGTGCACGTAAGTTATGCCGACTCATCATCAATACTTGTTGAAGCTGATACCCTTCCGGCGCGGTCTGCGCCTGCGCGGCGGTTGACAATAATACAGCCCCTGCCACGGCTGCGGCGATTAACGATTTATTCATCCCTACGACCTCTTGTTGTTATCAATCACAACAGAGTGTGACAGAAATATGACATATTTCCGGGAACGCTTTCGCAAAACAGACCATCTAGCGTGTCGTTTTAACACCAAACTCGGTTTCGAGTTTACGAATGCCAAGAGGTGTAAAGATGACATGGCGGCTGCCCTGTTCGGTTTTTATCCATCGCTGTTCACTGAACCAGCGCAGCAGCGTTGCGCCAAGCACACCACCAGGATGATAACGTCGTTCGCTCCAGTCCAGACAACCGCAGGTTAACTTCCGCCGGGATGAGCCCGCCGCCAGGACAATCCCCATCTGTGCCAGCTTTTCCAGCCCAAGAGGAGTCAGCGTTTCACCATCCGGCGTTAACCACTGACGGGAAACCAGCGTATCGAACAACCTCACCGCGACCTCTCCGGCGAGATGGTCGTAGCAGGTGCGGGCATGCCGCAAACCTGACGGTGTAGTGATTCTGCGGGGCGTTGATGTCGCCCACGCAACGCCCATCAGACGTTCCAGCAGTTCAGCGATATCGGAACCTGCCAGGCGGAAATAACGATGTCTGCCCTGCGCCAACGCGACAACAAAACGTTGTTCGCACAGACGCGCCAGATGCGCGCTGGCGGTCGACGCGGATATATCCGCCACCGCGCTGAGCTCAGTTGCAGTCCAGGCGCAGCCATCCATTAGGGCGCACAACATACGCGAGCGCGATTTATCGGCCATCACTGCCGCAGTGAGTGCCATTTTCGACTCCAGATCGCCCTCTTCTTCATGTAATATCACGGATGCCATAACGACCTCATTGGCCCTGAATCTCTGAATTAACGATGCCATGAAAGTCGCGCAAAGTCACCGCACCGGTCACACAGCACGCAGCATCATCTCTGTACCCAACCCGACCAGACAAAACAGAAAACAGCGTTTAAACACGAGCGGAGAAATAACCCTTCGCACACGGGTACCTATCCATTGGCCAATCAGCGCAGGAACAATGGCCAAAGCCGACAAACTTAGCGATTGTATGGGCAGCGCGTTGTGCCACCACAGACCCAGCGCCAATGCCAGGGTCGAAAAGGTAAAAGAGATCCCGAGCGCCTGCACCAGTTCATCTTTCTCAAAGCCGAGGGACTGGATCCAGGGCACGGCGGGCATCACAAACACCCCGGTTCCGCCGGTCAATAAGCCGGTCACAAATCCAATAACGAGGGAGTACGGTTTTTCACGCTGCGGGGCCACCGCGATTTTCTTTCCCGCCAGCGTCCAGATAGCGTAGGCCACCAGCGCTACGCCGAGTGCAAACTGAGTTCGGGTGGTATCACCACCGGTAATCCAGGCGCTGGCAAGCAGTGTCGCCACCACTACTGGCAGCAGCATTGGCCACAGTCGTTTTAGTAATTGGCGTGTATTTCCACCACCGCCAAACTGGAACAAATTGCTTATCAGCGAAGGCAATAACAGCATGGCTGCCGCGGCAACCGGCGAAATCAGCGATCCGAGGATCCCCATAGCCACGGTGGGTAACCCCATACCCGTAACGCCTTTCACCATCCCGGCGAGAACAAATGTGGCGGCAATCATCACCACCAGAGCGGGTCCAAACGCGAAAGAACTCGTCATGTTGCACTTTCCTGAAAAGAGAAGATGACTGATTCTGGACGTTAATCACCGTGTTTGCTTCGCCAGGCAACGAAATATGCCTTTCTGGGGAGGGCGACGTGATAAAAAATGCCGGGTTTCCCCGGCACATTAATCAGAACGTTTTCGCCCACCACAACCGAAGTTTCATGCCCCAGTAGCTGGTCCAGCCGCTGGTGGTTGATACCACCCGACCTTGTGACATCACCACCAGCGTGGGCGTGACGCTGATCGCCCAACTGCGGGAAATGGCCCCGTTCGCATCATTGATGACTGGAAAGTCCACGCCTTTTCGCGACAGCCAGCGAGATACCTCAGCTTCATTTCCGGAACGTAACGCAATGGTCATCACATTTTCCCCTTCCGAACGCAGCCTGGCGACTTCCGGCGTCGTGAAGCGGCATACGCCGCACCAGCTCGCCCAGAAATAAAGCAACACCGGCTCGTCTTTGCTGAGCGCCGCCAGCGTGACGGTTTCACCATCCAGCGTTTGTAAAGGCGTGCTGTCAAAGGAGGCAGGGAGCTGCGGCGCGCGCCAGGCATCCATCAGCAGCATCGCCCCCGCCAACAATGCCAGTAAGATCAGCCCTTCGCGCAGCCAGCGGCGCAGTTTACTGAGCATTGGCCGCCGCCAGTTTTTCTTTTACCACTTCCTCAAGGGTTTCCCACGACACCGCACCGGGAATAAGTTCATCACCAATAATCGTTGCGGGAGTTCCCTGCACTCCCACCAGTCTCGCCAGTTGCAGGTTAGTACTCAGCGTTTCAGCACTTTGGGCATCCAGCGTCACCGGACTGGCCCCCGATTTTTCCTGCGCCTGTTTGATACTGACGTCGGTATGATAGCCCTTCTTCTGCATCAATTTTTCATGTAATGCCAGGGACTGTTGCGGATGCTCATGCCAGGTGGTCAACACGGTCCGCGCCGCCAGTTCCGAACTTTCACCTTTAAACGGCAGCGGTTTAATCACCACCGCCACGTCAGGATATTTCTGCACAATTTTTTCCAGCATTGGATCCAACTGCTTGCAGTATGGGCAGTTGTAATCGGTGAAGTTTATCAGGGTCAGTTTCGCCTGCTTCGCGCCAAGCCGCGGGCTGTTGGGATCGTTAAACAAGGCTTCCTGAATTAATGCTTCAATTTGCTTTTCCTGTTCCGGGGTAAACGGCGCAGGCTCTTTCGCGATACTGACGGCAGAAAACAAGGTTAACAGCAGAACAATCATCATTTTCATGGGGTTACTCCTTTGGCATCATTCAACGTTTGCAGTACCGCATCGCGGGTTAACAACGTGGGTAACGCCTGGCCATCCGGCAGACCGGGGCCATAAATTTGGTTATACGGCACAGCAACCTGGCCGCGTTTTTTTAGAAATTCGGTAATAGCTTCAGAAGGGAGTGTCCAGTCGCCGCGCAGCGCCACCACATCCGGCTGTTGCAATGCGGCCTGTACGTCTTCTTTATGCAACACGTTGTATTTGTTTACCTTACAGGTGATGCACCAGTCGGCTGTGACGTCAATGAACACGCGCTTATGTTGCGCCAGCGCATCCTCAATCGCCTGCTCGCTTAGCGGTTGCCAGTTCACGCTTTCTTTAGCGCTACTTTGTCCGCTAAACCCTAAGTGTGGGAGCAGCAACGTCGCAAGCCAGATAGCCGAACCCAGCATCATCACGCCAAGCAGACGCCGCAAAATATTCATCCACCGTCCAGGTCGCGGCAAACGCAGCGCCAGACCGGGACGCAGGGCCACCAGCAGCCACGGTAAGCTCATCCCCAGCCCAAGTGCGATAAACAATCCCCACAACGTCGGCAGCGAAGCGGTCAATGCTACCGCCACCGCCGTTCCCAGAAACGGGGCACTGCACGGCGTGGCAAGCAGTGTCGCAAATGCACCTTGCCAGAAATGTCCCGACAGTCCGTTGCCGCCGTGAGTCGCCAGCGTGGTGGTCATTGCAGAAGGCAGGCGGAATTCAAACCACCCGAACAGGCTGGCGCTGAACGTCAGCATCACCAGTACCATGACGCCAATGAACCATGGATTCTGAAACTGGATCCCCCAGCCAAGGGCCTGATTGGTTAAACGCAGCACCGTCATCAATAGCGCCAGGGCCATAAACGAGACCAGTATTCCGGCTACCGATGCGAGGAACTGACGACGGATCTGGCGACGACTTTTTTCCTCGACCAGCAAAATAGAGCCCAGCTTCATGCCTAGAACCGGTAACACACAGGGCATCAGATTGAGGATAAAACCACCCAGCAGTGCCATTAACACCACTTGCCACAGTGGGAGTGAGGCGTTCTCAACAACCGGGGCTTCGCCAATCGCCAGACGACTCTCCTGGGCAACACCGTTATCTGCCAGCACCAGCGTGACTGACTTACCACGCAGATCCGGCGCGCCTTCTCCCCAACCGTCATGTACAGGTACCGTAGCGCGTAACGTCTCCCCCTCAACATGAATTTGCGGCATGCCAAAATCCGCATCATCAACAGCATCCAGATACAGCCCTGGTTCAGTCCAGCCTCCCGCACGGCGAGCCTCGACGACTAACTCTCCCGCCCGTGCGCCAGCGCTCAGAACATCGGTCAGGCCGCTGGCAAGTGGGATCTGTCCCATCGCCTGAGCATAGTCATGTGCAAAAGTCGGGTCCTGGGCTGTGGGCGTCACGGAAAAAGGAAAATCCGTCAACAGGCAAACGTTGCTACAGGTAGATAGCGTCAAAACGCCGCTGAGCGTGGCGGGCGCTCTACCGCGCACCACCATCGGAAACGTCACCTTATCGTGATACCCCTGGGTAGTGATATTGGCGACCTCAAAACGAGCAGGGGTTGGCCAGGACCAGTCGACCGCAGGCATTTCCCCTTTCCAGGCGATAGCAGGCGCAACGCCCCCCTCGCCCGGAGAACGCCAGTAGGTTTTCCAGCCGTCCTCCAGTTTGACATCCAGCAGCAGACGGGTTTCTCCGCCTGCGGACGTATCAGCGCGTAACCGCACGCTGGCGTGATCGTTATCGGGTGAACGCAGCCAGCCGGGTTCAGCCGCCCAGGATACGGGCAGCCATAGCAATAACAGACAGAGCAACGCCTGTCTGAAAACAGTCATCATAGTTTTTCTCCGTGAATAATTATCTAACAGTCAGCAACGGCTGTTCTGTCATTCACGGAAGACGCAAAATCGGAGATGCACCCGGAGAGTGGGCGGCGAGATGGCTCGCGGTGGGAAAAAAGGTAGACGAAACGCCCGTACTGGCGCCAGCAATGACAGCAGCAGGCACAGCACCAGAATAGCACCTTCAAACAGTACGGGTGGCGCAGCCAGTAATGACTTCGCGCTCAGTTCACAAGGGGTAACGGGTGAGGCCTCGTCGGTCTGCACTTGTGCGCTGGCGGCAACGCTTGTAACGGCGGTATCCATCTGCAACGCGTGCAGGCCCGCCATGCGTTGTGCGGTGCAAACCATCACCACAACACATGCCAGACAGAGGAACCACCATCCCATCCGTTGACGTTTCGCCATTATACCCTCACTCATTGATGCGAGTTATCTTAACCACTCGCCAGGTTTTGGCAACCTTTACGCTGTAAAGTTATGTCCTGCTATCTGCTGGATATACCGCGATTTCAATCAGATTGAGATCGGGATCCCTGACATACACCGAGCGAATAGGTCCTGTCGCACCGGTACGTGCAACGGGCCCTTCAATAATCTCGACTCCGTGGGTTTGAAACGTCTCCATCACCTCTTCCAGCGTACGCGTGGTGATAAAACACAAATCCAGCGCCCCCGGCGTTGGCGCGTAGGCTTTGGGTTCAAACTCTTTTCCCCGAATGTGGAGATTGATTTTCTGATTGCCAAAGACGAAGGCTTTCCGACCTTGCGCGAAGGTTTCCAGCCTCATGCCTAAAAGCTCGACATAGAAACGAACGCAAGCCTCTTCATGATTGGTGGTTAGTACCAGGTGATCCAGGTGGTCAATCATAGCGATATCCATTTGGGTTGCTCATCTCTGACACTTACCCTATTCATTCACGCACGACAAGAAAAAGAAAATCTACGGGGGTATTTGCAGAACTTAGCGCAATACCTTGCTATTCACGCTTTAAAAACGAAATGATAATTAATCATATTACGTCTTCTTTTATTACACTATAACATTGCTAAAAATACCCCTGAAAATATCACGCAAGTTATCATTCACTATTTACGAAGAATGCTTGCAGATAATTCAATGACAGCACACAAATAATGCCTGCTACGTACTGATGCGTAAATGAAAGTAAGGGTCAGCGTATTTTCAGAAGATTCCATTATTATATCCAGGCGCAATGAATAACGTATTCATTAGCAGAAGATTTGTTTATTAAATGTTATTTAGAGTATATGGAAATGAAAAAATATTTATTACCCCTGATTGGGTTACTTTTTACAGTTAGCACTCAGGCAGCATCATTTACCGACGGCAAAGAGTATATCACCCTGGAAAAACCTGTCGCTTCCGCACCGCCGGCGCTGAAGTTTTTCTCATTCTACTGCCCTTCCTGTTATCAGTACGATGAAGTTTTTGAAATCACTGATAACGTGAAAAAAGTATTGCCTGCAGATGTCAAACTCACCGAATACCACGTCGACTTTTTAGGTCCGCTGGGGCAAGACATGACCCACGCCTGGTCCGTCGCCATGCTGTTAAATGTACAAGATAAAGTTAAGCCGTTGCTTTTTGATGCCGTTCAGAAAAAACAAACCGTTAAAACAGCGGACGATATTCGTAACGTATTTATCAGCGCGGGCGTCAGCGCCAGTGATTATGATGCGGCATGGAATAGCTTTGCCGTGAAATCACTGACCGCTAAGCAGCAAGAAATGGCGAAGGCAGTTGATTTAACCGGTGTGCCCGCCATTTTTATCAACGGAAAATATATGATCAATCCAAAAGGACTGAAGTCTGATGACCTTAATGCATTCGTGCAAAACTATGCTGATACGGTCCGCTTCCTGATAAGCAAATCCTGATGTTTAGCTAATCTCATTTTTCGTACCACACAACAGATGCCGTAACCTCAACTGCGCTGTTGGTGGTGCAATGCCTGCATCGTTTATCGCAATATCCTCCCTTCCCGGTTGGCATTCGCCGTTATCAGGATTACCCTAAACTTAGCGGTGATACCTGTTGTCAGGGTTCACCTTCTGCAAGTGTTGATTTACACGAGAGAACGCTATGGAATTAAAGGATTATTACGCCATTATGGGCGTGAAACCGACAGACGATCTCAAGACAATCAAGACCGCCTATCGTCGACTCGCCCGTAAATATCATCCTGATGTCAGCAAAGAGACTGACGCGGAGGCCCGGTTTAAAGAGGTTGCAGAAGCCTGGGAAGTATTGAGTGATGAGCAGCGACGCGCCGAGTACGACCAGCTGTGGCAGCACCGCAACGACCCACAGTTCAGCCGTCAATTCCAGCAAGGAGAGAATCAAAGCTACAGCGCCGAAGATTTCGACGATATCTTCTCCTCCATTTTTGGTCAGCGTGCGCACCAGTCGCGCCAGCGCCCTGCCAGCCGCGGGCACGACATCGAAATCGAAGTTGCCGTATTCCTCGAAGAAACGCTTACTGAGCATAGCCGCACTATCAGTTACAACCTGCCAGCCTACAATGCGTTTGGCATGGTAGAACGAGAAATTCCTAAAACGCTGAATGTGAAAATTCCGGCTGGCGTCGGTAACGGCCAGCGCATCCGTCTGAAAGGCCAGGGCACCCCCGGCGAAAACGGTGGGCCGAACGGTGATTTGTGGCTGGTGATTCATATTGCGCCGCATCCGCTGTTCGATATCGTTAATCAGGATCTGGAAGTTGTCGTTCCCCTCGCGCCGTGGGAAGCTGCGCTGGGTGCGAAAGTAACCGTTCCGACGCTGAAAGAGAGCATCCTGCTGACCATTCCTGCAGGCAGCCAGGCCGGTCAGCGGCTACGCATTAAAGGCAAGGGTCTGGTAAGTAAAAAACATACCGGCGATTTGTATGCGGTGATCAAAATAGTCATGCCACCGAAACCTGACGACGCCAGTACCGCCCTGTGGCAACAACTGGCGGATGCACAAAAGACCTTTGATCCGCGCAAAGAGTGGGGGAAAGCATAATGGCTAACGTTACCGTCACTTTTACCATTACCGAATTTTGTCTGTACACCGGTGTGTCAGAAGAAGAGCTGCATGAGATTGTCGGCTTAGGGGTGATAGAACCCCATGAAGACGAGACGTTTGACGATCATGCGCTGACTGTAATGCGTCGCGCGGTGCGCCTTCGTCAGGAGCTGGAACTTGACTGGCCAGGGATTGCCGTTGCGCTGACGTTGCTGGAAGAAAATGCTCAGTTACGCCAGGAAAACCGCCTGCTGCGCCAGCGCCTGTCTCGCTTTATCAGCCATCCTTAGTGTGTCAGGACCAGCATGGTGCTGGTCCTTTTATTATCCGCCCCGCGCTCTTAATGACATTGCCCAGCAGATGGCATACAGTCTCAGATAAGAATTATCTTAAACAATAAGACGTTGAGTCATGCAGCTTAAACCCCTCACGAAAGGTCGTTTTCACAACATCTGGCAGCAGGATGATGCCTTGATTGAGAAGATATTTCAGGAACTGCTCTCTGAAACGCAGATTCTCCAGGAAGATGAGTATCTATACCGCCAGGGACAGGTTGTCGATCGACTGATCATGGTGCAATCCGGAAGAATTTCGCTGCGTTACAGCGCGGAGAATGGTCGCCGATTCCAGTTGGGCGCCATGGAATGCGACGAGCAGCTGTTTGGTGAAATGGAGTTTTTTACCGGGTATCGCTGCCAGCTTGATATCGTCGCGGAAGAACCACTGACCGTAGCGGTGTGCAGCTGTGACCGTCTGGAAGAAGCGCTGAATCAGCATCCCAGACTGGCGATATTTTTTGCCAGTGCAATGGCGATTGATTATCAGGATATGCTGGAAATCTTCCTGCACCGGATGCTCTACCCTATCGTACATAACGTGGCGTATGACCTGTATCGCCAGCATCAGAACAAGCAGCCGATGGATGGTTTCCATAAAAAATACCAGGAAGCTGAGCGATTCGGCACAACCGACCGGGTCTATCGGCGGGCGGTTAAAGCGCTGACGGATGCCGGGCTGGTAACGCGAACGAAGCAAGGACTGGAAATTAAGGATCTGGATGGGCTGCGTAAATTTCTCGGCAATGACATCATTGACTGACACACCAACTCTCGTAAACAGAGCATTGGTGTGTCATTTCGGCGCAATCAGAACTTATAGGTGAGATTGAAATAGTGACCGAGCCCGGTGGTTCGCCCTGCTCCGCCGTGGTTTTCCATCAATGCCATGTTACGGAAATACTTCAGGCCATAACCGACTGCATAATGCTCTGAATGCCAGTAGATACCGTTATACCATTCAATCGCGTTATTGCTGTATAACGGTTGATTAGCAATCTTATTCGCGGCGAACTGGTAGTCAAAGTACCCCTGATAGTTCAGATAACTGCCGTTGGCAAAGGTATAGAATGGCGTCGACCAGTTAGTCGAGAACATGTAACCATCCCACTTTCCTTCGTTATCCGCACCGTAGTTTTCACGAACATAATGCGCATAGATGTTCATTCCCACCAGACCAAACCACGGGACCTTCACATCTGTACCCAGACCAACGTAATGTTCAAATAATTCCCGGTCGCCAATGTTATTGACCGTTGCAATATAGAATTCGTTAAACGGCCCAACGGATAAATCTTTATTAAAAATGGCGTCCAGGGAAAAACGTGGAGATATCTTGGCAAAGAAGTTATCACCACCGTGACGATCGTCCTTCTCGCGATCCAAAATATCAAAGAAATCCACATAACCGTACAGATCGATAATGCCAGAGCGTGCACCAAACTCCAATTCCAGATAGGTGTCATTGCGAATACCATATGGCACTTTCGCGTCCACACTTTGCATTAAGTTCATCTGCATCCAGTTAAAATCATTTTTACGGATGTTGCCATCAGTATAGTCAGCCGCGAATGCTTGCATACAGCTCATTGCCACTACTGCACCCAGGATTGTTTTTTTAATCATTAATTTATTCTTTTTCAGCATTTTCAATTCCTTTGAGTAAGGTTGAGTATCGCCTCACCATATAAATGGTGTGGCGACTGGCTATTTAATTAAAGAGGTAAGTATTATTAGTGCTTTTAATTACGTTTGAGTTTTAATGTCGCCATTAACATAACAAAGATAATTAAATACAACACCGGTATTGCGTACATAATTTTCTGTAATCCCATTGTTTTTTCCATGAGCGCGCTGATCGCCGGACTAAACATGGCCCCGGCACTGCCGCTAATTAAAATATAAGAAACGTTCTGACTGCTCGCACGCTTCACGAAAGAAACACCATAGGCAATAAATGAGTTATACAGCGCAGCACAGACAAAGCCGTAACTGTAGGCCAGATAATCAAGCCCGGAGATATTATCCTTCGTGACGATAATTGTGGTAATAATGCTAGCCAGCAAAATAATACTTAGCAGGAAATAATGTATCTTCACCCGAGAAACAATGACGGTTGATACTAATGCCCCGACCAGCGCAGCGCCCCAGTATTGCGTAATAATATTTCCTGCTTCTTCAAAGGGAATGCCAAATTTGTTCTTCACAAATAATGGTGCCCAGGTCAGGAAGGTGTACAGCGCCAGCATACCTAAGAACAGGCCAATGCCTCCGCTGATAATCCCTGGATTCCACTCCGATTTTACCTTGTCTGTCCGATCTGCCGTGGGCGACGTCTCGCAGGCAGTAAAGCGGGTGAGCGCCACAACGCCCAGCGTGAGTAAGGCCACCATACCCACGCTCAGATAGCTGTAACTCCACGACATATTGTGCGTCAGGGCGAAGGTGGTGATCAGCGGGAAAACTACACCCGCGACGTTGAAAGTGGCGTCCTGCACCACCAGCATCGTACTTTGAATACGATCCTGCCAGACCGATACCACAATCGTTCCTGCCACGCACAGACCGATCCCACCGCAAAAACCCACCAGGGTCATGGCGACCATCACCGGCCATAAGCCAGGGCTTAAGTGCATTACCAGAGCGCAAAGGAACACTATCGAATAGATAATGAGCGTCATACGCTTCACACCGATTTTCTCAATCAGGAAAAAGGCGGCGATGGTGCCGGCTAATGCTCCACCATTGAGCAACGAAAATATCGAAGCAACGGTATTCACATCGGCACCGTAGCGTACTGCAATCGGTTCGATTAGCATACCGAACTGACTGGCAAACCCTGCCATAATAAAATTTGCCAGAAAACTAATCAGCGTAAGTGCTATTTTATTCTTCATATAATGCCATCTCTGATTGGTTCAATTAAAAGCCGGAACTAAGCGGTAACAGCAGTATTTAGCGCCAGCTCAATCATGTTGTTAAAGGTCAATTGTCGTTCTTCTGCCGTTGTTTCTTCTCCGGTCAGGCAATGATCGGAGACAGTTAAAATAGCCAGCGCTTCAATATTAAACTGATGCGCTAAAGCGTATAAGCCTGCTACTTCCATATCTACACCCAGTACACCGAATTTTTCCAGTGCCGGTATTAAATTTTCGTCAGGATCGTAATAAAGATCGCCGCTGAAAACATTGCCGACTTTAATATCGATACCCGCCTTCTGTGCCAGCGTCCACGCCTGCTGTAATAATGGGAAATAGGCAGATGTTGCCATCGCATAGCCCGCGCTACGTTTTAAATTTGTGACTGAATCCGTTCCGGCGGCGACGGCCAGGATAATATCGCGCATTTTGACATGATGTTGTGTTGCGCCTAAACTGCCGACGCGAATAATTCTTTGCACACCAAAATCATGTACCAGTTCATGGGCATAAAGCGTCATTGAAGGAATGCCCATTCCATGTCCCATCACCGAAACAGGTTGCCCAAAATATAAACCGGTATAACCCAGCATATTACGTACATTGGTGACTTCGCGGTAATCCATTAAATAATTTTCGGCAATAAATTTAGCACGGAGCGGATCGCCCGGCATAATAACGGTTGGCGCGAAATCCCCTGGCTTGGCATTAATATGTGCAGTCATAACAATTCCTGAATTATGGGTATTGAAGATATGCAGGGATTGTAACCAGACGTTTGTGAGGTGATTGAGGACAAAAGTCCTGCTCAGAGGATCGGCCTCTCATTTTTGAGAGTTAGTGGTGCAGGTAAGTGGTAAAACGGAACACAGCGTGTTGGTCTTCTGGCTTGCGGTGAATAACGTCAGCACCCAGCGCAAAGAAGCAGTACGTTGCTCATGGCAAACGTGCACTGCCAGATAAAGGCGAGGACCGCGACGGGAACCAGGCACAAGAAAGCGCCTCACCATCCGATTGTGGTCCCCCCAGATATCCCCTCACCAGCGGCGTGGCTACTACCGTCGCCAGCAGCAGGGGCTTACGATTCCCATTTATAATCCGTATGCAGAATAGCACCATAGATAATTGCATTTCTGTCTCTTGCCGCTCAATATTGTTTTTAAAGGAGGCTTATTGTTATTATCGTTTTCCATTCTAAGATTGAGTTATGCATGCCATGATCCCATTTAGATTTAGTGAGATGACTCACGCCGATATTCCTGCTGTTCAGTCGTTCCTTATTGAGCATCTTAATTTATTCTTCAATGCCGGCAGATCCATGCCTTCTGCCGAAGAAGATCTCTTTGATCTCGAACAACAGTATCTGTTACAGGAAAGAAATTTATTGCTTTGCGCATGGAGTGAAAAACAAGAATTAATCGCCACACTGGCGGTATGTCAATATAATGATCGTATTACTGAACTGCGTGGGCGCTATAACTTGCGTGAAACGGCAGAAATTTGTCGTTGCTACGTGGATGAGCGCTATCGTAGACAGGGGATTGGCAGCCAATTGTTTGCTTTAGCAGATGTATTCTGCCAGCAACATAAATATAAAATTTTGTATCTTCATACCCATCATTTTTTACCAGGAGGTTATCACTTCTGGTTGCGTAAAAATTTTAAGGTGATTATGGATATGCAGGATGAATGGCAATTGGTACATATGGAGAGTTCGCCAAAAAAGGACTCAAACGCTAATCCGCAGCATTTTTGATGGTAATCAATATGTTTTATGCGCAGAGATTGAATCATGCTTTTAATTTGATCAACATCAATCAATTCTCATTTAGCTTTCTGTTGTTATTTTCATTTATAGCAACACACAGAGCAATGCATCTGCATCCTTTTGTTTTTACTAATTATTTTCAGGATGACATTATCTTTCTACCTCTTACATTCCATGGTTGACCTTGTTAACAATTGCCGTTAGAGTCGCTTTTGACAGCATTTCATTACATTTTGTGTATGAATAGGAATATGGTGAGAATTATTTAATTCAATTCCATAACTGCCCCCGCAACTGTAGGCGGATGCAGAATATCCTTGTGTGGCTAATAAGCCACAGGTCACTGTAAAGTTTATCTTTATGGGAAGGCTGATATTCTGATTACCGTGAGTCAGGAGACCTGCTGTCAATGATGTATACCATTGAGTGGACGGGATGGTCCATGGGATGAATTATTTGACACCAGCAGTAGTGTATTTATGAATAAGATTTTGGCTAAGTCAGTATTACTTGCATTTTTCGCATATCTTTATTCTTAAATTTCACGATTCAATGTCATCTATCTTCATGTCTCCTCCCGATATATGGAATGAAATGAGCCATGACCAGACCTTAAGATTCTGGCATCAACGGGACGATGACAATGCACGCTAATTCTACCTTTTACTCCTCTAAAAAAACGCTTCTGGCAATTTTTGGTACCACTGCTCTGCTGCTCGCTTCCGGTTTTTCTGACGCGGCAAAAACCGAATATCCTCTGACGATTAAAAACTGTGGCCGCGATATTACCTTTAATCAGGCACCAACGCGCGTGGCAACGGTGGGTCAGAACAGTACCGAGATCCTCTATTCATTAGGCCTTGCCGATCGCGTCGTCGGTACTTCATTGTGGTTTGGCCCGGTACTGGACGCCTATAAAACAGAAAATGAAAAAGTTGCCGTTATTGCGCAAAATATTCCGAGCTTTGAAGGGATTTTGGCTAAAAAACCAGATCTGATCGCCAGCCAGTTTGAGTGGCAAATCGGCCCGGCTGGCACAGTTGCCTCTTATGAACAGTTTAGTGAACTGAAAGTTCCTGTTTACACCGCGCCAGCTGACTGTGCGAAAGATAACGAAGATGGTGGTGATGGTGTCCGTAAAGGGATGTTTGATATCACCATGGTGTATCAGGAAGTCGCCGATCTGGCAAAAATCTTCGATGTTCAGGATAAAGGCGAAGCGCTGATTGCCAGCCTTAAAGCACGTGAAGCCGCAGCGAAAAATAAAATTACCGGTATTGATAAGAATGTTTCCGCCGTGTTCTGGTTTTCAAGCGCCGATTTACAGCTCGATCCTTACGTTGCCGGGAAGTTTGGCCCAGCAGCATGGATAGCCCAAACACTGGGTGTGAAGAATGTGATTGATTCTGCCGAAGAATGGCCAACAGTGGGCTGGGAAACTATCGCTAAAGCTAATCCTTCTGTCATTGTGCTCGGCGAGATGAGCCGTCGCCGCTTCCCGGCAGATGACTGGAAGGTCAAGATGGAATACCTCAAGTCCGATCCTGTCACCAGGCTGGTTCCTGCCGTTAAGGAAAACCATCTGCCGGTCATTGACGTACAGACAATGAATGCTGGGATCAGAACTATTGATGGGCTGGAAAAACTGGCTGATGCCCTTGTTGAATATGGCTTAGCGCATCCGCAGGCTGCTCATTAATCTACGTTTTGCGCTATATCCTCGCACGGTATAGCGCATCTCTGTTACTCAGGAACGCAGATAATCATGAGTGATCCACGCAGGATGCGTCGTGCCGTTGGTCTGCTTGCGGTGAGAGTCGGTGGGCATGCCGTCTGGGTCAGTGCGCTGATGTGCTGCGTGCTGCTGGCGGGGATTTCCATCGGCGAAACGCTGATCCCCTGGCGGCATGTGCTCAGTACGCTGGCAAATCATCTTTTTGATACCCACTATCCTGTCGATGCGCTGGATGCTGGGATCGTCTGGAACTATCGCCTGACCCGAGCGCTGGTCTCTGCCAGTTGCGGTGCCTGCCTGGCTGTTTCCGGCGTAGTGTTACAGTCGTTGCTACGCAATGCGCTCGCCGAACCTTATCTACTGGGGATTTCTGCCGGAGCATCCACCGGAGCGGTGCTGATTGCTCTCACCGGGCTTGGGGCCGGCATTATCAGCATGTCATTGGGGGCTTTCATTGGCGCGCTAACGGCATTTATGTTCGTTGCACTATTGGCAATGGCTGCTGGCGGTAGACAAGGCGGCGGTGTGACAACCCAAATCATTCTTGCCGGCATCGCCAGCTCGCAGCTTTTCAATGCAATTACGTCGCTAATCATCACCCGCTCAGCAAATGCCGAGCAAGCGCGCGGAATTATGTTCTGGTTGTTAGGTAATTTGAGCGGTGTACGCTGGCCCGATGTTGTCTTAGCCATTCCTACCGCTCTGGTCGGTATTGCGCTGTGCTTTTGTTATGCCCGCCATCTCGACGCCTTCTCCTTTGGCGCTGAGTCTGCAGCATCGTTGGGCATTCCAGTAAAACGTACCCGTGCAGTACTGATTGCCGCCGTCACCGGCATGACGGCAATTATGGTCTCCATCGTTGGTGCGATCGGCTTTGTCGGTCTGGTTATCCCGCATGCCGCTCGTCTGCTGGTCGGCAACCAGCATCATCGACTGCTGCCAGTCAGTGCGCTTACCGGCGCGATTTTCCTCATTATCGCAGATGTTATTTCCCGCACGTTACTCCCCGGTCAGGTTCTACCAATAGGCGTGATCACCGCTCTGGTTGGCGCCCCTGCGTTTTCAATCATTCTGATTAGAGGAAACCAGAACAAATGACGGTGAATCTCGTATCCCCCCTTGTGAACTCTGCACAAGCCGTTATTGAAGCCTGTAATCTGCGATGGAAGGTAAAAGGCAAGACGATTGTTGATGATATTTCACTCAGCGTAACGCCTGGTGAGTTTGTCGGCATCATAGGTCCCAACGGCTCGGGCAAAACGTCACTGATTTCACTGCTGGCCGGTTTATTGAAGCCGACTTCCGGGCATATCACTCTGCAGCAAAAGGCGCTCCAGCATTATTCGCGGCGTCATCTTGCGCAACAGGTGGCGCTGGTCGAACAACAGGCTGAAACCAGCGAGCGTCTTACTGCTTTACAAGCCGTTTCTCTGGGGCGAACCCCCTGGCTTAGCATGCTCTCCCCCTGGTCCGCCAAAGATGACGATATTGTGCAAACTATGCTGGAAAAGGTCGATCTCAGTGAATTACAGCATCGCTGCTGGCATACCTTTTCAGGGGGAGAAAAACAGCGCCTGCATATCGCCCGGGCGCTGGCGCAACAACCACAGTTGTTGCTGATGGATGAACCCACCAACCACCTCGACATTCAACATCAGATTGGCCTGTTGAGTCTGGTTAAACGTGAAAAGCTCACGGTGATTGCCGCTCTGCACGATCTTAATCATGCCGCGATGTTCTGCGATCGCGTCATCGTCATGACGTCCGGACATATGGCGATGCAGGGGAAACCTTGCGCCGTTTTTACCCGCGAAAACCTCCACTCCTGGTTTGGAATCGACGCCATCATTGAAAAGGATGCGGGTGGTGAAAATTGTTTTATTCGTTATCAACGGCCTGATGAATTTTAAGGAAGAATCAATGAAATACCTCAAACAGAGTCTGCAAATTTTGTGTTTACTCGCCTTCGCCTCTTCTGCCTTCGCACAAACTCATGAAGTGTTGATGAAAAATCGTGGGACTGGGGGACCAATGGTCTATGAGCCAGATTATCTGGAGATCCAGCCAGGGGATACGGTGAAGTTTATCCGTAAACATAAGAGCCACAACGCGGCGTCAATCGCTGAATTGTCTCCGGCTGGCTATCCTGGATTTATGGGAAAAATAGATGAAGAGATCGAAGTTACTTATGACAATGCCGGGTTCTACGGCATCAAATGTACACCGCATTACGCTCAGGGCATGGTGATGCTGATTAAGGTTGGAGATGCCTCGTTACCAGAAAGCTACCGCGCGTTCAAAGCGCCGGGTATTGCTGACAAGCGCTTTCAGGAAATTTACGCGCGTATCGATAAACGTTAATCCGCGATACTCAGGGAGGTATACGAGGTGGCAGATAATAAACTTCCAGATGGCGAAATCCAGGAACAGCGTAGGGAATGCCTGTGTAAACTGACTAAATTTGTCGGTGCCGCAGGCGTCGCGGCTGCCGTCTGGCCGCTGGTTTCGGCCTTGGGCCCGGATGAAAAAACGCTTGGGGAAAATGAACCGATTGATGTCTCTCTTGCAGGTGTTGCTGCTGGACAAACAGTCAGACGTGTATGGCAAGGAAGCTTGATTCTTATACACCATCGCACCCCGGATGAAATTATTACTGCCAGAAGTGCCGACCTGGATACGCTTATCGACCCACAGCCAGACAGCGCCAGGGTCTCTGCAGCCCATCCTCAATGGCTGGTGGTTCAAGGTTATTGCCCACATGCCGGGTGTGTACCCAACGCCCGACCGGGGGGGATGGGTTGGATCTGTCCGTGCCACGGTTCAGAGTTTGATACCTCCGGGCGCGTGACGCGCGGGCCCGCAACTGCCAACCTGGCAATCCCAGACTACGTTATTCATTCCGATGGGCAGGTCGTGCGTATTGGCACGAAGGAAGCCTGAAATGAGGAATGAGCTTGTCTATTCGCTTCGCGGGCGTATCCCCTTCCCTCGCTCTGTTGCTGGACTCTGGGTATTTGCAATCGGCGCTATCCTGCTAATTATGCTCGGGGTGCAGATCTTTACGGGTATCGTGCTGGCGATGTTTTACGTGCCGACAGCTGAGCTGGCATTTGACTCCATTATTCATATTATGCGCGCGGTTCGCCATGGAGAGCTGTTACGCAACATGCATGCTATTGGCGCGTCGCTCTTTTTCTTTGCCTGCTATCTGCATATTTTTCGTGGTATGTACTACAACGTTTACCGCAAGCCCTGGACGACAATGTGGATGGTTAGCGTCACGCTGTATATCCTGCTGATGATAACTGCGTTTCTTGGTTATAGCCTTATCTGGGGGCAAAAAAGCTACTGGGCGGCAACGGTCATTACCCGCTTTGCCCAGGCTATCCCGCTGGTGGGTGATTCAATTTACGCATATTTAGTCGGCAGCCATACGCCGGGGACACCGATGCTTGGCCGCTTTTTTGTTATCCACTTTATTCTTCCCTTTGTGATTGTCGTCGCCACGGTTATCCATATACGTACCGTACAGTCGGCGTTTGCCCAGGCGATGAAAAAGAAGTTTAGTGAGAAAGAGTCCAGGAGTCTGTTGTTCGATTACAAAATTACCGATCTCGATGCTATCAAAATCACCCTTTTTTTAATGGTTTTCGCCTGGTTTTTATTCTTCGCTCCGCACTATCTGAGCAGCGCCGACAACTTTATTGCTGCGGACCCAACGATTACACCCGCGATTGTTGCGCCAGAATGGTATTTCCTTCCCTTCTTCTCTATCTTGCGCTGCTTCCCGAATGAATTCGTGGGGCTAGTCGCGATGTGCGGCTCAATACTGATTTTCTATTTTCTACCCTGGCTTGATACTTCCCGGGCTCGTTTTCGCCATTACAGCAAACTGGTTAAGTGCGGATTCTGGCTATGGGTTATTAATGCCTGCTTTTTAGGCTGGTTAGGGTCGAAAGCGCTGGTAGGCCCGGACCTTTTTGATGGCTTTCGTAATGAAGAGGGCTGGATCCGTGCCGCATCCCAGCTTTCGACACTGATTTGGTTTGCCTGGTTTTTAATCGTCTTACCTTGCCGTCGTTTTTTGGAAAAACAGGATTGAGGATGAAACAACTATTGAAATTCAGCGTCCTGTTCTTTTCTCTGTTGGGGCTGGGTTCCTCATATGCGCAGGAAGCCACGCCTGAACGCCAGGAATGGAGCTTCAGTGGTATTACCGGTCAATATGATAAGGAACAGCTTAGACGTGGTCTGCAGGTTTATGAAGAGAAGTGTCGCGCTTGTCACGGCATGAAACACCTTACCTTTCGGACGTTGACCAGGCCCGGTGGTCCGGAACTCACGGTTGAAGAAGCGAGAAGTATCGCCAGCGGCTATCAGTTTCCTGCGATTCAGGATGACGGCCAGATAAGTGAGCGCGACGGTACGCTAAATGACAGCTTTATATCACCATATCTAAACGACCGGGAAGCAAGATACCTTAACAATGGCGCTGAACCCGTTGACCTGAGCTATATCGTCCGTGCCCGTTCATACGATCGCGGATTCCCACAATTTTTGTTAGATGCTTTTCTGCCCTACACGGACCAGGGGGCAGATTACGTTTACGCGCTGCTAACCGGCTATCTGCCTGCCGATCCCGAACTGAAGGCTAATCGCTATTTTCCTGGCGGTGTGATTAACATGCCAAAACCGCTGACGAGTGGGGAGATCCAATGGAGCCCGGCGTCGAAAAAAGCTGAAACTGAGGAGCAATACGCCAGGGATGTTACCGCCTTTCTGGCATGGGCTGCCGACCCGGCGCTCTCTGAACGAAAGCAACAGGGAAATTACGTTATGGGCTATCTGGCTATTATGCTGGGCTTGCTATGGATAGCACGACGAATGAAGAGACGTTCGCTCATGTAGGTCTTGCGAGGCCGGGGATTACTCAGTTCACCAGCATTCAACCGGTCAGGTGCGCAGTTGCCCTTGCGCGAGTAAGACGAGTAAAGGAAGGCAAAATATAAACCGAGCAAAATGAAAAAACCCCAAGCTTTTTATAGCTTGGGGTTTATGTTTGGCGGAAGCGTAGAGATTCGAACTCTAGAACCCTTTCGGGTCGCCGGTTTTCAAGACCGGTGCCTTCAACCGCTCGGCCACGCTTCCAATGAGGCGCACTATAAACATCCCGAACGGACCTGTAAAGCACCAATGTGTTCGTTTGCCTGAAAAACAGCCAAAAAGTTGTTAATCGACTGAAATAACAACAGATTGACCATTTATTCAGCACAAATACCGGCTACAGCGCTTAATGTTTTTTGATGTACATATCTTTGGTGTAGTAATTTCCCCGGTTATCCGGCGCAAATCCCCCCACCCACGGCTTCACGAGATGCGTGCGGACGTAGTGGTAAACCGGAATCGCGGGCACATCCTCACCTAAAAGGTCTTCAGCCTGCTGATAGTATTTGCCTCGTTCTTCCAGCGAAGTTGCTTTCGCCGCATTACGCATCGCTTCATCAAAGGCGGGATTGCTGTACTTGGTGGTATTCTCGCTATCACCGGTACGGAAAATATTGAGGAAACTTGAGGCATCATCATAGTCGGCTATCCACGCATAGCGCACGACGTCAAAATTACCGGTGTGCATGGTGTCCAGCATGGTTTTCCATTCCTGGTTTTGCAGCTTCGCCTCGACGCCAAGGTTTTTCTTCCACATCGACGATGCGGCAATCGCAATACGCTGGTGCGTTTCGAAGGTATTGTAGAGCAGATTCAAGCTAAGCGGATGCTCAGGGCCAAAACCGGCTTCAGCCAGCAGTTTTTTGGCTTCAGCAATACGCTTTTCGAGCGGCCATGACGCATACTCCGGCGCATGCAGTTTCACCCCACCTATTTCCGGCTGGCTGATAACCCACGCTGCTCGCTGCCCCTGTCCCATTACCTTTTGCGCAATGATGTCTTTATCCAACGCCATATTCAGCGCCCGCCGCACGCGCGGATCATTAAACGGTGCGCGGGTTGTATTGAACTGATAGTAATACGTTGAAAGCTGGGGCGAGACATGCAGTTCATCCCCCATCGTTTTTTTCAGTTGCGCGAACTGATTGACCGGTACGCTATACACAATGTCGATTTCACCGGCCTTATAGCGATTTACGTCAGCCGACTCTGAGCTGATAGGCAAATAAGTAACTTTATTAATAACCGTATGCCGATCGTCCCAGTAATGTGGATTACGCTCGGCAACGATGCGCTCATTGACCACCCATTGCGATAGTTTGTACGCCCCGCTGCTGACAAAATGCTCTGGTCGGGTCCACTTATCGCCAAAACGACCTATCAACACTTTATCCAGCGGGACCAGAGATGGATGCGCCAGCATCGCCAGAAACGCCGCCGTCGGTTGCGTCAGGGTAATTTCCAGCGTGGTATCATCCAGGGCTTTGACCCCTAGTGTAGTGGGATCTTTATTCCCTTGGGCAATATCAACCGCGTTCGCAACGTGCATGTTGCCCAGATACGAAGCATAAGGTGAAGCCGTTTGCGGCGAAACCAGACGCTGCCAGCTCCAGACGACATCCTGTGCGGTAATAGCAGATCCATCTGACCAGGTTATGCCCGAGCGTAAATGGAAGGTCCAGACAGTGTTGCCTTTATTCTCCCAGGATGCGGCTAGACGGGGTTCGATAGACCCATCCTGCTTAACAGCCACCAGACCGTCGAACATATCGCTGATTAAATTAAACTCAACGTTGCTTTCGACTTTATGCGGATCCAGCGATGCCGGCTCACTACCGTTGTTTCTGACCAGTTCCTGCTTTTCTGCAAGTAATGTTCCTGCTGGAACATTTGCCGCCCTCACCGCGCCGTTTATAGACATCAAACAGACAGCCAACAGCGTAAACGTCAATATCTTCGATTTATGTTGAATCATTCCCTTTACCTTATTGATCTGTTTTATGTAGACACCGCTGTCACTGTCAGAGAGATTCAGGAATAACGCAATATTTTTCAGTTACCTGGTAGATAGCGATCTGACATTTTTGCACATACAGTGCTAACATCTAATTCGGGAACTTTTGTTGAAATATTATGCTTAAGTCTGGCGGGCTAAAATGCGTAAAGATGGGTAAAACCGCTGTGTCATTCCCCTTGATTTCATTATCCTCCATCATTAATTACATCTGTCATAAGAGAGTGACTCATGGATCGTATTATTAGTTCTTCGCGCGAGCGTACATCGCTACTCAGCACGCATAAGGTGCTGCGCAATACCTATTTCCTGCTCAGCCTGACGCTGGCGTTTTCAGCGATCACTGCAACCGCCAGTACCGTACTGATGTTACCTTCTCCGGGACTTATCCTGACGCTGGTGGGTATGTATGGTCTGATGTTCCTGACCTACAAAACGGCAGATAAGCCGGTTGGTATTTTGTCAGCGTTCGCTTTCACTGGCTTCCTGGGCTACATCCTGGGACCAATGCTGAATACATACCTGTCCGCAGGCATGGGTGATGTTATCGCCATGGCGCTGGGCGGTACGGCGCTGGTCTTCTTCAGCTGCTCGGCCTATGTGCTGACCACGCGTAAAGATATGTCCTTCCTCGGCGGTATGCTGATGGCGGGTGTGGTCGTGGTGTTGATTGGTATGGTTGCAAATATCTTCCTGCAACTGCCAGCATTACATCTGGCAATCAGCGCGGTGTTCATTCTGATTTCTTCAGGCGCAATCCTGTTTGAAACCAGCAATATCATCCGCGGCGGTGAAACCAACTATATTCGTGCCACCGTTAGCCTGTATGTTTCGCTGTACAACATCTTCGTCAGCCTGCTGAGTATTCTGGGCTTCGCCAGCCGCGATTAAGATGTCCACACGCATTATCCAGCCCCGCTTATGCGGGGCTTTCTTTTTTGGTAAACTGCCGCCAGTTTGACTAACGAAGTGACGAATTATGTTGATCTTTGAAGGTAAAGAAATCAGTACCGATAGCGAAGGCTATCTGAAAGATACCACGCTGTGGAGCGAGGCGCTGGCGGAGAGAATCGCCGAAAACGAAGGCATTACGCTCTCCGCGGAACACTGGGAAGTGGTGCGTTTTGTCCGCGAGTTTTATCTGGAGTTTAATACCTCCCCCGCTATCCGCATGCTGGTAAAAGCGATGGCCAGCAAGTTTGGCGAAGAGAAAGGCAACAGCCGTTATCTCTACCGCCTGTTCCCGAAAGGTCCGGCCAAGCAGGCGACTAAAATTGCCGGCCTGCCGAAACCGGTGAAATGTATTTAATAGCGGATACTAAATCCTTTTAGCTCGTCGCCAGGACGATGTGGTTCACTGAGAACCCGATCAACCCTGGCGCTGCTCGGCCCCCCGGCTTTCAACCACTTCATCAGTTGTTCTACCCGGTTGCTTTCACCGCAGGCGACAACCTCTACGCTGCCGTCATCCATATTCTTCGCGTAGCCGGTCAACCCCAGCCGTTGTGCTTCATGCTGGGTGGTGTAGCGAAACCCTACCCCCTGAACCCGGCCATAGACCCAGGCGATTATGCAGACTTTCGACATTGCGGTTCTCCTTATCATCACAGCGTGCGTTGCAAATATGCGAAAAACTCAGGACAATGGCGCCCATTTCTTTGAATTGACAGAATAGTAAATTATGAGTGTACGTTTAGTGTTAGCCAAAGGGCGCGAAAAATCATTACTTCGCCGCCATCCGTGGGTATTTTCCGGTGCTGTCGCCCGTATGGAAGGTAAAGCCAACCTCGGTGAAACCATCGATATTGTTGACCATCAGGGTAAATGGTTAGCACGCGGCGCGTACTCACCCGCGTCGCAGATCCGTGCACGCGTTTGGACATTCGACAAGTCTGAGTCCATCGATATTGATTTCTTCACCCGTCGTCTGCAGCAGGCGCAGACATGGCGTGACTGGCTGGCGAAAAAAGACGGCCTGGACAGTTACCGTCTGATCGCCGGAGAATCCGATGGCCTGCCGGGCATCACCATTGACCGCTTCGGCAACTTCCTGGTGTTGCAGTTGCTCAGTGCGGGGGCTGAATACCAACGCGCCGCGCTGATTAGCGCTCTGCAAATTGTTTTCCCGGACTGCGCCATTTATGACCGTAGCGATGTGGCCGTACGTAAAAAAGAAGGTATGGAGCTGACTCAAGGGCCAGTAACGGGTGAGCTTCCGCCAGCCCTGCTGCCAATTGAAGAGCACGGAATGAAGCTGCTGGTTGATATTCAGCATGGTCACAAAACCGGCTATTACCTCGATCAACGCGACAGCCGCCTGGCCACGCGTCGTTATGTGGAAAATCAGCGTGTGCTGAACTGTTTCTCTTACACCGGCGGCTTTGCGGTCTCAGCATTAATGGGCGGATGCCGTCAGGTCGTCAGCGTTGACACCTCTCAGGAAGCGCTCGATATTGCCCGCCAGAACGTGGAACTGAACAAGCTGGATCTGAGCAAAGCTGAGTTCGTGCGTGATGATGTGTTCAAACTTCTGCGTGCTTATCGCGATCGTGGTGAGAAATTCGACGTCATCGTTATGGATCCGCCGAAATTTGTCGAAAACAAAAGCCAGTTGATGGGCGCCTGCCGCGGCTATAAGGACATCAATATGCTGGCTATTCAGTTGCTCAATCCGGGCGGTGTGCTGCTGACTTTCTCCTGCTCTGGGCTAATGACCACCGATTTATTTCAGAAAATCATCGCTGATGCCGCAATAGATGCTGGTCGTGATGTACAATTTATAGAGCAGTTCCGTCAGGCCGCCGATCACCCGGTGATCGCTACCTACCCGGAAGGGCTGTATCTGAAAGGGTTTGCCTGTCGCATCATGTAACTTGAAAAGTGGAATATTACCCTTACATAAAGGGTATCTATTTCCCGGGAGGTGACTATGATTGCCAGCAAATTCGGTATCGGCCAGCAGGTCCGCCATTCCCTGTTAGGTTACCTCGGAGTGGTCGTGGATATCGACCCGGAATATTCGCTTGATCAACCGTCAGCCGATGAGTTGGCGGTTAACGACGAACTTCGCGCCGCTCCCTGGTATCACGTGGTGATGGAAGACGATAATGGTCTGCCAGTGCATACATATCTGGCCGAAGCACAACTGAGTAGTGAGCTACAGGAAGAACATCCGGAGCAACCGTCGATGGATGAACTGGCGCGAACAATTCGAAAACAGCTCCAGGCCCCGCGCCTGCGCAATTGATGCTAAAACAGACCCGATGGCGATTCGCTAATCGGGCCTGTGCGTTTTGTTCGGCTACAGATCAGTCTTACTTCGCCAGTCCCAACCGCGGGATCTCAATCGCCGGGCAGCGATCCATCACCACCGTCATCCCTGCATCGCGAGCCAGCACGGCTGCCTGCTCGTTAATCACGCCGAGCTGCATCCATAGGGTCTTCGCGCCGATGGCAATTGCCTCCTGAGCAACACCCCACGCCGCTTCAGAATTACGGAAGACATCTACCATATCCACTTTCTCTGGTACATCTGCCAGCGTCGCATAGCCCTGCTGCCCCAGCAGCGTTTTTCCAGCAACCTTCGGTGAAACAGGAATAACGTGATAGCCCTGATCGAGTAAATATTTCATCACCCGATAGCTTGGACGATCGGGTTTATCGCTTGCCCCCACCAGTGCAATCGTGCGGGTTGTTGTCAAAATGCCAGCAATATCGGTCTCTTTCATCGTTTTCCTCCAGGCTGTTTAGCAAAGTGTACGACAAACCTGACTTTGCAACCATTCATCCCATACTGGCGCATGAGAGCTAAACTCAAAAATATGTCTATATGTTAGTAAACATGATTATCGAAAAATTTAGATACATCTTATACAGATATTTTCTGGACAGGAGAAACCTATGAAAGCCGGCATTGTGACAGCCTTGATTGCCCTATGTTTGCCGGCAACCGTTTTTGCTACCTCTTTACGTCTGTCCAATGATATTGACCTTCTGGTACTGGACGGAAAAAAAGTCTCCAGCTCATTACTGCGTGGTGCCGACAGTATTGAGCTGGAAAATGGTCGGCACCAGCTCGTGTTTCGCGTAGAAAAAACCATTCGCCTGTCCAGCCACGAAGAACGTCTGTATATTTCGCCTCCGTTGGTCATCAGCTTTGATACCCAACTCGTCAGTCAGGTTAATTTCCACCTCCCACGTCTGAGCAACGAGCGGGATGCAACGCATTTTGATGATGCCCCGCGCGTAGAACTGCTGGATGGGGATTCCATGCCTATACCGGTTAAGCTGGATATTCTGTCAATCACGTCCACCGCAAAAATCGTAGATTATGAAATGGAAACAGAGCGCTATAACAAAGCGGCTAAGCATGCATCTTTACCGCAATTTGCCACAATGATGGCCGATGACAGTTCGCTGCTTTCCGGGGTGTCTGAACTGGATCGCGTGCCGCCTCAGTCGCAAACACTGACCGAGCAGCGCTTAAAATATTGGTTTCAACAGGCTGACGCACAAACGCGAAGTAACTTCTTACAATGGGCGGAGAAACAACCCCCATCGTGACATTTATGTTCGTATACGCATTTTTTTTGTCTTTCTCTTGCAGCGTCAAGTGCTTCCAGTACTCTGTAACAAGGTTAACTTGGGAGCTGTACTATGGAATTAACGACTCGCACATTGCCAGCGCAGAAACATATTGCGTTGGTCGCACACGATCACTGCAAAAAGATGTTGATGAGCTGGGTTGAACGCCACCAGCCATTACTGGAAAAACACGTTCTGTATGCTACAGGAACAACAGGAAACTTAATTCAACGCGCGACAGGAATGGACGTCAACGCCATGCTGAGCGGCCCAATGGGGGGTGACCAGCAGGTAGGTGCGCTGATTTCAGAAGGGAAAATTGATGTGCTGATTTTCTTCTGGGATCCGCTCAACGCCGTTCCCCACGATCCTGATGTCAAAGCCCTGCTACGCCTGGCCACGGTCTGGAACATTCCAGTCGCCACTAACGTGTCAACCGCTGATTTTATTATCCAGTCGCCAAACTTCAACGACGCAACGGATATCTTGATCCCGGATTACGCCCGTTATCTGGCAGAACGTCTCAAATAAGCGCTAAGCAGGCGGTAATTACCGCCTGCTTTTCAGGGTTTCCGGGTCACCGGAACGTCTAATTGCTTAAGCTCATCAACAAAGCATGATGGCGCGTCTTTGCTAAACAGTAGCCATACCCGATGCCGCGCACGCGTTAGCGCCACATACAGCAACCGTCTCTCTTCTGCATCAGGAAAATCTTCAACAGCCGGGAGTAACGCCTCTTCCATAATCGACTCACGAGCCGGAGCCGGGAAACCGTCATTCCCTTCATGAAGCCCCATAACAATGACGTAATCCGCCTGCTGCCCTTTGCTGGCATGAATAGTCATAAAATCCAGCTGCAGCTTGGGCCAGCGGGTGGCCGCTTTGTCCAGGCTGGCAGGTTTGAGATGATGGTATCGCGCCAGCACCAGAATTCTCTCTTCGGCTTTCACAAAACCCGACAGCTTATCCAGCAACAGATCTAACTGGCTTTCGTCGAGCAACGTGACGGCTTTTTTATCACCGGTCGCCAGACTGTTCAGCGGTTTTTTGAGCTGGTGTGGGTTTTGCTGGATAAACTGGTTTGCGACTTCGCCAATACGGCTATTAAAACGGTAAGTCGTATCCAGATTACAGCTATCGCCCTCACCAAAATTTTGCTGAAATGCGGTTGTCAGAGAAAGTTGTGCTCCGCTGAACCGGTAAATGGCCTGCCAGTCATCTCCCACGGCAAACAGCGTAGTCTGCGAGTTTTGCTTACGCAAGGCGGCTAACAGGGCGGCGCGCTGAGGGGAAATATCCTGAAATTCATCGACCAGAATATGTTTCCACGGACTGATAAACCGCCCCTTCTCCAGAATGACAATAGCCTGATGGATCAACCCGGAGAAATCGACGGCATTCTCATCCTTCAGGGCACTCTTCCAGGCCTTGAGCAGCGGCGCCATTAGCTTTATGCGTTTACTGAACAGATCACGGATCTCCTCCGGAGCATTAGCAATCATCTCCGCCTGCGCTCCGCCATGCATTCGCATCAAACTAACCCAGCGATCCAACCGGGAAGCCAGACGACGCTGTAATTTTTCGTCATCCCAGAAGTTACCTTCGGGTACAGACCACTGCATTTCTTCTTCTAACCATTGTCGCCAGCCTTTAGCCTGAGCCTTTTTCTCACTGCACTGCTGACGCCAGGTTGTTATAAAGAGTTTGTTGCGCGCGATAGCATCATTTTCCAGTCTGCTCACCGTTGGAACTTTTTTGCTACCTTGCGAAATAATGTGCAACGCCAGTGCATGGAACGTCCGCGCGGTGACCTCATCCGTATGCAGACGCTCACGAATGCGGTCATCCATCTCCTGGGCTGCTTTGCGTCCAAACGCCAGCAACAGGATCTGTTCTGGTGCGGCTTCTCCTCGTGCAAGCAACCAACCCGCCCGGGCAACCAACACAGATGTTTTACCGCTTCCAGCACCTGCAAGTACCAACAATGATTGCTCACCGTTCACCACCGCGCGCGCCTGAGCAGGGTTCAACGGCGAAGATTCAACATGCTGGAAAAACTCGTCATACTCTTCCAGCATTGCATCGGTGTACGCCTGATTGTGCTGTAAGCGGCAGGCTTCAATGTCTTTCAGCCATGCCTGGCATTGACGTAACGCCTCCCGGCAATTTTCAAATTCCTCCAGCCGATTAACCGGGAGCGGTAACGCGGCAAAGGCACGGCGAATCTGCTGCTGCAGCCCTGATGTTTGTTCGCGCGTCAGCCACTTACTTTCACTAGTACGCGCCGCTATCGCATCCAACTGCTGCTGTAAAACCCCCGCAGCAACGTCACTCATTTCCTGGCTCCACTGTTGCCAGAGCGCATTCAAATGATGATGGAAGCGCTGGGTTTCCGCCCACTCTGTACCGTGAAGACGAACCACCTTCTCATCCGGGAGTACAAACTCCAGCTCGCCCCATACCAGGCCGCGTTTGCAATGAATAGCCAGTAACTGATTGAAGGGAATAAGATACTCGTGACGATCGCCGGAAACTTTAATCCCGGCATTGAGAATAACGGCCCGATCGTAAGGGTGTTGTGCCAGACGTTTTCCAAGAGAAGTTGCTTTCAGTTCCATAAGACTCAAGCGGATCCACACGAAGAGGTTTGCTTATCAGTGTAACCGCCAGAGAAAACGTGCTCCAGCCCAAAAAAACGTTACAATTGCCGAATTCACAGAAAACCAGAGTTAACCGAGGGTTTATGCGTACTGTTCTGAATATTTTAAATTTTGTGCTTGGGGGGTTCGCCACCACCCTTGCCTGGTTACTGGCAACGCTGGTCAGTGTCGTGCTTATTTTTACTTTACCCTTGACCCGTTCATGCTGGGAGATAACCCGACTTTCGCTGTTTCCCTATGGTAACGAAGCGATTCATGTCGATGAACTGAATCCGGCCGGTAAAAGCGTCCTGTTAAATACCGGCGGCACCGTGCTCAATATTTTCTGGCTGATTTTCTTCGGCTGGTGGTTGTGCCTGATGCACATTATCTCTGGTATTGCCCAGTGCATAACGATTATTGGTATTCCGGTTGGCATTGCAAACTTTAAAATCGCTGCCATTGCGCTCTGGCCGGTGGGTCGCCGTGTGGTTTCAGTAGAAGTTGCCCGTGCAGCGCGTGAAGCCAATGCGCGTCGTCGTTTTGAATAATCAGGACCGATGGCCTTTATGTTAAGTCCTCTGCTCAAACGCTATACCTGGAACAGCACATGGCTGTACTACGTGCGGATTTTTATCGCGCTATGCGGCACAACAGCGCTGCCCTGGTGGCTGGGCGATGTCAAGCTGACCATCCCGCTCACGCTGGGCATGGTCGCTGCCGCACTTACCGATCTGGACGATCGTCTCGCAGGCCGACTGCGCAATTTAATCATCACACTGGTGTGCTTTTTTATTGCCTCAGCCTCCGTTGAACTGCTCTTCCCATGGCCATGGCTGTTTGCTATTGGGTTAACGCTTTCCACCAGCGGCTTTATTCTGCTGGGGGGATTAGGCCAGCGCTATGCAACTATTGCTTTTGGTGCATTGCTGATCGCCATTTACACGATGCTGGGCACCTCGCTTTACGATCAGTGGTATCAACAACCAATCCTGCTGCTCGCTGGTGCTATCTGGTATAACCTGCTGACGCTCACCGGACATCTTCTGTTCCCCATCCGCCCCTTACAGGACAATCTGGCACGCAGCTACGAACAGTTAGCGCACTACCTGGAACTGAAATCGCGTCTTTTTGACCCCGACATAGAAGATGAAAGCCAGGCACCGTTGTATGATTTAGCTCTCGCGAATGGCCAACTGATGGCAACGCTGAATCAGACTAAAGTGTCGCTGCTGACCCGCCTGCGCGGTGACCGTGGACAACGGGGAACACGTCGCACGCTACATTACTATTTTGTGGCACAGGATATTCATGAACGCGCAAGCTCCTCACATATTCAGTATCAAACGCTACGCGATCATTTCCGTCACAGCGATGTGATGTTCCGTTTCCAGCGGTTGATGTCGATGCAAGGGCAAGCCTGTTCACAATTATCTCGCTGTATTTTATTGCGCACGCCTTACCAGCACGATCCGCACTTTGAGCGAGCCTTCACCCATATAGATGCTGCACTTGAGCGCATGCGCGCCAGTGGTGAACCTGCCGACCTGCTCAATACGCTGGGTTTTTTACTGTCAAACCTACGGGCAATCGACGCGCAGCTTGCTACCATCGAATCCGAACAGGCTCAGGTACTCTCGCGCAATGAGTCTGAAAATCAGCTTGCCGATGACAGTCCCCATGGATTCAGTGATATCTGGTTACGTCTGAGCCGTAATTTCACCCCTGAGTCTGCTCTGTTTCGCCATGCCGTTCGCATGTCGTTAGTACTCTGTGTTGGTTATGCCATTATCCAGATAACCGGCATGAATCACGGATACTGGATCTTGCTGACCAGCCTGTTTGTCTGTCAGCCAAACTACAACGCCACCCGACATCGCCTGGCGCTCAGGATTATCGGCACGTTGGTTGGGATTGCCATTGGTTTACCGATCCTGTGGTTTGTGCCCTCTCTCGAGGGGCAACTGATACTCCTGGTGATCACTGGCGTACTGTTTTTTGCCTTTCGCAACGTCCAGTATGCGCATGCCACCATGTTTATCACGCTGCTGGTGTTACTGTGCTTTAACCTGCTCGGCGAAGGTTTTGAGGTTGCGCTGCCGCGTGTCATCGATACGCTAATTGGCTGTGCTATCGCCTGGGCTGCTGTCAGTTTCATCTGGCCAGACTGGCGTTTTCGTAACCTACCACGGGTAATTGAACGGGCGACTGACGCTAACTGCCGCTACCTTGATGCAATTCTCGAACAATATCATCAGGGTCGTGATAATCGTCTGGCCTACCGTATCGCTCGCCGTGATGCGCATAATCGTGATGCTGAACTCGCCTCCGTGGTATCAAACATGTCGAGCGAGCCGGATGTCACGGCCCAAACCCGCGAAACGGCGTTCCGTTTACTGTGTCTCAACCATACGTTTACCAGTTATATTTCTGCGCTAGGCGCACATCGCGAACAGTTGACCAATCCAGACGTTTTGGCATTGCTGGATGACGCTGTTTGCTATGTTGATGATGCCCTTCACCATCAACCCGCTGACGAGCAGCGTGTATACCAGGCGTTAGAAGGGCTGAAGCAGCGAATTCAGCATCTGGAACCACGCCCGGACAGTAAAGAGCCGCTGGTCGTTCAGCAAGTTGGGCTATTGATCGCTCTACTCCCGGAGATCCGGCGATTACAGCAGCAAATTGACGTGCTGCCGTCTAATACCCCGGTTCCGGCGTAAGAGAACTTACCCACTCAACCAGCTCCTGGCGACGCGTCGCCGGGAGTGCGGCTTCATGTATCCCCCCTACCGCGCCTTCAAGGGCATAGAGTACTTTTACCGTCAGAGCCGGGTTATTTTGCCGAAGTTTCAGCCAGCACATTTGTGCTCCCAACGATCGCATGGTCCCCTCATCTTTAATTCCAGCTTCATTCAGCAGGGTCTCCAGATGAAACGTCATATTCGGCAATTCCCGCAGACGATGCTGGGCAAAGCGACTTTGTTTCTCCTTAACCGCAGCATCCAACGAATATCGCGATAACGACACCAGTTGCTGCTGGTTTTGCCACAGGGCATCGTTCACCTGGTAATAATTAAGTACAAGAGGACGTCCGCGCTTAATAAATGTCAGCCAGACAGGAGAATTTTGTACACAATACTGGGCGCTCTGCTCACAGGCGCGAAGATACAGCTCACCATTAGCGACCATGGCAAAGACCGTATCGCCAACCGTCAGACTGTAGCCACCAAACAGTGAGCGATAGTGAATTGTCCCCAGAGAAGCCAGATATTCCTGCGATTTATAGATCCTTGCATAAGAAAGCTCTTTCATAAAAATCCTTTTTAAATCATAACGTAAGCAAATGATTTTCAGTAGCGGATCCGTTAATGACGAAAATAGGCAACTTATGCGTATGGGGCAAGATGAATTTTATTTTTCCCGTGACGACGACTAAAAATTGCGAACCTGTTTCCGAAAATAAGGTTGATCTTTGTTGATGGCAGGGTTACTGTATATCCATACAGTAACTCACAGGGCTGGATTGATTATGTACACTTCAGGCTATGCAAATCGTTCATCGTCGTTCTCTTCCACATCAAGCAACATTGCGCGCGTTTCATCAGAGAACGCAACCGCTGGGCTTATCAGTGAAGTTGTCTATCGCGAGGACCAGCCCATGATGACACAACTGCTGCTGCTTCCCCTGCTGCAACAGTTAGGGCAACAATCACGCTGGCAGCTGTGGCTGACGCCTCAGCAAAAATTAAGTCGGGAGTGGGTGCAGTCAGCTGGACTTCCATTGACGAAAGTCATGCAAATTAGTCAGCTCTCCCCCTGCAATACGCTGGAATCAATGATTCGTGCGCTACGCACGGGTAATTACAGTGTTGTCATTGGCTGGCTGGCGGAAGAATTAACGGAAGATGAACATGCCGAACTGGTCAAAGCGGCTGATGAAGGTAATGCGATGGGTTTTATCATGCGTCCGGTTCGCGCCCAGACACTTGCGGGGAGACAGCATTCCGGGCTAAAAATTCACTCGAATTTGTATCATTGAGTAAAATTAGGATTTATCCTGGAATTTTTTTTCATCTCTCAATTTGTCTTTGAGCTGTAATGTGTTTTTCGTCTGAACGCTTGTCAGAAGCGGTTTTCAGGATATCCTCAGTACATTTATTCAGCTATAAATGTTAAATATTGTGTATACAAGCCTTTTTTTTTCATATGCCTGACGGACTTCACACTTGTAAGTTTTCAACTACGTTGTAGACTTTACATCGCCAGGGGTGCTCGGCGTAAGCCGCAGATATCGGTAGAGTAACTATTGAACTGGTCCCCGGGTGAAGGATTTAACCGTGTTATCTCTCTTCGGAGATATTCATGGCGAATTTTGGATGATAACGAGGCGCAAAAAATGAAAAAGACAGCTATCGCAATTGCAGTGGCACTGGCTGGTTTCGCTACCGTGGCGCAGGCCGCTCCGAAAGATAACACCTGGTATACTGGTGCTAAACTGGGCTGGTCTCAGTTCCATGATATTGGCAACAACCGTATCGACAACAACGGTCCGACCCACGAAAGCCAACTGGGTGCCGGTGCGTTCGGTGGTTACCAGGTTAACCCGTACGTTGGTTTTGAAATGGGTTACGACTGGTTAGGCCGTATGCCATACAAAGGCAGCGAGCAGAATGGCGCTTTCAAAGCTCAGGGCGTTCAGCTGACCGCTAAACTGGGTTACCCAATCACTGACGATCTGGACGTTTATACCCGTCTGGGTGGTATGGTTTGGCGTGCAGACGCTAAAAACAACGAAGGCTTCAAAGACCACGACACTGGTGTATCCCCAGTATTCGCTGGTGGCGTAGAGTACGCAATTACTCCTGAAATCGCTACCCGTCTGGAATACCAGTGGACCAACAACATCGGTGACGCGAACACCGTTGGTGGTCGTCCAGATAACGGTCTGTTGAGCGTTGGTGTTTCTTACCGTTTCGGCCAGCAGGAAGAAGCAGCTCCAGTAGTTGTTGCTCCGGCTCCGGCTCCAGAAGTACAGACCAAGCACTTCACTCTGAAGTCTGACGTTCTGTTCAACTTCAACAAAGCAACTCTGAAACCAGAAGGCCAGCAGGCTCTGGACCAGATGTACAGCCAGCTGAGCAACCTGGATCCGAAAGACGGTTCCGTAGTGGTTCTGGGCTTCACTGACCGCATCGGTTCTGACGCTTACAACCAGGCGCTGTCCGAGAAACGTGCTCAGTCCGTTGTTGATTACCTGATCTCTAAAGGTATTCCTTCTGACAAAATCTCTGCACGTGGCATGGGTGAATCCAACCCAGTTACTGGCAACACCTGTGACAACGTGAAAGCTCGCGCTGCACTGATCGACTGCCTGGCTCCGGATCGTCGTGTTGAGATCGAAGTTAAAGGCATCAAAGACGTTGTAACTCAGCCTCAGGCTTAAGTTATCGTCTTATAAAAAACCCCGCTATGCGGGGTTTTTTTTCATCTGTTTTCATCCAAAGTAAGCCACGTGTTAAACCACCCGACCGCTACTCTTTTCCCAGCAACGCCTGTAAATCCTGTTTCAATGTCGACATTTTGTTCGCGTACTTCTCTTTATGCTCTGCGTCTTCAATCAACTGCACAATGGTTTCAGAAAGCGTTTTGCCACGCCGCTGCGCAAGACCAGCCAGACGCTGCCAGACCATAAATTCCAGATCGATTGATTTCTTCCGCGTATGCTGATGCTCAGCATTAAAGTGCCGCTTGCGCCTCGCACGTATGGTTTGTTTCATACGATTAAGCAGCGCAGAATTCATGTGTTCTTCAATCCAGGCATTAACCCGAACCGGTTCATTCTCGAGGGTTAGCAATAAATCAACGGCTTCTTTGGCAGCGCTGGCCTCGACGTAACGGGTGATTAATTCCCCCTCACGATGCTTCTTCACCAGATACTTCCATTTCCAGCCGCTTTCAAGGTTTTCAAGTTGTTGATATTTCATTGCGATCTCAATGTTACCGTGTAACTCTTATCAGAATATCAGCTTTTTCGGCATCTGAAGAAAAGAATATCCAGCCTGTGAACTGCCGCGCGTCATCACAACCGTTTCACGGCGCTTTCCAGGTGTTTAGTGGTGAGGGTTACGGTATAATCTCGTTTTTTACAACAGACTAAAAAACATCAACTTTGACCATTACGAAACTTGCATGGCGTGATCTGGTTCCTGATACCGACAGTTATCAGGAAGTATTTGCACAGCCGCACGTCACTGACGACACCGACACCTTACTTAGTGATACTCAGCCACGTTTACAATTCGCGCTAGAGCAGCTTCTTCAGCACTGGACAACATCCTCGTTCATGTTGGTAAAAGCACCGGAAGAGCTTGAGTATCTCAACCTTATTGCAAAGGCTGCACGTCCCTTGCACACGGATGCAGGAAGCCTGACTGGCGGTCATTACGACATCTCCGGTCACACTATTCGTTATCGTACAGCTGAGAAATCGGAAGACAATTTTGCGACGTTGACGCAGGTGGTCAGCGCTGACTGGGCCGAAGCCGAACAACTGTTTGGCTGTCTGCGTCAGTTCAATGGAGAAATTACGCTGCAGCCAGGTCTGGTACATCAGGCCAATGGAGGTGTGCTGGTTATCTCATTGCGCACGCTGTTGGCCCAACCTCTGTTGTGGATGCGCCTGAAAGCCATTGTCAGCCACGAACGTTTTGATTGGGTAGCTTTTGATGAGTCTCGCCCGCTGCCTGTCTCCGTTCCCCCTATGCCGCTTAAACTGAAAGTTATTTTGGTGGGTGAGCGTGAATCGCTGGCGGATTTCCAGGACATGGAACCAGAGCTGGCTGAGCAGGCCATTTACAGCGAGTTTGAAGATAATCTGCAGATAGTGGATGCCGAAACCATGACGCAATGGTGTCAGTGGGTCACGCATACCGCCATACGCAATAATTTGCCCTACCCCGCTCCTGATGCCTGGCAGGTTCTGATCCGTGAAGCCGTTCGCTATACCGGTGAACAGGATACATTGCCGCTTAACCCGCTGTGGATCACCCGACAGTTCAAAGAGGTGGCTCCGTTATGCGAGGGCGAAACCTGCAACGCTGAGCAGTTCAGCCTGATGCTGGCTCAGCGCGAATGGCGTGAGGGATTCCTGGCTGAACGCATGCAGGATGAAATTCTGCAAGAGCAGATCCTTATCGAGACAGAAGGCGAGCGTATTGGCCAGATCAACGCCTTGTCGGTAATTGAGTTTCCAGGCCACCCACGCGCATTTGGCGAGCCTTCTCGTATCAGTTGCGTCGTGCATATTGGCGACGGCGAGTTTACGGATATTGAGCGCAAAGCCGAGCTCGGCGGAAATATTCATGCCAAGGGTATGATGATTATGCAGGCGTTCCTGATGTCGGAACTCCAGCTTGAGCAACAAATCCCCTTCTCTGCCTCACTGACCTTTGAGCAATCTTACAGCGAAGTGGACGGTGACAGCGCGTCTATGGCAGAACTGTGCGCATTGATTAGCGCCCTCGCCGACGTTCCTGTTAATCAAAGTATCGCCATTACAGGTTCTGTCGATCAGTTTGGTCGGGCACAACCTGTCGGTGGTCTGAATGAGAAAATTGAAGGTTTCTTCACCATCTGCCAGCAGCGCGAACTGACAGGCACACAGGGCGTTATCATTCCTTCGGCTAACGTCAGACACCTCAGCCTGCAGCCTGCGCTGCTACAGGCCATAGAAGAAGAAAAATTCACTATCTGGGCGGTGGACGACGTGACTGATGCGCTGCCACTGTTGTTAAATCTGGTGTGGGATGGCGAAGGCCAGACAACGCTGATGCAAACCATTCAGGAGCGTATTGCCACGGCAACGCAACAGGAAGGTCGTCACCGTTTCCCATGGCCGCTACGTTGGCTGAACTGGATTATTCCGAACTGATCGGACTTGTTCAGCGTACACGTGTTAGCTATCCTGCGTGCTTCAATAAAATAAGGCTTACAGAGAACATGGTAGATAAACGCGAATCCTATACGAAAGAAGACCTTCTTGCCTCTGGTCGCGGTGAGCTGTTTGGCGCTAAAGGGCCACAACTGCCAGCACCAAGCATGCTGATGATGGACCGTGTCATCAAGATGACCGAAACCGGTGGCAACTTTGACAAAGGTTATGTTGAAGCTGAACTGGATATCAACCCGGACCTGTGGTTCTTCGGTTGTCACTTTATCGGCGATCCGGTGATGCCGGGCTGTCTGGGTCTCGACGCCATGTGGCAACTGGTTGGATTCTATCTCGGCTGGCTGGGCGGCGAAGGTAAAGGCCGTGCGCTGGGCGTAGGCGAAGTTAAATTCACCGGCCAGGTTCTGCCGACCGCGAAGAAAGTCACTTACCGCATTCACTTCAAACGCATCGTTAACCGTCGCCTGATCATGGGCCTGGCAGATGGTGAAGTGCTGGTTGATGGTCGTCTGATCTATACCGCAAACGATCTGAAAGTGGGTCTGTTCCAGGACACTTCCGCGTTCTAATCCAGAACTGCGAAGCAGCCAGACATTAACGTTTCCCCGTTTTTTCAGGTGTGCAAAAAGGCGAAACCTCCGCTCTGCGGAGGTTTCTTTTATCTAAAGAGACAGAATCAGGCCATTAAAACCCTATCCCCCATGGCTTCTCGCCAGCCTCCCAGCCAGTATGACCTCTGATTCAGCGTCTGATAGGGACACATTTCTTTTGAGCGTCCGGCAATGCCGGCCTGATATCCACGTTGATGTGCCCGTTCCAGGCGATCTCGTTTTTGTCTCTTCATGCCTCGTTTCCCTCATTTTTGGGTCTGGTGGAAAAGAAAACAGTGATTACTAAGTGTGCAATCACACTAAACGAATACCCCTAAACATCAGGCTCGTCAATGCGCAAAATTCACGCCAGTGTCATATTTGTGAGCTACTCGCTAAATCATTTGTACAAAAATAGTCAGTCAGAACAGCTATCTCCACGGCTAAAAAAATAAAAAAAACCGCCCCGGGCAATGAACCAGGGGCGGTATAATTTACAATTATTTAAGCTTAAGGGATGCGTTTCAGCTCTTGAGCAATGGCCATTGCTTCCTGACTCCAGGCATTGGCAAGAACCTTCACCATCTCATCGTAGCCGTCTTTAGTCTGTACAGCTTCGATATGGAATGGACGTTTGATCAGTTGTCCCTGATGATTCAGCAACCATTCACCGCTCACGATAACCTTACCATCGTACCGACCGTGGAAGCCGGTTACGGTAACGTTCAGCGTGTCCTGAGTGCTTCCCAGCGGCTGTGAAGCGACAACCCAGCCAGGCAACTGCATACTGAGGTTCGCAACCAGCGTATTGCGCAATTGCTGATCTAATGGGCTGGCCCAGAGATTATTATTGGCTATCACATATTGCACATCGCTGGTCTGGTAAACCACCCCATTACCGGCCAGATAATCAGGTACCGCAATCTGTTCAACCCACAGCAGACGGTTTCCCTGATTGGCGGAGCTTTGTACGCCCCCTTGTGCGATAGGGAGCTGGTAATAGCTTTTATTTTCTCCGCTGGAGCTGCATGACGTCAGCCAGACCGCCATCATCACCACTAGCCACTTTTTCATTGTTTCGCCCTCTTCGGCTCTGGATCTTTTTTGTCCTTCGCTTCAAATACCAGCGCATTACTCTTATCGTTCAGCGTTTTCAGTACCGGTTGCAGTTCACGCAGCACCTGATCAAGACGCTGCATATCCGCCACCATCTTGTTGTAGGCCGCGGAACCAGGCTGGAAGCCCTGCATACTACGATTTAGTTCACGCAATGTGTTTTGCATATCCGCCGGCAGATCCTGCATCGACTGGCTGGACGTGATCTTGTTCATGTTATCCAGCGTGGTTTGCAGATGCTTCATCGTGCGCTGGCTTTCCGACAGCGTATTGGTTGCCTGCTCAATCATCGGGTTCAGCGGCAGATTGTTAATCTTATCCAACGCTTCCATCAGACGCTGTTGGATCTGCGCCAGACCACCGCTCACGGTCGGAATAATTTGATAACCATTAAATTCACGCACCCCAGTAATAGGCGGCTCTTTCGGGTAGAAGTCGAGATCGACATACAGCGCGCCGGTTACCAGGTTCCCGGTTTTGAGCGATCCTCGTAATCCGCGTTTAAGCAGTTGCTCCAAATGAGCGCCAACATCGGTATCCTCTCCCAGTTGCGCCTTCAGACGTTCTGGTTCAATACGTACCAGCACCGGAATGCGGTAATCATTGTTAAATACCTGACGCATATTCGGTGAGAAGAAAGGTACTTTACTCACCGTACCCAAGCGGATGCCACGGAATTCCAGCGGCGCACCAGGCTGCAGGCCACGAATCGAATCTTTAAAGAACATCAGGTAATCAATATGATCGGTATACAGTGAATCCTGAATACTTTTTTGATCGTCATAGAGATTAAACGCTGATTGTTGTGCGACCGGCTCGCCCTGCTCTAAACCTTCTGGCACATCAAAACTTACACCACCGCCAAACAGCGTGGAGAGCGATCCCATTTCCACGCGCATACCTGCCGAGGTAAGATCAACGGCGATCCCGCTGTCTTTCCAGAAACGCACATTACTGGTCACCAGACGATCGTTAGGCGCATTGATGAAAAGCTGATAGCTGATGGTACGCTTTTGGGCATCAAATGTGCTGGTTTCAACCGAACCTACACGATAGCCGCGGAAAAGCACCGGATCGCCAGGGCTCAACTGACCGGCTTTTTTGCTGTCCAGAATCACACGGATCCCTTTTGCATCTGGCGGGGCCAGCGGCGGTGAATCCAGCAGTTGATAATTTTCCAGCCTACTGCCTTTATTGCCAGGCTGCAGTTCAATATATGCCCCGGACAATAGCGTGCCGAGTCCACTGATACCTTCACGTCCAACCTGCGGCTTCACCACCCAAAAGACAGAATCTTTATGCAGCAGCTTTTCCATTCCGGAGTTAAGACGCGCTTTAATCTCCACATGGGTCAAATCATCAGTCAGGGTTGCGCTCTCGACGATACCGACATCCACGCTGCGGCTTTTAATCGTCGTTTTGCCCCCTTCAATACCTTCGGCATTGGTGGTAATAAGCGTGACCTGTGGCCCCTGATGACTGTAGTGATAAAACAGTACCCACGCGCCAATGAGTGCAGTGACGATAGGGAATATCCACACGGGCGACCAGTTTTTTACCTTTTGCACTTTGGCTTCCCCACTTTTAGATTCCATGCTGTCAGGACTCCTCATGGCCTGGTTCTGGTTCACGGTCCCACGACAGACGCGGATCAAATGTCATCGCAGAAAACATTGTCATAATGACGACTAAAGCAAACATCAAAGCACCCATTGCAGGATAAATGTTCATTAACCCTCCCATGCGCACCAGCGCAGAGAGTACCGCAATCACAAAGACGTCGATCATTGACCAGCGACCGACAAATTCCACAACTTCATAAATCAGGTGCATACGTTCGCTGTCGCGTTTGCCGTGCCCTTTGGCATCCCAGCATAGCCAGGCAATGGCGATCATTTTCAACGTCGGCACCATAATACTGGCGATAAAAATAACCGCAGCCACCGGATAAGAGCCTTCGCTCCAGATTAAAACCACCCCCTCAAGTATCGTTGATGGCAGCTTTGACCCGAGCAGATCGGTAATCATAATCGGCAAAATATTGGCAGGAAGATAAAGCATGATTGACGTAAACAGTAATGCCAACGTCCATTGCAGACTGTTTTTACGCCGCACATAGCCTTTCGTCTGGCAGCGCGGACACACCCGTTCATTAGCGGGAAGTATCGCAGTGCAGCAAGAGCAGGAACGCAGTCCCTGTCGAATGCCGGGTACACCAGGTTTTAACTCCTGCTTAATCACTGGCATTGGCGCAATATCATCCCACAGCCAGCGACGGTCAACGCACTGGAATGCGCGCAGTTGCAAAACGCAAAAGAAGCACCACGGAATAAAGCTGCTGCCCACGCCGATATCGCCGTAAGCCATGAGCTTAACGAAGCTGACCAGCACGCCGGCGAGGAAGATTTCCGCCATCCCCCAGCTTTTTAACTGGAACAGGACGCGTGCAAGACCCGCCTTAAGTCTTGCGGGCATCTGCACCCGATTCACCAGCAGCAGGATAGTCAGCAGGCAAAACGCGGGGACCAACTGCACGAATAATAAAAAGAAGGTGCCGAGACTGGCGTAGTCTTCAGAAAAGAGAACGCTGGGGATCTCCAGCAACGTGACTTCGCTGCTCACCCCTGCAACGTTCATATTCACAAAGGGGAAGAGGTTTGACAGAAGCAGCATGAATAATGCTGCTAAAACATAGGCGGTAGGACGCTGCCGCGGCGCGTCCCACTCCACCGTTAACGTAGTGCCACATCGTGGACATGCCGCTTTCTGACCATGCTCAAGGCGAGGTAACGCCACCAGCATGTCACACTGCGAGCACAAAATATGCTTCGCGGCATGGTGATGTTCGCACATATGTGCTCCTTTAAATTATGCGCCGTTCTTCAAAGACTCAAGATACTCCCAGCGCTCAAAGGCTTGCTCAAGTTCTTGTTCCGCTTCGTTCAGACTAGCTAATACCTGTTGTGTTTGCTCATGTGGCTGACTGAAAAAAGCGGCGTCAGCAACCTGCGCTTGTAGCCTTTCCAGTTTAGCTTCCAGTTCTTCAAGCTGCGCGGGGAGTTGCTCGAGTTCGCGCTGCAGTTTATAGCTTAGTTTGCTCGTGCCACGTTTGACAATTTCTGCTTTAGGAGCAACGGCTTCCTCTGTTTTTTTCGTGACCGGTTGTTTAAACGCCACATACTGAGATTGCTGGCTGCGCGCATCATGATAACCACCGACATAACGACCAATTTTACCGCCGCCTTCGAAGATCCAGCATTCAGTTACAGTATTATCCACAAACTGACGGTCGTGGCTTACCAGCAGTACAGTCCCCTGATAGCTATCAATTAGTTCTTCGAGCAGTTCCAGCGTTTCGACGTCAAGATCGTTCGTTGGTTCATCGAGAATCAAAAGATTGCTGGGTTTCAGAAAAAGACGCGCCAACAGCAGGCGATTTCGTTCCCCACCAGAAAGCGCACGCACTGGCGTCATCGCGCGTTTCGGATGGAACAGGAAATCCTGCAGATAACCCAGCACATGGCGAGGTTTACCGTTAACCATCACCTCTTGCTTACCTTCAGCCAGGTTGTCCATCACGGTTTTATCTGGATCCAGTTCGGCGCGGTGCTGATCGAAATAGGCCACTTCCAGCTTGGTGCCGACGTGAATGCGTCCACTGTCAGCCTGAAGCTGGCCTAACATCAACTTCAGCAGCGTTGTTTTGCCGCAGCCGTTCGGTCCGATTAGCGCAATTTTGTCGCTACGTTGTACCTGTGCGGAGAAATCTTTTACCAGCTGCTTTCCATCAACCTGGTAATCCACGTTCTCCATTTCGAAAACAATCTTGCCTGAACGGCTCGCCTCTTCGACCTGCATCTTCGCCGTACCCATCACTTCGCGGCGTTCGCCACGCTCGCGACGCATGGCTTTCAGTGCGCGCACGCGGCCTTCGTTGCGGGTACGGCGCGCTTTGATCCCCTGACGGATCCAGACCTCTTCCTGCGCCAGCTTGCGATCAAACTCTGCATTTTGTAACTCTTCTACGCGCAGCGCTTCTTCTTTCTCCAGCAGATACTGATCGTAATTCCCCGGATAAGTCACCAGCTTGCCACGATCGAGGTCGACGATACGTGTCGCCATATTGCGTATAAATGAACGGTCATGGGAAATGAAGATGATTGTCCCATTGAAGGATTTCAGGAACCCTTCCAGCCAGTCGATGGTTTCAATATCCAGGTGGTTTGTTGGTTCATCCAGCAGCAGTACACGCGGATTACTCACTAACGCGCGGCCCAGCGCCGCTTTACGCAGCCAACCGCCTGAAAGCGAAGAAAGTGCGGCGTTTGGATCCAGCCCCAACTGCTCCAGCACTTCATTAATACGGCTTTCGAGCTGCCACAGATTGTGATGATCGAGCATTTCCTGAACCCGCGCCATCTCATTCAGATTTCTGTCGCTCGGATCAGTCATCACCAGACGCGAAATATCGTGATAACGCTTGAGATACTCGGCCTGCTCTTCGATACCCTCGGCAACGAAATCATACACGCTGCCCTCAACATTACGCGGCGGATCCTGTTGCAGACGCGCCACAACCAGATCCTGCTCATAAATGATACGCCCGTCGTCAAGCCCCTGCTCACGGTTCAGGATCTTCATCAGCGTCGATTTACCTGCGCCGTTACGGCCAACCAGACAGACGCGTTCGTTATCTTCGATATGCAGTTCTGCATTATCAAGAAGCGGCGCATCGCTGAACGACAGCCATGCACCATGCATACTGATCAATGACATTTATTTATCCTTTCAGGCTGCGGTAATCAGCCAGCAATTGTGGATCTGACGGTTACGGGCAAAATCCTGGGAAAGCGTTTTTTGGGTAATTTCTTGTGCTTTCAATCCCAGTTCAGCCAAACCGTCGAGATCCATACGGAACCCACGTTTGTTGTTGGAGAACATGATCGTGCCGTCTTTACGCAGCAGACGTTTCAGATCTTTCATCAGCGCCAGATGATCGCGCTGCACATCAAACGAATCTTCCATACGTTTTGAGTTAGAGAACGTCGGCGGATCGATGAAAATCAGATCAAACTGTTCATTCGCATCACGCAGCCAGCCCAGGCAATCGGCCTGAATTAAACGGTGAGCGCGACCGCTCAGGCCGTTCAGACGCAAGTTGCGTTCCGCCCATTCCAGATAGGTACGCGACATATCGACCGTCGTAGTACTACGCGCACCGCCCAATCCTGCATGTACGCTGGCGCTTCCGGTATAGGAAAACAGGTTGAGGAAGTCCTTACCTTTACTCATCTGCCCCAGCATGCGGCGCGCAATACGGTGGTCGAGGAATAAACCCGTATCAAGGTAGTCAGTCAGGTTCACCCACAGGCGCGCGTTGTACTCGCTTACCTCAATGAATTCACCCTTCTCATTCATCTTCTGATACTGATTCTTGCCTTTCTGTCGCTCACGGGTTTTCAGCACCAGTTTGTTTGGCGCGATTTCCAGTACTGACAGCGTGGCGGCAATGATGTCGAACAGGCGTTGACGTGCTTTTTGCGCATCAACCGTCTTCGGCGGGGCGTATTCCTGAACCACGACCCAATCACCGTAACGATCTACTGCAACGTTGTATTCCGGCAGGTCAGCGTCATACAGGCGATAACATTCAATTCCTTCCTGACGCGCCCATTTTTCCAGCTTCTTAATATTCTTGCGCAGGCGGTTGGCATAATCTTCCGCTACCGTGGCAGGCTTGCTGTCCGCAGTGGTCTCTGCAACGTGATAATTCTTCTGCACACAATCCAGCGGGCCGTTTTTCGCTTTGAACTGCTTGTCGGCACGTAATTGCAGGCTGCTAAGCAGATCCGGCGAGGCGCTGAACAGCGACAAATTCCAGCCGCCAAACTGGTTTTTCATCGTACGGCCCAGCAGGCTGTGCAGGGCAATCAGCGCCGGTTCGCTATCCAGACGTTCGCCGTAAGGCGGGTTACTGATAACTGTCCCATACGGTCCTTTCGGCAGCGGATTGCTCAATTTGGCGACATCTTTCACGTCAAACGTCATCAGATCGGCGATACCGGCGCGGCGAGCATTACTACGCGCTTTTTCAATCACGCGCGCATCGCTATCGGATCCATAAAAATGCGAGGTATAGTCAGCCAGTCCCTTACGCGCACGCACCTGCGCTTCGGCTTTAACTTCTTGCCAGACGGCTTCGTCGTGTTGCGCCCAACCGCTGAAGCCCCAGTATCCACGGTGCAGACCCGGCGCGCGATCGGTCGCCCACATTGCCGCTTCAATCAGCAGCGTGCCGGAACCACACATCGGATCGAGTAACGGGGTTCCCGGCTGCCAGCCAGAACGCATAACAATTGCCGCGGCCAGCGTCTCTTTAATCGGTGCCTGACCCGCGCGATCGCGATAGCCACGCTGATGCAAACCGTCACCGCTCAGATCGAGCGCAATGCTGGCAGTATCCTTGTTCAACCAGACGTTGATGCGCAGATCCGGAGATTCACGATCCACATTCGGACGCGGCATATTTTTGCGGGTAAAGGCATCGACAATCGCATCCTTGACCTTCAGCGCGCCGTACTGGCTGTTACGAATGGTCTCGTTCAGTCCGCTAAAATGGACGGCAAACGTAGCACCAGGGTTAAATATCTCTGTCCAGTCGATTGCCTGAACGCCGAGGTACAGATCAAGATCGCTGTAGACCTTGCACTCTCCCATCGGCAGGATAATGCGCGAGGCCAGGCGGCTCCACATCAGGCTCTGGTAAACAAGCCGCGTGTCGCCCTTAAAATGGACCCCACCCTGAACGACCTGACACTCCAGCGCGCCGAGGTTTTCCAGTTCAGTTTTTAACAGCTCTTCCAGCCCGCGGGCCGTACTGGCAAACAGAGAATTCATAATGTCACTTTTACTCCGAGAAAATTGCTGCGCATTATAGCTAATATGGGCTGTATGTCATAAAGTTGAAGGCTTATTTTCATTCGAGGGGCTGTACAGTGGTCACGTTAACCCGACTTTTTATTCATCCGGTTAAATCAATGCGCGGCATTGGGCTTACGCATGCCCTGGCAGATATTAGCGGTCTCGCCTTTGATCGCATATTTATGATCACTGAACCTGACGGAACATTCATAACCGCCCGCCAGTTCCCACAAATGGTCCGTTTTACGCCTTCCCCATTCCACGATGGGCTGCATCTTACGGCGCCAGACGGCAGCAGTGCGCTCGTACGATTTGCCGATTTCGCTCCTCAGGATGCACCAACAGAAGTATGGGGAAACCATTTTACCGCGCGTGTTGCGCCAGCGGCTATCAACCAGTGGCTTAGCGGCTTTTTCTCCCGTGAAGTGCAGTTACGCTGGGTCGGCCCGCAGCTGACGCGCCGTGTAAAACGCCATGTTGATGTTCCTTTATCCTTCGCTGATGGTTATCCCTATCTGCTGGCCAACGAAGCATCCCTGCGCGATCTGCAACAGCGCTGTCCGGCAAGCGTCAAAATGGAACAGTTTCGCCCCAATATAGTGGTTTCGGGAGCAGGTGCCTGGGAAGAAGATACCTGGAAAGTGATTCGTATTGGCGACGTCATTTTTGATGTAGCAAAACCCTGTAGCCGCTGTATTTTCACGACAGTTAGCCCGGAAAAAGGCCAGAAACATCCATCCGGTGAACCGCTTGCCACATTGCAAACCTTCCGTACTGCGGTAGATAACGGCGATGTCGATTTCGGTCAGAATCTTATCGCGCGTAACAGTGGCGTTATTCGCGTCGGCGATGAGGTAGAAATTTTGGCAACCGGCCCCGCCAGAGCGTACGGCGCGGCTGAATCAGACGAAACTACACCCGAACAACAACCTGATGCCACGGTGCTTATTGACTGGCAGGGACAGACCTTTCACGGAAATAATCAGCAGGTATTGCTTGAGCAGTTGGAGAACCAGGGTATCCGGGTTCCCTATTCATGCCGGGCAGGCATTTGCGGATGCTGTCGAATTCGACTGGTAGAAGGCGAAGTTAGCCCGTTGAAGAAATCAGCGATGGGGGACGACGGAACGATTCTGTGCTGTAGCTGTGTTCCCAAAACGGCAATCAGGCTGGAGAGCTAAACCGCCTGTTCAAGGCTGAAACTGTCAACAACGGCCTGCGGTTTCAGTCTGTCATTCATTATTTTAATCGCATCGCCAAGCTGCATCGTACGCCCGGCGATAACCACGCCAGGTTGCGCAAGCAGGCAAAGCGCGGCGTTTTTACCCGGCTCAACCACTAACAGGTTTACCTGTTCATCGGTATCGCTTAAATCAACACAGGCTGCGTCACCCACGACCGGCGACCAGTTAATACCGTGTGCGACAAAGTGCCAGCTTTTTGGCATTTGCGGTTTGAGATAACGAATCGCCACCAGCGCATTAAGCACCAGTTCCGCTTTTTGTTCTTTGGCTAAATCCAGGTAGCGACATTTTTCTTCAAAGGAAAAATAAAGCGCGGCGTCATCAACACAAAAACCAGACGGAGAAAATGCATCAGGAGTGAGCATTTTACGAGCAAAACGCGAACGGAATAACATGCCATTGGCTAAATCGAGCATCATACGATCGTGCTCTTCATCATAATACCAGCGCCAGTTATCGTCGGGTTTAATTCGCATCAGTTTCTCTCCTTTCCTTAATCATCACCGTTACGACAGTATCCTTTTGCCGCTTCGTTTATTGCCCTAATAATAAAAGCTCAGAATGTTTAAATAAGCAACAGTAAAGGAATATAAAACAACCAGGGCTAGAAATAAAGCCCTGGTTTGTGATTAAGGTAGCATTCAGATATTGCTGACGATTTCTTTTATCAACGGCGGACCTTTAAAAATAAAGCCCGAATAAATCTGTACGAGGGTTGCACCAGCAGCTATTTTCTCACGTGCAGCAATCACCGAGTCGATACCACCAACGCCAATAATCGGCAGCTGACCTTTTAATTCCTGAGACAACTGGCGAATAATTTCTGTACTTTTTAATTGTAACGGTCGACCGCTCAGACCACCCATTTGATCGCAATTTTTCATTCCCTGAACAAGAGAACGATCGAGGGTGGTGTTAGTCGCAATTACGCCATCAATATTATGACGAACTAAACTATCGGCGACCTGGATCAGTTCTTCCACAGAAAGATCCGGCGCGATCTTTACCGCCACCGGAACATATTTATGGTGGATCGCTTGCAGATCGTTTTGCTTATTTTTAATTGCCGTCAGGAGATCGTCCAGCGCTTCGCCGTATTGCAGCGTACGTAATCCCGGCGTATTCGGTGAAGATATATTAATCGCGATATAACCAGCATAAGCATAGACTTTTTCCATACAAATCAGATAGTCATCTTTGCCGTTCTCTACTGGGGTATCTTTGTTCTTACCAATATTAATACCCAGAATACCGTCAAAATGCGATTTTTTAACGTTCTCAACCAGGTTATCAACCCCGTGGTTATTAAACCCCATGCGGTTGATCAGACCTTCTGCATCGACCAGACGGAACAGACGCGGTTTATCGTTACCCGGCTGAGGGCGTGGCGTCACGGTACCAATCTCAATGGAACCAAATCCCATAGCGCCGAGCGCATCAATGCACTCCCCGTCTTTATCCAGTCCGGCAGCAAGCCCGAGCGGATTTTTGAACGTCAACCCCATACAGGTGACCGGTTTTGCCGGTACTTTCTGGCGCACAAGCGCTTCAAGCGGCGTGCCGGTAATACGACGTAATTGCTGGAATGTCAATTCATGAGCGCGCTCTGGATCGAGCTGAAAAAGGGCTTTACGAACGAAGGGGTAGTACATGAACTCTCCTGGATTCCCGGTGTGCAAACCGGGGGCGTATTATGTGCGATCGCGAGCAAAAAGGGAATTGACCTGCGGCAATAAATAGCAATCGTTTTCCTCGCCTCTGCCTTTTTATTCAATTTCCAACTTTTCTATCCCGTATAAATCATTTCGATAAACAAAATCTCTCTGCCAGACTGCTCAAATTGTTATCGATGTTAACAAAAAGCAAACAATTAGTTATAAGGGGAGAATGAAATTATGCGCGTCATCACTCTGGCGGGGAGCCCTCGCTTTCCCTCTCGATCCAGTGCGTTACTGGAATATGCCCGAGAAAAACTTCACGGTCAGAATGTCGAAGTCTTTCACTGGAACCTACACAATTTTTCCCCGGAAGACCTGATCTATGCTCGTTTCGACAGTCCAGCGCTGAACACATTTATCGAACAATTGCAGGATGCAGACGGGCTGATTGTCGCAACACCAGTCTATAAAGCCGCTTACTCTGGCGCCCTGAAAACCCTGCTCGATCTACTCCCCGAGCGGGCGCTGGAAGGGAAAGTGGTTTTGCCGCTGGCGACCGGCGGCAGCGTGGCGCATTTACTTGCCGTCGATTACGCGCTGAAACCGGTACTGAGCGCATTAAAGGCCCAGGAGATCCTGCACGGTGTGTTTGCTGATGATTCACAGGTAATTGATTATCAACATAAACCTCAGTTTACGCCCAACCTTCAGCAGCGTCTGGACAGTGCGCTCGATACCTTCTGGCTGGCGTTGCATCGTCGCGATGTCCAACTTCCTCAACTGAACACCCTGCGAGGTGCCGCTCATGCTTGATTTTCTCAGGCGTCACACGTCATGGCTGGCACTGACCGGGTTGTTGTCGCTGTCAACTCTGGGGCATGCCGCAGAATCGGCCCCCGATGCTATGCGTATTGGTTACCAGAAAGGAAGCGTCAGTATGGTGCTGGCCAAAAGCCATCAGCTACTCGAGAAACGCTATCCGCAGACTAAAATCTCGTGGGTCGAATTCCCGGCTGGACCGCAAATGCTGGAAGCACTCAATATCGGCAGTATCGATCTCGGCAGTACCGGTGACATTCCGCCGATTTTCGCCCAGGCAGCCGGGGCCGATCTGGTTTACGTGGGCGTCGAGCCGCCCAAACCGAAAGCCGAAGTGATTCTGGTGCCAAAAAATAGCCCAATTCAGAGCGTCGCGCAGCTTAAAGGACATAAAGTCGCCTTCCAGAAAGGCTCCAGCGCCCACAATTTACTGCTCCGGGCGCTGCAACAGGCCGGACTGAAATTTACCGATATTCAACCGACGTATCTGACTCCCGCCGATGCGCGAGCGGCCTTTCAGCAAGGGAACGTTGATGCGTGGGCTATCTGGGATCCCTATTATTCCGCCGCGTTACTGCAAGGTGATGTACGCGTACTGAAGGACGGCTCAGACCTCAAGCAAACCGGTTCGTTTTATCTCGCCGCCCGTCCTTATGCCGAGAAAAATAGCGCTTTTGTACTTGGCGTACTGGATACCTTTAGCCAGGCCGATGCGTTAACGCTCAACCAGCGCCAGCAAAGCATTACCCTGCTGGCCAAAACCATGGGGCTGCCCGAACCGGTGATTGCGTCTTATCTGGATCACCGTCCGCCAACCACCATTGTGCCAGTCAACGCCTCCGTTGCTGCCCTGCAACAACAAACCGCCGATTTGTTTTATGACAACCGTTTGGTGCCGAAAAAAATCGATATTCGCCAGCGTATCTGGCAACCCACCCAGCAGGCAGGAGAAAAATTATGAGTCTGAATATGTTCTGGTTTTTACCCACCCACGGTGACGGTCATTATCTTGGAACGGAAGAAGGTTCGCGCCCGGTCGATCACAGTTATCTGCAACTAATCGCGCAAACGGCCGATCGTCTTGGATTTACCGGCGTCCTGATCCCAACCGGTCGCTCTTGCGAAGATGCCTGGCTGGTCGCCGCTTCGATGATCCCGGTCACCCAGAGATTAAAGTTTCTGGTCGCGCTGCGCCCAAGCGTCACCTCGCCAACGGTTGCCGCACGTCAGGCTGCGACGCTCGACAGACTCTCAAATGGCCGGGCGTTATTTAACCTGGTGACCGGCAGCGATCCACAGGAGCTGGCAGGTGACGGTGTGTTCCTCGATCACACAGAACGATATGAAGCCTCTGCTGAATTTACTCAGGTCTGGCGGCGCTTGCTGCAAGGTGAAACGGTGGATTTCAACGGCAAACATATTCATGTCCGCGGCGCGAAGCTGCTTTTCCCTCCCGTACAACAACCCCGGCCACCGCTTTATTTCGGCGGCTCGTCTGATGTCGCACAAGACCTTGCTGCCGAGCAGGTTGATCTCTATCTGACCTGGGGCGAGCCGCCGGAACAGGTGAAAGCGAAGATTGAACAGGTGCGGGCCAAAGCAGCGGCGCTCGGGCGCAAGATCCGCTTTGGTATTCGTCTGCATGTGATCGTACGGGAGACAACCCACGAGGCGTGGCAGGCAGCGGATCGTCTGATAGCCCACCTGGATGACGACACCATTGCCAAAGCCCAGGACGCCTTCTCAAGAACGGATTCGGTTGGTCAGCAGCGAATGGCTGCACTGCACAATGGTAAACGCGACAAATTGGAAATTAGTCCGAACCTGTGGGCAGGCGTTGGACTGGTACGCGGTGGCGCGGGTACCGCGCTGGTCGGAGATGGTCCGACTGTCGCGGCGCGTATCAACGAGTATGCCGCGCTGGGAATCGACAGCTTTGTGTTGTCCGGATACCCACATTTGGAAGAGGCATACAAGGTTGGCGAGCTGCTGTTCCCGCATCTGGATGTTGCTATACCGGAAATTCCGCAGCCGCAATACCTGCAACAACAAGGTGAAGCGGTAGCAAACGAATTTATCCCGCGCAAAGTCGCGCAAAGCTAAGGAGCGGCTAATGGCAACGCCGAAAAACAGATGGTTATTACGCCTCGCGCCCTGGTTTTTACCGGTAGGTCTGGTGGCGCTCTGGCAGCTCGCATCTTCAATGGGCTGGCTGTCCACTCGCATCCTGCCCTCTCCGGAGGGTGTTATCGAAGCCTTCTGGACGCTTTCCGCCAGCGGCGAGCTTTGGCAGCATCTGGCCATCAGTTCCTGGCGCGCGCTAATCGGATTCTCCATCGGTGGATCGATTGGCCTGACGCTGGGACTGATCAGCGGTCTTTCGCGTTGGGGAGAACGTCTGCTGGATACCTCAGTGCAGATGCTGCGTAACGTACCGCATCTGGCGCTGATCCCGCTGGTGATTCTGTGGTTCGGCATTGATGAATCCGCCAAGATCTTTCTCGTTGCGTTGGGCACGCTGTTCCCGATTTACATCAACACCTGGCATGGGATTCGTAGTATCGATCGTGCACTGGTAGAAATGGCGCGCAGCTATGGATTATCCGGCTTTTCACTGTTTGTTCATGTGATCCTCCCCGGCGCCCTGCCCTCGATTATGGTCGGCGTACGTTTTGCTCTCGGTCTGATGTGGCTGACGCTGATTGTGGCAGAAACCATTTCTGCCAATGCTGGTATTGGTTACCTGGCGATGAACGCCCGCGAATTTCTGCAAACCGATGTGGTCGTGGTGGCCATTATTCTCTACGCCTTGCTCGGCAAACTTGCCGACGTCAGCGCCCAATTGCTGGAGCGAGTCTGGCTACGCTGGCACCCGGCTTACCATGTAAAGGAGGCTACCGTATGAATACCGCTCGCTTGAACCAGGGTACGCCGCTATTGCTGAGCGCCGTGACAAAACAATACGCCGCCAATACGGTGCTCAATCAGTTAGATTTGCATATTCCGGCCGGACAGTTTGTTGCCGTGGTTGGCCGCAGCGGCGGTGGTAAAAGTACGTTGCTGCGTCTGCTGGCAGGGCTGGAATCGCCGACCTCAGGCGCATTACTTGCCGGAACCACCCCACTGGCGGAAATTCAGGATGATACGCGTATGATGTTCCAGGATGCGCGTCTGCTGCCATGGAAGACGGTTATCGATAATGTGGGCCTGGGTCTGAAAGGTCAGTGGCGCGATGCGGCCCGAGATGCGCTGGCCGCCGTTGGGCTGGAGAGTCGTGCTCACGAATGGCCGGCTGCGCTATCCGGTGGACAAAAACAGCGTGTAGCCCTGGCACGGGCATTAATTCATCGCCCCGGTTTGCTGCTGCTGGATGAACCCCTCGGCGCTCTGGATGCCCTAACCCGCCTTGAAATGCAGGATCTGATCGTCTCTTTATGGCAAGAGCACGGCTTTACCGTACTGCTGGTCACTCATGACGTCAGTGAAGCGGTGGCAATGGCCGATCGCGTGTTGCTGATTGAGGACGGAAAAATCGGACTGGATCTTACGGTGGATATTCAGCGCCCCCGCCGTTTGGGATCGGGACGGTTAGCCGATCTGGAAGCGGAAGTGTTGAACCGGGTTATGCAGCGTGGCGACAATGAAGTTCAGTTACGCAAGCAGGGTTAAAAATGCCGGATGGCGCTACCGCTTATCCGGCCTACGCGTGAATGGTAGGCCGGACCCATCCGGCAATATTATCAGGCTAACGCTTTAGAGATCTTCTCGAACAGATCGCCTGAGAGATTCTCCAGACCTTTCAGCTTTTCCAGCGCCGCACGCATTTTCGCCTGACGTTTTGCATCATAACGTTTTAAGCGAATCAGCGGCTCAATCAGACGTGACGCCACCTGCGGGTTACGACTATTAAGCTCAGTCAACATGTCGACCAGGAACTGATATCCACTACCATCTTCCGCATGGAATGCCGCCGGGTTGCTACCTGCAAAGGCACCGATCAGCGAACGGATTCGGTTCGGGTTACTCATACTGAAAGAGCGATGCTTCAGCAGGCCGCGTACGGTTTCCAGCACGTTTTTCGCCGGGCTGGTGGATTGCAGGATAAACCATTTGTCCATCACCAGACCGTCATGATGCCACTTATCATCATACTCTTGCATTAGCGCGTCGCGACATGGCAGCTGCGCCGCTACTGCCGCGGATAGCGCCGCCAGCGCATCGGTCATATTGTTCGCTTCACGATACTGCTTGCTTACCAGCGTGTCAGCCAGATGGGTTTCGCCAAAGGCCAGGAAACGCAGGCAGGCGTTACGCAGCGTACGCTTGCCAATATCGGCATGCTCAACGCGGTACTCATCAAGATGATTAGCGTTATAGATGGCGAGGAATTCATCTGCCAGTTCGGCCGCCAGCGTGCGGGTTAATGCTTCGCGTACTTCGGTTATCGCCACCGGATCGATGATGTCGAACAGTTCAGCTATTTCATTTACTGAAGGCAGCGTCAGGATCTCTGCCGCCAGCGCCGGATCGATTTTCTCATCCAGTAAAATTGCGCGGAATGCATCAGCCACGTGTACCGGCAGCGACAGCGGTTGTCCCTGCTGATGACGGGCAACGTTAAGCTTAATATAGGTCGCCAGCAGGCTTTGCGCCGCGTCCCAACGAGAGAAATCGTTACGCGCATGACGCATCAGGAAGGTCAGCTGCTGATCGCTCCATTTGTATTCCAGTTTTACCGGCGCGGAGAATTCGCACAGCAGCGCCGGAACCGGCTGGAAGTAGACGTTATCAAAGACAAACGTCTGCTCTGCCTGGGTGACGTTGAGTACAGAATTCACCGGGTGCCCGCCTTTTTGTAGCGGGATCACTTTCCCTTCGTTGTCATACAACTCGAGGGCGAAAGGAATATGCAGCGGCTGTTTTTCGGCCTGATCCGGCGTGGCCGGCGTGCGCTGGCTGATCGTCAGCGTGTACTGCTCAGTTGACGGATTGTAGTCATCACGCACGGTCAGAATCGGCGTACCGGACTGACTGTACCAGCGGCGGAAATGGGAGAGATCAACGTTAGAAGCATCTTCCATCGCCTGCACGAAATCATCACAGGTTGCAGCACTGCCGTCATGACGCTCAAAGTACAGTTGCATCCCTTTCTGGAAGTTAGCCTCACCGAGCAGGGTGTGGATCATACGAATCACTTCAGCGCCCTTTTCATACACGGTCAGGGTATAGAAGTTGTTCATTTCAATGACCATATCCGGACGGATAGGATGCGCCATCGGGCTGGCATCTTCAGCAAACTGCAGACCACGCATGGTGCGCACATTGCTGATGCGGTTTACCGCGCGTGAGCCGAGATCGGAACTGAACTCTTGATCGCGGAACACGGTTAAGCCTTCTTTCAGGCTCAACTGGAACCAGTCACGGCAGGTCACACGGTTGCCGGTCCAGTTGTGAAAATACTCATGACCGATAACGCGCTCAATATCGAGGTAGTCTTTGTCGGTGGCGGTATCGGTACGTGCCAGCACATATTTGGAGTTAAAGATGTTCAGACCTTTATTCTCCATCGCGCCCATATTGAAGAAATCCACGGCGACAATCATATAGATGTCGAGGTCATACTCGAGGCCAAAGCGCTCTTCATCCCATTTCATGGAGTTTTTCAGCGAGGTCATCGCCCACAGCGCGCGATCCAGATTACCGCGATCGACGTAAAGTTCCAGCGCCACTTCACGCCCGGAACGGGTAGTAAAAGTGTCGCGCAGGACGTCAAAATCACCGGCCACCAGCGCAAACAAATAGCACGGTTTCGGGAACGGATCCTGCCACTGTACCCAGTGACGACCATTTTCCAGTTCGCCCTGCGCCACACGGTTACCGTTGGAGAGCAGGAACGGATATTGGGTTTTATCGGCGATAATTTTGGTGGTAAAACGCGCCAGGACATCAGGCCTGTCGAGATACCAGGTAATATGGCGGAAACCTTCCGCTTCACACTGGGTGCACAGCGCGTCGCCAGACTTGTACAGCCCTTCCAGCGCGGTATTGGCCGCCGGGCTAATTTCATTCACGATACGCAGCGTAAAACGTTCCGGCAACTGACTAATGACCAGAGCGCCCTCTTCTTCTTTATACTCTGTCCACGGCTCGTCGTTCACGTGGATCGACACCAGGGTCAGATCTTCGCCATTCAGGCGCAGGGGCACATCGGACGCGCCATGACGGACAGCCTGGCTCACTGCGGTGACCACGGTTTTTTCAGCATCCAGGTCAAAGGTCAAGTCAATATCAGTAATCTGGTAATCCGGCGCACGATAGTCGTGACGGTATTTGGCTTGTGGCTGTTGTGTCATAAAAAAACCTTTAGCATCTTTAATAGAGTCTCGGCTTCAGTCTATTCCTGTTGCGTAAATCGCGCTACGCAGAATGTTCATCTTTTCAGGCACAAACACCCTTTTTGCTACATTTTCATAATATGTACTCATAGTTTTTAAAATCGATAAAGATCGTCCAGGAGCGCATAAAACAAGGGATGAGCGAGATCGATGAAAGTCAGAGTTAATGAACTTTAACGAACTTCACAGACCACTTTTGCCCCATCCATGCCCCATGACTGAATTTAGCTAACACCAGGAACCATCCATGTTCCAGAACAAATCAGCTATATAATTCCGTCGAGCATGCCCCATAAACGTCATTGCTCTAGCTTCTCAGATATTCATTGAGTGCCTATACTTTCAGTCTTAAGACTGGAGGTATCTATGTGTGGACGTTTTTCACAGTCAATGACGCGTGAAGACTACCTCGCCTTTCTCGCTGATGAATCAGAACGCGACATTCCATACGATCCAGAACCCATCGGAAGATTCAACGTAGCGCCAGGAACAAAAGTTCTGCTTCTTAGCGAACGTGATGAGCAGTTGCATCTTGATCCAGTTATCTGGGGATATGCCCCCGGTTGGTGGGATAAACCGCCGCTCATTAACGCACGGTCTGAAACTGCGGCCACCAGCAGAATGTTTAAACCACTCTGGCAGCATGGTCGTGCAATTTGCTTTGCTGATGGCTGGTATGAATGGAAAAAGGAAGGTGACAAAAAGCAGCCCTACTTCATTCATCGAGCCGATGGCCAGCCGATATTCATGGCGGCAATCGGCAGCACACCATTCGAACGTGGAGATGAAGCAGAAGGATTCCTGATAGTGACGGTTGCTGCAGACAAAGGACTGGTAGATATTCACGACAGGCGGCCACTGGTACTGTCACCAGATGCTGCTCGCGAATGGATGAGGCAGGACGTTGGAGGGAAAGAAGCTGCGGAAATTGCGGCCGATGGTTCCGTACCGGCTGATAAATTTATATGGCATGCCGTGACGCGTGCAGTTGGGAATGTGAAAAATCAATGACCAGAGTTAATACAAACTATGCGTTAATGTACGATGCGGCAGGAAAAACGTCTGCTTTGAGCGAGGGGCGGCCATTTCCTGTGGAATGAAATCACAGCAGCTAGCGACAATAAATATGGTTATTAAAGCTGTAGCGATTAAGTAGTTTCTGTAAAATTCTACGACAACTATGCAGCCATGGCTGTCATTTCAGCTCATAGGTAATCTGTTATGCCAATTTCTATTAAAGCCACGAAAAACACCAGTACAGGCATCAGGGGAGTACAGCGATATGGAGAAATGTATCGCTGGCGTGTTGATGCTGTCAGGTTCAGAAGCCTAACAGGACAAGATCCAACACCGCTATTCATTGCGCGTCTTAATGAGCGTGAATCGGGATGTGTAGACTCTGTTAGTTTTCATACTATTGAGGATGCAGGGGATGACCTTTGTAAGTTTTTAAAAGCTATGACTGGTGCTTCATTTGAGTACTAATGCCACTACTCGAAATTACTCATTACTCTTTTCATAACGTCCGCTCCTGGCACATAGCTGCCATTGAAATGGTTGCGCACCGTCATGGGGTGTCGGGGGTCGGAGGTTCAAATCCTCTCGTGCCGACCAAAAATCCTTTAAGAACCAGCCTGTTACGGCTGGTTTTTTTATGTCTGTTTTCTGTACGGGGAAACTCCGGGGAATTATTGGGGTGAAACTATCGACAGATCACCAGCCAACTACGATCTATCGGATTGTAATATCCTCTTGAGTAGCAAGCACGATAATTGCCAGGAACCTTTTCTCTATACAGTTGTCTGACAATAGAATTCATCTGACATTAAGAAGCCCTATGATTACTAGTCTCTCATTGGTATTTGCCGTGATTACCACTCTGTGCATCATGTTGTTCGCTGCGGTAAAAGTAGGGATTGGTTTGTCTAACAATCCAGACAGAAATGATAATTAACCTCAACCACGTAACCACACTTCATACTTCACTTAACAGTGATGTGCTCACATCACCGGGCAGTCATCAAACTCCGCATTCCTGGCATCATTAATGATGTACGTGATAACCCCGAATATAGCGGGTGCAGAACTGTAGCCGTCATCATCTACTGGCAGCGCCTCTCTTCTCCCGTTCTCCAGATTAACCAAGTGGGGCTGAGGGTGAGTTCTATATCGCTTGATCCTGAATTCCCCGTCGATTGCACATATCAGCAGTGAACCATCGCAGGCAGTAAGTGACGCATCCACAACAAGCAACGCTCCCTGGATTATCCCTTCCCTGAAATGTGAACGCGATGCCCGCATGAAATAAGTCGCTGCGGGCTGACTGATTAGCTGCTGATCGAGGGAGATTCGTGTTTCAACATAATCTGCCGCAGGTGAAGGAAAGCCCATGTTTACGCCCTCTCTTGAATACCGGATAAAAACACAGTATAAATACTGTATATCCATCCAGTAAAGGAGCAATGAGCAATGTTCGTGGAACTCGTTTATGACAAAAGGAATTTTGATGGTCTGCCCGGTGCGAAAGATATCATCCTGGGCGAATTGAGTAAGAGGGT